>JBKHXZ010000104.1:0-10802 GCA_046565785.1 Acidimicrobiia bacterium
ATCTCGGCCTGGGTGCCGGAACCGAGCGTCGGTTCCAGGAAGGCTCCGGCGAACCAGCCGATGGTCGCTCCTGTCAATGCACCTTTCACGAGGCCGCTGTGGCGGAGATACGCCAGCCCTGCTCCGACTACACCCAATGCCACCGGCCAGGCAATGAGCGGGACGATCCGCATCGCCGGCCAGGCGAGCGGACGGATGAACGCCCCGGCGACCAGGGCGACGATCAGCCCCCCGATCGCCCCCACGATGAGTCTGCGTTTCCGTCCGGACGACGACGCCAGCAGCGAGCCCCATCCTCCACACAGCACAGCGAAGAGGAGCACGAGCAGAAGCGAAAGGTCGGTCGCATCTTCGGCAGTGCTGGTCTTCCACTGCATGATGCGGTTGCCGACGAGAAGACCGCTGAGGAGCAGTCCGATCACCCCACCGGTGATCGCAGCAAAACGGTTCCAATTCGATCGGGTCTGATCGAACCATTTGTTGGCACCGACGAAGAGCAGGCCAGCTCCTCCGACGGCGACCACAACGCCGACCAGCGTTTCGACGATCTTCTCCATGAGCCGGGGCTCACCTCCTCCTCGTTCTCGTCCGCTGACGCAAGTGGGGCACCGGGTCGAACCCGGTGCCCCACTGTATGCACGGGGTGTTTCACCCCGTCGTCACAAACGGGCTCCGGATCAGCCGGTCGGCCATTCGGCTTCGACCGCGTCCAGTGCCTCCTGCACCGTCTTGGCGCCGGTCACCACGTCGGTGGCGGCCGTCCAGAAGGTGCCAGAGCCGACCGCGGCCGGCATCAGGTCGGATGCATCGAACCGGGCAGTGGTCGCACCGGCCAGGATCTCGATCAGGCCCCGCTCGAAGTCGGAGTACATGTCGAGGTTCTGGCCCTGCACGCCAGAGAGGAACCCTCCGCCCTGAGCAGGAACTCGGGCGTTCGGATAGCCGGGACCACCGAGGAACTCCATCACTGCCCACACTTCGGGTGCGTCGCGGAAGGCGACGGCATTGGTGCCTGCGAACAGGACCGGACGCTCGTCGGCGGTCTGCGCCGGGAAGTAGAAGGCGTTGATGTCGCCGTCGGGACCCACCTCGGTGCCCTCAGGGAGGAAGGCGGCGAAGAAGTTGGCCTGGCGGTGCATCTCGCAATCGCCGTTGGCCAGCGGGGCGCCGTTGTCACCGAAGAACGTCGAGGCGATCGAACCACCGGCGGCATAGACAGCACCCGGCTTGTTCCACAGATCGATGATCTGCTGCCAGATCTCGACATGAGTCTCGTTGTTGAACGGAATCTCGTGGGCCACCCACTGGTCGTAGAAGTCGCCGTCGGCGAACCGCAGGGTCATGTCCTCCACCCAGTCGGTGAAGGGCCACCCGGTGGCCGGCCCGGACTCGATCCCCACGCAGAGCGGGACTCGCCCGTCGGCGATCATCGTGTCGACCAGCGCCAGGAACTCGTCCCAGGTCTGCGGGATCTCGTATCCGGCCTCGGCGAACCGGGACGGCGAGTACCAGACCAGCGACTTCAGGTCGTTCTTGGTCGGAACGGCGTACTGCACTCCGTCGACGTTGCCGTACTGCAGGTAGCCGGCTTCCCACACTTCGGAGACGGCCGCGTTGACGTCGTCGGGAAGGGGGAGGATGTACCCGAGTTCAGCGAAGTCGGCGATCTTTCCGGGTTGGGGGATGATGGCGATGTCCGGTGGGTTGCCACCCGATGCCTGGGCGTTGATCTGATCCGAGAAGTCGCGAGCACCGGTGTAGGTGATCGTGATCCCGGTCTCTGCGGCGAACACGTCCAGGGCAGCCTGGATCGCGTCACCTTCGGCGCCGGTCTCGGGGCCGAAGAGTGTCACCGTGGTACCCGACAGGTCGTCCATCGGCTCTTCTTCGCCGCCGTCCTCGGCGGCAGTGGTGTCTGTGGATCCGGACGTCGTCGTGGACTCGTCCGGTGCGCTGGTCGTATCCGTCGTCCCGGTGTCACCCGAGCAGGCGGCGAGGACCAGCATCAATGCAGTGAGCAGGGCGAACAGCCCTCGCTTCCGTTGCATCATTCGTTTCCTCCCGTGATTGGTTGGTTCGCGTCGGACCGTGGAGCAGTTCGACGGACGCTTCCAGGTCTCTCCAGGCCTGTAAGCGGTTTCATCCTAGGGAGGGGCTTCGCGACGCGGCAACTGATTCCGGGAATTCAGTTCGAGCGTGGTGGAGCGGTCGAATCGCGCACCACCAGCTCGGTTGGAACCGTCATCACCTGCCGGTCGTGCTCCGCCCCTTCCAGTCGTTCGACCATCAAACGTGCCGCCACCGCCCCCAGTTCCGTGGCGTCCTGTCGCACGGTGGTGAGTCCGACGGTGAACGCCCAGTCGACGTCGTCGAACCCGACGACGGAAACATCACCCGGAACGTCCAGCCCTGCCTCCTGGCACGTCCGCAACGCTCCCATCGCCATCACGTCGGACATGGCGAAGACGGCAGTGGGGGGCTTGGGCAACGCCAGCAACGACTGCATCGCTTCGTATCCGCCAAGCGCCGAGAAGTCACCCACCCGTTCGTACGCCGGATCGAAGCGCATGCCCGCTTCGCCGATCGTGCGAAGGAACCCGGTCCGTCGCTGGGTGGGGCTCGCCGCTGGGAACGCGGCCGGACCCCCGGAGATCAGACCGATGACGCGATGCCCGAGTTCGACCAGATGCCGAGTGGCGGCCGCTGCACCCGCTTCGTTGTCGATCACCACCGAGTCGATACTCGGACAGTCGGCCCCCACCATCACCCACGGGACGCGTTGTTCTTCCAACAGCATGCGCTCGGTGGCGGTCGGAACGAGATCGACGATGATGGCGCCGTCGGCGCGCTTGGACACTCCCCCACCCACGTCACCCAACGCCCGGGACCGGACCAGTTCGTCGGCGATGAGCAGCAGTGTCAGGTCGTAGCCGCGGCTGGTGAGCACCGCCTCGATCCCCGACACCACCTGGCCGGTGTACCAGATCGGGATGGCGACTACCCCGACCGCGACGGTTCTGGTGCGTCCGGCGGCCAACCGAGCCGCGTTGGGATCCGGCCGGTAGTTGAGCATGGCGGCAACCGACATCACCCGCTCGCGGGTCTTCGGTGAGACATTGGGCAGACCGCGCAACGCCCGGGACACGGTTGCCACCGACACGCCGGCACGTTCCGCCACCTTTTCGATGGTGACCCGCGGCATCGGGCAAGTGAAAACGCTTCCGGGGGCCGCGTCAAGACGCAGTCAGCGAGTGATCAGGGTGCCGACCACCCAGGCCATGAAGACTGCGATCGACACCATCAGTGTCCGGGCGGTGTTCCGCCACGAACGAAACACGGCGGCCACGGCCGCCAGCCACAGGACGGCGAATGCGATGCTCCATGGCCTCGGTGCAAGGCCGACCACGGCGGCGAACCCGGCAGAACACCGACCGTCACCAGCAGTCCACCCGCCACCAGCGCATAGAGCACTTGCCGCTCGGTGGGTTCAGGTCTCACAGCAACCCCGCTGCCTCGCCCACCTTCTGGTACGCCGCGGCCAAAGAAGCGGTGGTTTCATGGGCGTTCAGACCGGACGGATTCGGCACCACCCACACCTGGACCCCGTTCCACGATCCCGGTTGACGACCCGCCCGCGCACCGGGATCCGAGTACGCCTGGCGGTAGGCGGTGATGCCGGCGAATGCCACCACGTTCGGTTTCCAGTCGTCCACCTTGGCACGCACGATCCGCCCGCCCGCCACCAGTTCGTCGCGTCGTAGTTCGGAGGCACGCGCGGTAGCTCGCATCACCAGATTTGTGATGGCGATCCCGCGTGCGATCAGGTGCGCCCTGTCATCCGGGGTGAACCCGGCCGACCGGTCGATCTCCCGATCGACCAGGCCGGCGCGGAACAACGCGGGATAGAAGCGGTTACCGGGATGGGCGAAGTGGGTGTTGGTTGCTGCGGTCCACAACCCGGGGTTGATCCCGACGAACACCAGTTTCGGATCGGGACCGACCAGGTCGTCGACCGTGGCGTCGCGAAACGACTCCAGTTCGGACCGGGTGAACCCCACGCCCTACTTCTTGGCGGCCTGGTAGTAAGGGTTGTCGCCGGAAGCGTGGTCGGTGACGTCGACCACCTCGGTGATCTCGGGAATCGCCTCGCGCAGGATGCGCTCGATCCCCTGCTTCAACGTGACCGACGCCATCCCGCATCCCTGACATCCGCCGGACAGCTTCATGTAGGCCACCGTCCCATCGACCGACACGAGTTCGGCGGCTCCACCATGACCGGCGATCGCCGGATTGATCTGGCTGGACAGAACCTGCTGGATCTGGTCGGCCAGCGGCCCGGACAGTTCGCCAGGAGGTGGTGCCCCTTGGGGCACCGGAGACGCCGGAGTGTTCGGATTGTTCATCGCCAGACCCTGCTCGGTCATCGCCAGCGATGCTCCTTCCAGCTTCTCCCGGTCTGCCGACCGCAGGATGATGGGAAGATCTCCGTGACGCTCGACGATCGAGTCCTCGCCGGCATCGGCCACAGGACTGAAGCTCAACTCGTACTGGAACTGTCCGGCGCGAATCCCGGTGACTTCGATGAGAAGCCCGTATTCCTCGTCTCCTGGTTCCTGCTCACGCAGCGACAGGATCATTTCGAGGGCGTCGGGTGCGACGGCCAGCACGGTGTCAGACATGACCACGATGCTACCGGAACACCGCCACGACGCACATGTCGCGTGTTTCCCGGCCCGGTCTAGCGTTCCCCGAATGCCCCGCGCCCTGGTCGTCGTGCCCAACGATTCCTACCGGGCGGCCGACTTCGTCGCGGCCGCCGACGCCCTGGGGGTGGAACTGGCGATCGCCTCGGAAGAACGCCCTCCCCTCCGACCCGACGATCGATTCGTGGAGATCGACTGCACCGACCCGGAGGCTTCGGCGCAGGCGATCGCCGACCTCGCGGTCCGGACACCGGTCGACGCGGTCATCGCCGCCGACGACCTGGGTGTGGAGATCGCGGCACGCGCCGCGTCGCTGCTGGGCTTGCGCGCCAACGAGCCGGGTGCGGCTGCCGCCACCCTGGACAAGGCGGAGATGCGTCGGCGCCTGGCCGGTGGGGAGGTACCCCAGCCGTCATACCGGTTGATCACCCCCGACGACGACCTCGCCGGCGTCGTGGCGTCGTTCGGCGGACCGGTCGTCATCAAGCCTCCCATGCTGAGTGCCGGCCGGGGAGTCCTACGGGTCGACCGGCCGCAGGAAGCTCCCGGCGTCGCCGACCGCATCCGGACGATCGTGGCCAACCACGGTGCCGATCCGAATCGGCCGCTGCTGGTGGAACGGTACGTGGACGGCCCGGAAGTCTCGGTCGAGGCGATGCTGTGGAACGGCGAGGTCGAAGTCCTCGCCGTCTTCGACAAGCCGCTTCCGATGCAAGGCCCAGCATTCGAAGAGACGATCTTCGTGACCCCGTCGCGGCTCGATCCCACCACCCTGGTCGAACTGGAACGGGTTGTCACCGCCGCGGTCCGGGCCCTCGGCCTCGGGGAAGGACCGATCCACGCCGAGCTGCGCCTCGAAGAAAACAGACCGGTCGTCATCGAACTCGCCGGCCGGACCATCGGCGGCTTGTGTGGCCGCGCGCTGCGTTTCGGGCTGTTGGGTGCCCCGTTGGAAACGCTGGTGTTGCGCCACGCCCTCGGCATGCGCAAGGAGTCCCTGAGACGGGAGCACTCCGCCTCCGGTGTGTTGATGATCCCCATCCCCCGGTCCGGCGTCTTGCGGTCGGTCGACGGGGTGGAAACAGTCAGGGGTCTCGACCATGTGACGTCGGTCGAGATCACGGCACCGATCGGGGCGGTGGTCGCGCCCCCACCCGAAGGTGATCGCTACTTGGGGTTCGTCTTCGCCCGCGCCGACGATCCCGGCACCGTCGAAGCGACACTCCGGCAGGCGATGGAGACGATCAGGGTCCAAGTCGTCACAGACTGAGCACGCCCTGGATCTGTTCCATTCGGATCACGCGGTCGTGCGCCACGGTGCTCGTCCCGTCACGCAAGGCCTGTGTCTCGGCGAGCACGTCGGCGATGGGGAAAACCCGGATGAAATTGTCCGACGTCGGCTCGCCCATGTCGGTGAGGTTCCAACCCACCATCAGGTCGGTGCGACCGGCCAAGACCATCTCGACGGCCACCAGGCCGAAGCGTCCGGCGATCAGCCGGTCACGAAACGAGCTGTTGCCACCCCGAACGAGATGCCCGAGGACGGTGCCGCGCACGTCGACGTCCATGTCGGAGACCTCGGCGGCGACCGCGTCGACCAGTAGATGGGTGGGAATGTCGACCCCTTCGGCCTTGATGATCAGAACCCGGGTCTTCCCGCGGACCTCCGAGAAGCTGTGCCGAATGCATCCGGTGACGCTCTCGATGATCTCGTCGTAGGTCCGGGACTGTTCCGGGAGAAGAACGGCGTCTGCGGCGGTCGCCACCGCAGACGCCATCGCCAGATATCCGGAGTCACGTCCCATGACTTCGACGATGAAGGCGCGGTGGTGCGAGCGAGCGGTGTCGGAGATCCGGTCGCATGCCTCGACGATGGTGTTGAGTGCGGTGTCGACGCCGATCGCCTCCCGGGTGAGACCGATGTCGTTGTCGATCGACGCCGGTATCGCCACGACCGGAATGTCGGATTCCGCCGCCAGGGCGTGGGCTCCGGCGATGGATCCGTTGCCACCGATCACGATCAACCCGCGGCTCCCCCAGTCGCCGAGGTTACCGGCCGCCCGTGCTCGGTGCTCGGCTTGGAGAAAACGCTTCGACCTGGCGGATCCGAGCACGGTCCCGCCGAGTCCCCCGATCCCATCGATCGCCGGCTCGGGAATGACCGAGTCGCCCAAATGACGGGTGAGGAGGCGGACCTCGCCGTCGATCAGACCGTCGTAGCCACGTTCGACGCCGAAGACGTCGAAGCCGCGCGCAGCACCGATCTTCACGACGGCCTGGATCGCCGCGTTCATCCCGGGAGCGTCGCCGCCGGAAGTGAGAACGGTGAGGGATTGCACGACGCCGAAGATAGCCCTGCACCGGCGGCCGGCTGGAACGGGCGCAGGTACATTCGCCCGATGGCAGCTCATCTCACCGCCGACCGCATGTGGCAGATCCCGCGTGTCGGCGATCCCACCGTGTCGGGAAACGTCGTCGTCACGACCGTTACCACGCACCCCACGACTCCCGGCAGGGGAACCACCCGGATCTGGCACGTCCCGTTGGACGGGTCAGATCCCCGACCACTGACGTCGGCTACCGAGTCGGCGTCCAAGCCGGCGGTCAGCCCCGACGGGTCGATGCTTGCATTCCTGCGAGCGGTGGACGGACGGCAACAGGTACACCTCATGCCGTTGGACGGTGGCGAGCCGGAAACGATCACCGACCTTCCGTTGGGTGTCATCGGGATGCGGTGGTTTCCCGATTCCGTGCGACTCCTGGTGGTCGCCGAGGTCTTCGCCGCCGATCCGACATTGGACGGTTCCGCCCGCATCCGGGACGAGGAACCGACCACCTCGGCCAAGACGACCGACGCCGCCGTCTATCGCTACTGGGATCGATGGCTCACCGACGGCCGGTATCCGCATCTATTCGTGGTCTCGGCGGGCTCCGAGCCGCGCGATCTCACGCCGACCTCATCCCGATGGATGCGATGGGACAACACGGGCGACCCGACCGATGACGTCGACATCGCCCCCGATTCATCCCAGATCGCCGCCTGTTTCGACACCTCGGCTGCCCCGCATCGCGAGCTTCGCTGGTCGCTGTTCACGATCGACGTCGACACGGCGATCGAGCGTGAGCTGACGCCGGAGGTCACCGGGCATGTCTCTGCTCCGCGCTACACGCCCGACGGTCGTCACCTGGTGTGGGGCGAAACGATCGACCCGCACTTCTACGCCGACCGCAACCGGTTGATCCGCTTCGACAGACAGACCGGCGATCGTGTCGAACTGGCGGCCGAATGGGATCGGAGCCCGTCGTCGTGGGCGGTGGACTCCGCCGGGATTCTCCTCGTCGCAGAACACGCAGGCCGCCAACCGGTGTGGACACTTCCCCTCGAAGGGGGCAGACCGACGGCAGTTGGGGATGCCGGCACCCTGACCGGGCCGCAGCGACTCCCCGACGGGCGCATCGTCGCATCCCACAATTCGCTGACCGCGGCGCCCGAGTTGGTGCTCATCGAAGGAGACAGGACGAACCGGCTGACCAGGTTCACGGCCGAGGCGCTCGAAGGTATCGCCCTCCCATCGGTCGAGGAATTCGAATTCGTCGGGGGTCGAGGGGACACCGTGCAGGGGTGGCTCGTGACGCCATCCGGAGTCGAACGACCGGCGCCGTTGGTGCACATGATCCACGGCGGTCCACACGGCACGTTCGGCGACACCTGGCACTGGAGGTGGAATGCCGCGGTGTTCTGCGGGTCACGCCGGATCGCGGCATTGGTCAACTTCCACGGCTCGACCGGGTTCGGCCAAGAATTCGCCGAGTGCATCCGCGGGGAGTGGGGCGATCTCCCGGCACAGGACATCGAGGCTGCCACCGATGATCTCGTCGCCCGTGGGATCGCCGACCCGGAGCGGGTCGCCATCACCGGCGGTTCGTATGGCGGGTACATGGTGGCCTGGCTCATCTCCCAGACCGACCGATACCGGTGCGCAGTGGCACACGCCGCCGTCACCGATCTGCCTGGCATGTACGCCAGCGACATCACCTCCGGGCGGGCCCACGCCTACGGAGCCGAAGTCTGGGAAGATCTGGACCGGGTGAACCGCTGGTCCCCCGCCGCCCACGCCGCCGGATACGCCACCCCGACGTTGGTGATCCACGGAGAGCGGGATTATCGGGTCCCGATCACCCAAGGACTCGAGTTCTACGGCGTCTTGACTGCCAAGGGAGTGGATGCCCGGCTGGTGTACTACCCCGACGAAAACCACTGGATCCTGTCTCACGGCAACTCGGTCCATTGGTACGGAGAAGTGACCGGCTGGCTCGACCGGTATCTCGGATGACGACCATCGTGGTGGTCACCGGTGGCGACCCGATCCCGCCCGACAGCGTCGCCGACCTGGATGCCGACCTGATCGTCGCCGCCGACTCCGGCCTGGATCACGCCCGCAGGCTCGGACTCCAGCCCGATGTGGTGATCGGGGATTTCGACAGCGTTTCGGCCGCCGCGCTGGAGGCCTTCGACGGCCCGATCGAGCGCCATCCGGTGGAAAAGGACGCCACCGACCTGGAACTGGCGTTGCGCTACGCCGAAAGCCGTCGCCCGCGACGCATCGTGGTCCTCGGTGGCCATGGCGGACGTCTCGATCACTTCCTGGCCAATGCCTTGGTCCTGACAACGGTTCCCGCAGACATCGCCGTCGAATGGCGGGCGGGCCCGGCAACCATCCATGTCGTCGCAGACCGGATCAGCCTCACCGGCCACCCAGGGGACACGATCTCGCTCGTACCCGTCGGAGGAGACGCGCACGGAGTCCGCACCACCGGCCTGCGTTGGCCGCTCGATGGTGAACGTCTGCCCTCGGGCGGAACCCGGGGGGTCAGCAACGAGTTCGCCGACGGCGAGGCCACCGTATCGGTGTCCGGCGGCGTGCTACTGGTCGTCGTACCGGGTCAGTCGTAGACCGACGGGTTCGCACAGTACGGCAGCCGGCGTCCCTCCAATCCGGCCTTCAGGTTCTCCGCTGCCCGCTGTGCCATGGCGAACCGGGTACGTCGGCTCGCCGAACCGATGTGTGGCACGATCAGACAGTTCGGCGCCGCCACCAGCGGATGATCGACCGGGATGGGCTCCGGGTCGGTGACGTCGAGGGCCGCTGCCCCCGGACGTCGGTTCTCGAGCGCCACAACCAGGGCGTCGGTATCGACGATCGCACCGCGTGACACGTTGACCAGAACCGACCCCGGCTTCATGCGGGCCAGGGCATCTCGGTCGAAGAGGCGATGGGTGGCGTCGGTGAGCGGGGCGGTGATCACCACGTGATCCGCCTCGGCCACCAGCTCTTCGAACGCCCGGAAGGCGACACCCAGCCGCGATTCCAACAGCGGTTTGCGGGACGGTCCGGTGTACAGAAGCCGCATGTCGAAACCCTTCGCCCGTCGGGCGACGGCGGTTCCGATCCGACCCAGGCCGACGATGCCCAAGGTGGTGTCGTGAAGGTCGCCGCCCAGCAGCAATCCCGGATCCCACGGACCCCACTGGCCGGAGTCGACGTGACGAGCTCCTTCTGGAAGACGGCGGACGGCGGCAGCGAGCAACGCCCACGCCGTGTCGGCGGTGGTCTCGGTGAGAACCCCGGGGGTGTGTCCGACGGGAATGCCCCGCCGGGTTGCTGCGGCGAGATCGATGTTGTCGACACCGACGGCCATCTGCGAGATGACCTCGAGCTCCGGACCCATCACGGCCCCGTCGATCTGATCGGTCACCATGGTGACGACTCCGCGTGCCTGGGCCAGGTGAGCGGTGAGTTCCTCGCGGGTCATGGGCCGGTCCTGATCCCACCAGAACGCTTCCACGCCGTCGAAGGCTGGCGCGAACTCCTCAGGAAGCCTGCGAGTCACGACGATACGAGACACATGCGCAGGGTATCCGATACCACTTCCTCCGCCGGTACCCTCCGGTCCATGCGATCTCTCGGACCGGTGCTGCTGGCCTGCGCCGTCCTCACCTCGGCCTGCACCGACGACGCCGCGGCCGACACCGTGGCCACCACTCCGGTCTCCGAACAGGTTCCGCCTTCCCTCTCGACCACCACCACCACCATTGCG
>JBKHXZ010000105.1:0-26887 GCA_046565785.1 Acidimicrobiia bacterium
TCTCCGCTATCGACGCAATCCCCACCATGTCGCCTCCAAAGGTGGTCATGGTTCTGGAGACCTGAAGCACGGCAAACTGGGCGAGGATCTCGTCCTGCCCGTGCCGGCCGGCACTGTGGTCCGGGACGACAGTGGCCGCATCGTCGCCGACCTCGTCCGTCATGGCCAGCGAGCAGTGATCCTGGAAGGAGGGAAAGGGGGGCGCGGAAACGCTGCATTCGTTTCCCCCAAGATGCGGGCTCCCAGCGTCGCCGAACAGGGGGAGTACGGGGCTGAGCGCACCTTCGAACTCGAACTCAAGCTGATGGCCGACGCCGCGCTCGTCGGATTCCCGAACGCCGGCAAGTCGACCTTCATTTCCCGGGTGTCGGCGGCCAAACCGAAAGTGGCGGATTACCCGTTCACCACCTTGGAGCCGCACCTGGGCGTGGTGGCGGTCGACGATCACGAGTTCGTCATCGCCGACGTCCCGGGGCTGATCGAAGGTGCCGCCGAAGGCAAAGGACTCGGACACGAGTTTCTGCGGCACGTGGAGCGGGCCCGGGCGCTGGTCATCCTGTTGGATCCGTCCCGGTTGGCCGAGCATCCGCCGCACGAGCAACTGCGCATCCTCCTGGCGGAGCTCGAAGCCTTCAATCCGGACCTCGTCACCCGCCCGCAGGTGGTTCTGGTCGGGAAGGCAGACCTCGACGAGGCATCGGATGCGGCGGCAGACATCGAAGGAGCGACCACCGTGTCGCCCATCACCGGCGTCGGGTTGCGTGAAGCGCTGTACCGGATCGCCGAGGCGGTCGAACAGGCGAAGCGGGAAGCTCCCGACCGTGAAGGGTATGTCCTCCACCGGCCGGTCGTCCCGCCGTTCCGTCTGCGACGCGAAGGACGCAACTGGATCGTCGAAGGGATCGGGGCGCAGCGTGCGGTCCGCTTCTCCGACCTGACCAATCCCCAGGCGGCTGACCTCGCCGCGGATCGGCTCACCCGCCTGGGTATCGACGACGCCTTGGCCGCGGCGGGTGCCGAAGAGGGCGATACGGTGCGCATCGGCGATCTGGAATTCGAGTACTCGGTCCCGTTCGACGACGAATGGGACGAAGGAGAAGAGGAGTGAGACGACCAACCTCCGAACGCGCCACGGTGGTGGTGAAGATCGGCTCGTCGTCGCTGACCTTGGGCCGGCCGGGGCTCGACGTCGGTGCGCTGCGGCGAGTCGTGGGGCACGTGGTTTCGCTGCGCGAGCGGGGACATTCGGTGGTGCTGGTGACTTCGGCGGCGGTGGCGGCCGGGCTTCCCGCACTGGGGATCGAGGGGCGTCCTTCCGATGTGCCGGGTCTGCAGGCGGCGGCGGCGGTCGGCCAGAGCCGGCTCATGCAGGCGTACACAGAAGCGTTCGACCAGTACGGGGTGACAGTCGGCCAGGTCCTGCTGACGCGCAACGTGCTCGCCGACCGGGACCAGTATCTCCATGCTCGGCAGGCCTTCGAACGGCTGCTGGCGCTCGGGGTGGTTCCCATCGTCAACGAGAACGACACGGTGGCGATCGAAGAGCTGCGGTTGGGCGACAACGACCGCCTGGCGGCGATGGTGGGACACCTGGTGCAGGCCGGGCTTCTCCTGCTGTTGACCGACACGTCAGGGATCTACTCCTCCGACCCCCGCACCGACGAGACCGCCACGCTGCTGCATGCCGTCGAGCACACGGACTCGGTCCTCGACGAACTCACTCGCGGCGCGGCCGGTCCTCTCGGTTCGGGTGGGATCTCCACCAAGATCGCCGCTGCCCGAATGGCGGCCTGGTCGGGTGTGCCGACGGTGATCGCCCCGGCCGAGGCCGAGGATGTGGCGGTGCGGGCGGTGAACGGCGCGGACGTCGGCACATGGATCGAACCCCGTGCACAACGCCTGCCGGCTCGGAAGCTGTGGATCGCGTTCGGTCAGCCCAGTGAAGGCCGGATCGTCATCGACGCCGGGGCGCGCACGGCCATCACCCGAGGCGGGTCGTCGTTGCTTCCGGTGGGGGTGGTCGGAGTGGAGGGGGACTTCGCTGCCGGAGCGGCGGCCGAGGTGGCCGGGCCGGATGGTGCATTGGTCGCCAAGGGTGTGAGCCGGTTCGCCGCTGAAGAGCTACGCCGCCGGGCGGGACACCGCTCCGAGAACGGCGAGGTCGCCATCCACCGCGACGACCTCATCGTCCTCACCTCCTGACGCGTTCTTAGCGTATGAGCGCCTCAAAACTGAGGCGTTACGCGTATTAGAAATGCTTCCCGATCCCCACCGGACCGTTCGAAAATTCTCATATGCAGAGCGCGTCATCCATGACGCGCTCACTCGCTAAGAACGCGGAGCAGGTCGCGGCGGAGGGCGAGGGTGACGAGGCCGGCGAGGGTGAGGACAGCGCCGATGATGGCGGCGGGAAGGTCGATGCCTGGTTCGGGAAGGGACTCGGCTGGCATGACCAGCACCACCTCGGCCGCTTCGACGAACGTGAGCCCGCCCAACCGGGGGTCGAGGTTTCGGAACACGCCAGTGACCTCCACCACCGGGCCGCGCATGCCGTGGCCGCCGGGAGGCCCGAACTCGGCGGGGACCGAACCCTGGAGGCGAACCCCGATTCCGGTGTTGGTGCCGGCGAGGCGACCCTCCACCGACGACGGAGCATCCACGTACGGGTCGTCGTTGAGTTGCACCCAAGTGACGTCACCCCGATCCCCGTAGTCGCCGACCAGCTCGCCGCGGACAGTTACCACCTGCTGGTCGTATTCGTCGGCCAACGTCAGCAGACTCGACACCGGTACGACTTCCTGGGCACCGGCCGGAAGCGCCACCAGCCACCCCACCACGACCAGGCCGATGACCCGTCTCATTTCCCGAACACCGTGGAGGCGGCGAACCCGAGTAGGGCGGCGATGGCGATGAACTCCAAGCGCCCCACCCACATCTGCAGGATGTAGACGATCTCCAGGACCACCGGCATGTCGGGGGCGACCACGCCCACCGAAAGCCCCACCGCCGCTGATGCGCTGATGGACTCGAACAGCGCCGGGGCAAGGTCATAGCCATACCCCAGTGCCACCGCCGCCCCGAACAAGTAGAGCGCCACGTACAGCAGCGAGATGGCGAAGACTGAACGGATCAGCGCGGGGTTCATCCGTTGAGGACCGTGCTGGTAGAAGGTCCGGGAGACCACTGCCCCGTCGGGCAGCAGCGCTTCGCGTACGGTGTCTTTCATCGCCCGCAACGCCAAGCCGATCCGCAGGGATTTCACGCCGCCCGCAGTGGACGAACTCATCCCACCCAAGGCCATGGCGATGGCGATGCCGGCGAACGCAAGCCCGGACCAACTTGCCAGCTCGGCGGTCGACACCGTACTGAACCCGGTTCCCGTGTGTGCGGACAGCGCATGGAAGAGGCCCACCCGTACGAGGGGATAGAGCTCGCCAACCGCACCGATCAAGGCGAGACCGAGGATCGTGACGAAGATCGTCACCGCCACCGTGAAGGCGAAGGTGCGAACCTCGATGTTGCGGGTGATCCCCTTGCGACGGTTCCAGATGGCGTGGTGCAGTCCGAAGCTCATCGCCCCGGCGACCATCAACACCGCCACGATGGCCTCGAAGATCGGTGAGTTGTAATAGGCGATGCTGGTGCTCATGGGGGAGAACCCACCGGTGTCGAACGCCGCCATGAAGATGGTTGTGGCGTGGAAGAAGGAGCGCCGCAGGCCGAATCCCTGCACGAGCAACCCGTCGATCGTCAGGATTCCGATCCCGAGTACCGCGTGCGCCGCGCTGACCAGCCAGATGAACCGGGCTGTCGAGCGCACGTTGGGGAACATCCGGTGCTCCCGTCCCTCGCCTTCGAACAGCGACAGCGCGCCGCTGCCGGCGAGGAACAGCAGTGCGGCCAACACGATCCCCTGGCCGCCCAGGAACTGGAGGATGTGCCGCCACAGGTTGACGGACTCGGGCAGATGATCGAGGTCCTGGATCAGCGCCAAGCCGGTGGTGGTGATACCGCTCATTGCGTCGAAATACGAGTCGATCCAGCGGCTGTAATGCCCCGACCCCCACAGTGGAACGGTGGCGAAAATGGGCACGAGCAGCCACGTCAGCGAGGCCACGACCATCCCGTGGCTCCAGTCGACGGCACGGCTGGGATCGGGTCGGAGCCGGTCCGACGCTGCGGCGATTGCGGTGGTCAGCCCGATCAGGAGAAGAAAGTGGCTTGCCGCCTGCCACTCGCCTCGGATTACGGCCCAGATCAGCGGCACGATCGCAGCCATGGCCACGACACCGATGATTTTGCCGAGGTCGTGAGCGATCGAGCGGTGGTCGTCGAGGGAGGGACGAAGAAGCACGGTCAGGCGACAGCCAGGGCCACAGCAGCGGCGACGAGCGCGATCAGGACACAAGCGATCACCACGAGCGCCTCGACGCCGAGGCCACGCAATCCAGGGGCCAGTTCTCGCAGCCAGGCTTTCATGACTCGGTCGTTCCCAGGTGCTGGGCGAACATTCGATTGAGCGACTCGATCGACTCGGTGTGGGTGACGAACAGGAGGCGATCGTCGGCCATTACCTCGGTGGACCCGTCGGGAACTGCGACCCGGCCGTCGCGGGTGATGCTGACGACGATGGTCGACGGAGGAAGGTTGAGCCCGGTGATGGGGGTGGGATCGAACCCGTCCGGTACCGCGATTTCGATCGCACGCAGATCGCCTCTCTCGGGGAGGGCACGGGTGATCTCGTCTGACAGGTCGAGTGAACGTTCGATCATGTCACTCATCTGGTCGGTGACGCTCACCGTGGGTACACCCAGAGCACGGAAGGCGGCACTGTTGCGCGGGTTGTTCATGCGGGCGAGCACCCGACGCACCCGGAAGGCGGCACTGGCCAACTGACACGCCACCAGGTTGTCCTCGTCGACTCCGGTCACCGCCACGAAGACGTCGCTCTCGCGCAATTCCAGACTCTGCAGGCGACGCATGTCGGTGCCGTCGCCGGTGAGGATGAGCGCTTCCGACAGGTCGGACAGCGCCCGCGCCCGTTCCTCGTTCTCCTCGATGAGGATCACGGCCGACCCCTTGTCGAGCAGCCGGCTGGCAAGTTCTGCGCCGATCTTGCCGCCGCCGACGATGACGACTCTCATCGTCCGTCCTTCACGAAAAAGCCGATCCGTTTGCGGACGCCTTCCCGGGCGGCGGCTACGACCAGGTCGCCTTCTTCGAGCACGAACCGGGTAGAGGGGATGATGACCTAGTTCCCTCGCCGAATGGCGGCGATGCGCAGTCGGTCCCGCACCTCGAACCGGCCGACAGTGCGACCTGCAGCTTCCTCATTGATCACGAATTCCACCATCTCGACGTCGCTTCCGCCTTCGAAGGTCAGGTGGTGCTGGAACTCGACGTCGACGATGTCCTGGTAGACGAGGTTGGCGATCAGCGTGGTGCCGGCCACGAACTCGATACCGAGGGCGGTGTAGGCGACTTCCCTGGCCGGGTCGGACAACCGGGCGATCGAACGTTGCACACCGAACACGGCTTTGACGATCTCGACCGCGACCAGGTTGGCGTTATCGGAGTTGGTGACGGCCAAGAACACGTCAGCAGTCGCGGTACTAGCCCGATGCAGGGTGTCGACATCGAACGCCTCGCCCAACTCTCGGCCTCCGTTGAATCCTCGGCCGAGGGCATCGAGTGCATCCTGGTCGTTGTCGATGACGACGACGTCGTTGCCGTCGGCGGCGAACTTGTGCGCCAGTGCTGTTCCGACTCTCCCGGCCCCGGCGATCACGATGTGCATCGTGGGGCAGGTTATTCACCTGCGCAGGCGTTCACCGTCTCCACAGGTCGCGAGTGAACAACAGCAGCACGGGAAAGATCTCCAGGCGGCCGACGATCATCAGCCCCGACAGGAGCCATTTGCCCGTACCGGGGATTCCGGCGTAATGACCGGCCGGGCCGACATCACCCAGGCCCGGCCCGATGTTGCCCAACGACGCAGCCACGGCAGAGGCGGTGGTGATCAGGTCGAGCCGCTCGCTGGCGTTGGCATCGAGGAACGAGAGCAGGAAGGTGCCGGTCATGAAGAGGAACATGTAGAACAGGAAGAACGACTGCACGCTCTCGACGATCTCGTCCCGCACCCGGTCTTTGCCGAACCGGGTGATGAACACACCGCGGGGGTGGACCAGGCGACGTAGGTCGGCGGCGGCGGCTTTGGAGAGGATGCCGACCCGGAAAGTCTTGACGCCGCCGGCGGTCGAGCCGGCCATCCCGCCGAGGAACATCAGTCCGACCACGAAGATCTGCAGCGCGGGCCGCCACGACCCGAAATCGGCGGTGGCGTAACCAGTGGTCGTGACAATGCTGACGGTGGTGAACGCGGCGTCACGGACGGCATTGGAGATGTCGACGCCCGGCTCGATCAACCCGCCGGCGACGATCACCACGGCCACGACGACGATGAAGGCGTAGAGCTTGAACTCGGCGTTGCGCAGATACTCGGCCGGTTTCCGCAATGCCCGGAAATGGAGGGCGAAGCTGGCCCCGGCCAAGAACATGAATCCGGTGATCACCCACTGGGTGTATGGGCTGAACCCGGTGATCGAAGTGTGTTCGGTTCCGAAGCCGCCGGTCGACATCGTGGTGAAGGCGTGGTTGACCGCCTGAAACAGATCCATGTCGCCCATGGTCAGAAGAAACGCTTCGAGCGCGGTGAGTCCCACGTAGAGGATCCACAGTCGCTTGGCCGTTTCCTGGAAGCGGGGCGTGAGCCGGTCGGGGGTCGGTCCGGGAGATTCGGCCCGGGCGAGCTGGACGCCACCGACACCGAGAAGCGGCAGGACAGCGATGGACAACACGATGATCCCCATGCCGCCGATCCACTGGGTGGTGGACCGCCAGAACAGGATCCCGTGGGGGAGGAGGTGCGGCTCGGGGAGGATCGAAGCGCCGGTGGTGGTGAAACCCGAAGCGGTCTCGAAGAAGGCGTTTGTCAGGCCGGGAATAGCACCGGACAGCAGGTACGGGAGGGTTCCGAACGCCGACATCACGAACCAGGAGAGTCCGACCGCTCCGAAGCCTTCCTTGGTGGTGAGCACCCCCGCCTTTCCCATCACCCGCCACCCCACAGCACCCGATGCGATGGCGATGGCCCCGGACGCAGCGATGGCGACGGCGACGTCTCCCTCCCCATACAGCATCGCCACGATCGCGGCGGGAAGCATCGCCACCCCCGAGCCGGCGACGACGCCTCCGATGATGAACGCCAGCCGGCGGATCATCGCCAGCCCGCCGCGGTCGCGGCGTCGTTTGGCACGTCGGGTGGCGGTCATCCGTGTCCGAACAGGGACTCGACCTCGTCGATGCACCGCGGCATCGAAAAGACGATCACCCGGTCGCCCGGATCGATCACCGTCGAACCGGTCGGTACGAAGCTGATGTTGCGCCGGAGGATTCCGCCCACCACCGCCCCACGCGGCAAGCCCAACTCGTTCAGCGTCAACCCGACAGCTTCCGAGCGGGGATCCACCTCGAGTTCGATCGCCTCGGCGTCGGTGTCGTTGAAGGTCACCACGCTGTGGATGCGACCCCGGCGGACGAAGCGGAGAATGGCCCCGGCTGCGATGAGGCGGCTGGACACCGCAGCGTCGATGCCCGTGCCGGCCAGGAGGTGGACGTACGAGATGCGGTTGAACCGGGCGACGGCGGTGGCCGCCCCGAGCGCTTTGGCGACGAGACAGCCGAGAACGTTGACGTGGTCCCATCCGGTGAGTGCCAGCACCGTGTCCCGGTCGTTGAGATTCAATGATCCCAAAGTGTCGGGGTCGGTCGGATCGTCGTTGATCACCAGCGCCTTGGCGTGCCGCTCGGCGATCTTGCGGCATCGGGCGGGATCCTGGTCGACCAGGATCACGTCATAACCGTCCTCCAACATCATGCGAGCGGTCAGCTCGGCCAGCCGGGTTGAACCCAGGATCACCACCCGCCGGACCGGTCGATGGTGTACGCCGAGGAGTTCTGTGGCTCGTTCGACGTCTTCGGCGTCGACCATGACGAGGACATGGTCGTCGGCTTCGATCACCGTGTCCCCATGGGCGACGATGGTTTCGCCGTGCCGCACGAGCGCAGCGACCACCCAGTCCCAGTCGTCCCGGTTGGCTCGTAACTCGGAGAGGGGCCATCCGATGAGTCGGGAGGTGCGCGGAATGGTCGCTCCGACCAGGACCAGCCCGCCCGAGCCGAACTCCACGACCTCCGACACGCCCGACTGGTGAACCAGAGCCAACAACTCTTTGGCGGCGGCCTCGCCGGGGTCGATGACGAAGTCGACTTCCAGCCCGACCAGGGCCTCCCGCATGTCCGGATCCTCGACCCGGGCCACGGTTCGCTTGACGCCGAGTTCGGCGGCGACGTGACATGCCAGCACGTTGGCTCCATCCGAGTTGGAGACGGCGATCAACAGTTCGGCCCGTTCGACCCCGGCCTCCTGGAGGACTGCGGGCGATGCACCGTTGCCGGTGATGACGAGCGCGTCGACTCGTTCCTGGAGTTCGGCAGCTCGTTCCTCGTCGTCTTCGATGACGACCACATCCTGGCCCTCGGTGGAGAGCCGCTCGGCCAGATAGGACCCGACCGCTCCTGCGCCGACGATGACGATTCGCATTGCCGGGAAACGCTAGTCCCGACAACGGTCGGTACGGAGCGGCAACTGGTGGACGATTCGCCCGGGGCTACCCTTCGTCACTCCATGGAACCCTCTCTCACCTCCCCGCAAGCGGTCGCGGACGCTCTGCGCAGCGTCGACTACCTCCCCGACGATCGCATCGCCCAGGTCGCCTATCTGGCCGCCACCCTCGGCAAGCCGGTGCTCGTGGAAGGTCCGGCTGGAGTCGGCAAGACCGAACTGGCCAAGGCGCTCGCCAAGATCACCGGTCGCCGGTTGATCCGGCTCCAGTGTTACGAAGGTCTCGACGAGTCCCGTGCCCTCTACGAGTGGAACTACAAAAAGCAACTCCTCCGCATCCAGGCAGATCAGGATCACGACTGGAGCGAGATCGAAGACGACATCTTCTCCGAGGATTTCCTCCTCACTCGTCCGCTCCTCGAAGCGATACGGTCCACCGAGCCGGTGGTGCTGCTGGTCGACGAGATCGACCGGGTGGAGATGGAAACCGAGGCGCTCCTGCTCGAAGTCCTGTCGGATTTTCAGGTCTCGATTCCCGAACTGGGAACCGTGACCGCTTCCAGCCAGCCGATGGTGCTGTTGACCTCGAACAACACCCGTGAACTTTCCGAAGCGCTCAAGCGGCGCTGCCTGTTCCTCCATGTGTCGTATCCGACCCCGGAGCGGGAAGCGGAGATTCTTCGTGCGCGAGTGCCAGGCCTGGGTGACCATCTCGCCACGGAGATCGCTCGGGTGGCGAGATCGATCAGACAGATGGATCTGAAGAAGTCCCCGTCGGTATCCGAGACGATCGACTGGGCGATGACGCTGCTTGCCTTGGGGATCGATCACGTCGACCGTGAGGTGATCGACGACACCCTGCACGTGCTGCTCAAGTACCAGAACGACATCGAGCGCGCGCGCAAGGAGCTGTCCGAGTAGATGCTGGGACTCCTCTCCGCCTTCGTGGAGGAGCTGCGTCAGGTAGGCGTGCCGGTGTCGATGGTCGAGTCGATCGACGCCATGAACGCCGTCCAACACATCGACCTGGCAGACCGCACCGCGCTGAAAGAAACCCTACGTGCCACTCTCGTGAAGAACGCTCGACACGAACCGGCGTTCGACACTGCCTTCGACGTCTTCTTCGCGGCACGGCGTCCCGACCTGCCATCCGACCCCGAAAGCCGCTTCGAAGGCCAGCCGGGCGAGGGCGAGGCCAATGCCCGGCAGGGCAGTGGCGGCGGCAACATGAGCGTCGACGAGCTCATCGACGCCTTGTACGAGGCGATGCGCAACCAGGACTTTTCGGCTTTGCGTTCTGCCGCCCAGGATGCGGTGGACCAGCTTGCGGGCATCGAACCTGGCCGCCCGGTCGGAGGCACCTACTACCTGTACCGGACCCTGCGCCAGCTCGACGTCGACGCGCTGACCGACCGGTTGATCGAGGCGATGCTCGCAGAAGGTGGTTCTGAGATCGACGAACTCGAACGTCGCCTCATCACCGAAGAGGCGGGTCTGCGCATCGAACGACTGCGGGAGGAGTTGAAGGCCGAGATCCGCCGTCGACTGGTCGAAGATCGGGGTCACGAGGCGGTGGCCCGCACCCTCCGACAGCCCCTGGTCGAAGAGATCGACCTGATGCATGCCACCCGCACCGACCTGCGCAACCTGGAACAAGTGATCGAACCCCTCACCCGCAAGCTGGCCGCCCGTCTCGCCCAACGTCGCCGGCGGGCAGCCCGGGGGCGTCTCGACTTCCGCAAGACAGTGCGTTCGTCGCTGGCCACCGGCGGCGTGCCGATCGAGCCCCGGTTCCGGCATATTCGCCCGCACCGCCCGGAACTGTTCCTGCTGTGCGACATCTCCGGTTCGATGGCGACCTTCGCCCGCTTCACACTGCAGTTCACCTATGCGATGGGAACCCAGTTCTCCAAGCTGCGGGCGTTCGTGTTCGTGGATGCGGTGGACGAGGTGACCGACCATCTCAAACCTGGAATCGACTTCAAGGACGCCCTGCTGCGGATCACCACCGAGGCCGACGTGGTGTGGCTCGACGGGCATTCGGACTACGGCCACGCCCTGGAACAGTTCGCAGAGACCTACGGCCGGGAGCTCACTCCCCGGTCGACGGTCATCATCGCCGGGGACGCCCGCAACAACTATCGCGATCCCCGAGAACGGCACCTCGCCGACATCGCCGACAACTGTCAAGCGCTCTACTGGCTCAACCCCGAGCCTCGGGCCTACTGGGACTCCGGCGACTCCGTGATGTCCCGATACGCTAAGTTCTGCGACGAGGTGTTCGAGGTTCGCAACCTCCGTCAACTGGAGGAGTTCGTGGAGCGGGTGGCGACCCAGCCGAGACGAGCGGCGAAGAAGAGGAGATATTCCTCAACTGGGGGCGGTTCGCTGCCGATGTTCTCGCCGTAGCCGAACACACGGCGTCGCCGCGCAGGGTCTGCGGGCGACATCGCAAGCGTTGGACGAGAAGAGGGAACAGAGCCAGTGGGTCAGCGAATCCTGGTCATCGAGGACTCCGCAGTCATCCGTCGCCTTATCGAGGTCTGCCTGCGCGCAGCCGACCTCGACATCCACATGAGCGAAGACGGACCGAGCGGACTCGAAGCCGTTCGCACCGAAAACCCCGACCTCCTGGTGCTCGACATCGGGCTGCCCGGAATGGACGGCTGGCAGGTGCTGGACCACATCCGCAAGGATCCGGCCACTCGTTCGCTGCCAGTGGTGGTGCTCACCGCCCACGCCGAAGAGGAGTCACGTCGACGGGCCGATGAGGGGGGCGCCGATGCCTTCGTCACCAAGCCCTTCCAGCCGAACGACTTCAGACAGACAGTCCTCGACCTGCTCGCCTGACCAGCTTCAGCTCTCTCACGGTCTCATCCGACGCTAGGGGTTGGCGAAGCCCGATGTCCTCGAACCCGAGCTGTTCGTAGAGACCTCGGGCGGCCAGATTCGGTTCGGCCACCCACAGTTCACACCGCTCGGCGCCGGCCGACTCCGCCCAGTCGACGATCGTCTCCACCAGGCGGAGCCCGAGTCCCTGTCCGCGCAAACCGGGTTCGACCCACACCCCGAAAATCATGCGAACCTCCGCGTGATCCTCGGGGGTGTACGCCCCGGCCATTCCCACCGGCCCGTCCGGCGCCAAGGCCAGATACACCGCCTGTGTCCCTCCGGCCGACCCCGCACGAGCCCGTTCCGCCCAATGTTCGGTCGGCAGCTGGATGCTTTCGGTGTAGGTGCCGGCGAACGCGTACGGAGCGTCGAGCAACGAGAGGAGCCGCACCTGCATCAGGAGCGGCCCCTCGTCGGCACGGATGCGCCGGATCTCTATGCGCACTGGGATTCAGGCGGGGAGTAGTTCACCGAGACGATCGATCAGGTCGACCACCCGGTTCGAGTATCCCCACTCGTTGTCGTACCAACTGAGCACTTTGACGAGGTTGCCCCCCAGAACCTGGGTGGATGCTGCGTCGAAGATCGACGAATGCGGGTTTCCGATGATGTCGGTCGACACCAGAGGATCCTCCGAATACTGGATGATTCCCTTCAACGGTCCGTCTGCGGCAGCCTTGACCGCTGCGTTCACCTCGTCGACGGTCACCTCCTTGCTCAACTCCACCACCAGATCCACGGTGGAGCCGTCCGGGACCGGCACCCGCATCGCCATTCCGTCGAGCTTCCCGGCCAGTTTGGGCAGTACCTTCCCGACCGCCTTGGCCGCCCCGGTGGTGGTGGGGATGATGTTCTCGGTGGCTGCCCGGCTACGCCGCAGATCCTTGTGGGGTACGTCGGCGAGTCGCTGGTCGTTGGTGTAGGCGTGAACGGTGGTCATGATCCCGCGCTCGATTCCGAATGCGTCGTCCAGCACCTTGGCGATGGGTGCAAGGCAGTTCGTGGTGCACGAGGCGTTGGACACCATGACGTCCGAGGCGTCGAGCACGTCGTCGTTGACGCCGAGGACGACCATCTCGTCGATCTCGTCTTTGGCTGGCACCGTGAGGATGACCCGCTTGGCCCCGGCGTCGAGGTGCTTCTGCAGCTGTTGTTTGCTGCGGAAGATACCGGTGGCCTCCACCACCACATCGACATCGAGTTCGCCCCACGGGAGCTCTGACGGGTCCTTCTCCATCAGCATCTTCACCGACTGCCGGCCCACTGTCATGACGCCGCCGTGGACTTCCACGTCCATGTTGAGTGGTCCCATGACGGAGTCGTATTCGAGGAGGTAGGCGAGGACGTCGTCGTCGGCGAGGTCGTTGATCGCCACGACCTCGATGTCGGGGTTGTCCCTTTGCAGAATGATCCGGAAGACGTTGCGGCCGATACGGCCGAACCCGTTGATGGCGATTTTGATGCTCATACCCGTGCTCCCAGCGCGTGATCGGCCATCTTCTCGGCGGCCTCGACGACTCGGGCGGTGTATCCCCACCCGTTGTTGTACCAAGTGATGGTCTTGATCATCGTGCCGCCCATCACCATCGCCGCCAGCGAGTCGTAGATGCCCGAATGGGTCGACTGGCGGACGTCGGATGAAACGATGGGATCCGACGAGTACTCCAGGACCCGGGAGTACTTCGACTCGACCGCGGTTCTCACTGCGGCGTTCAGGGTGGTGACGTCGGTGGCGTCCCGGACGTGAGCCACCAGATCGACCGTCGACCCGTCGGCCACCGGCACGTTCAACGCGGCCCCCGAGATCTTCCCCCGCAGGTCCGGCATGACGCTCATCAGGATCTCAGGCGAGTTGGTGTCCTGAGGGATGATGTTTTCGCCGGCCGCCCGACTCTGCCGGTACCCGTCCGAGGGAACGTCGGCCAGGCGCTGGCTGTTGGTCATGGCGTGCACCGAGGTGAAGAACGCACGTTCCAACCCGAAGGCGTCGTCCAGGATCCGGAGCACCGGAGCGAGGGCGTTTGACGTGTTGGACCCCATGGCGACGATGTCGGTGGTGTCGGTCAGGACTTCGTCGTTGACTCCGGTGATCAGGGTCGGAATGTCGTCGTTCAGATCGTCGGGGGTCGACGCCAGGATCACCTTCTTCGCTCCGGCCTCGATGTGCTTACGGCACCAGGCAGCCGAACGGTACGTGCCGGTGGCCTGAACGACGATTTCGACGCCGAGCCCCGCCCAATCGGCATCGCCGGGCTCTCGGGCGTCGATGTAGGGGATGACCCGTCCGTCCATGACGAGACCCGAGTTGGTCTCCTCTAGACGCTTGGGGAAGCGTCCGTGGATCGAGTCGTATTTGAGGAGATAGGTGAGGCCTTCGGGGTCGGCGATGTCGGCGATCGCTGCCACCTGGAGGGTGGGATGGTCGGCGATCATCCGGAAGACGTTGCGGCCGATTCGACCGAACCCCATCAGGCCGATGCGTGCGGTGGTCATGTGAACCTTCTTGTCGCGTATCGGCGAGGCCAAAGGTAGTCGACACTGGAAGCGGTTACACGTCGAAGGGGCGGGTTCTCGTCTCCGCTTGCGATCGGTACGTTCCGCAAGGTCGTGGGTGGGGGAGGTGAAGTGCGATGTTGGCGGTACTCGGGGCGTGTCTGATCGTCCTTCCCGGACCGGTGGTCGAGCCGTTCGGACCGATCGGAGCGTATGGCGGACACTGGGGGGTGGATGTGGCGATGGTGCCCAAGGCGGCGGTGGTAGCCCCGTTGACCGGCACTGTCAGCTTCGCCGGACAGGTGGCGGGCGTGCAGACAGTGACGATCAGGCACGGGGCCAGCCGTGTGAGCGTGTCCTACCTGTCGGAGGTGTGGGTCGAGACAGGACAGCGGGTCGAACGGGGCCAGCGAATCGGACGGAGCGGGGTCCATGCCGGCCGTCACGCCGTCCACACCTCGGTACGCAGGGGCGAGACGTACGTCGATCCGCAACGATGGACGTGCCCGGGGGGAGCAGTAGGCGGAACTCTGCGTCTGCTGCCGCCTATGCTCGCCGGACTCGTGGAGGCTCCATCCTGAGGCGCGCACTCTTCGGGGGGACGTTCGATCCACCCCACGTCGGACACCTTGCTCTCGCCCAGGCGGCGTGGGAACAGCTCGACGTCGAGGTTGTGACCTTTCTGCCTGCCGGTGACCCATGGCAGAAGTCGGACGACCGGGCCATCACCCCTGCGATCGATCGTTGCCGCATGCTGGAGGCCGCCGTCGACGGAGTGGATCACTTCGAGGTCGACCGTCGCGAACTGCAACGGGAGGGTCCCACGTATACGTGGGACACGATCGAGACGTTTCGTCCGGACCAAGTGGTGCTGGTCCTGGGGGCGGACGCGGCGGCCGGAGTGGACACTTGGTATCGCGGTGAGGATCTGATCTCCTCTGTCCCGATCGTCGTGGCGCACCGGCCCGGCACGACCCGGGATGCGGTGGAGGCAGTCCTTCCGGGCGTTCGGTGGCTGGAGATGCCGTCACTCGACATCTCGAGTACTGAGCTTCGCGCATGGTTGCGCCGGGGGTTCTCAGGTCGATTCCTGATACCGGATGCCGTGCTCGACGTGATTGCCGACGCCGGTTTGTATCGGGCGTAGACGACCTCGGCCGGTAGGATGAGCGCCACGAAGCGAGGAGGTAGTCCCGTACAGGAAACATTGGAGATGGCCCGGGTCGCCGCCGACGCCCTGGCCGACAAGAAGGGCATCGACATCACGATGCTGGAAGTCGGCGACCTGCTGTCCATCACCGAATATTTCCTGATCGTCACCGGGACGTCCCGTCCTCACGTTCAGGCATTGAGCGAAGCCGTCGAAGAGAAGCTCCGCGACCGCGACCGCAAACCGCTCCGTCGTGAGGGGACCGCCGAGGGGGAGTGGGTGCTGTTGGATTTCGGCGACTTCGTCGTCCACGTGTTCCAGCAGACTCCGCGCGACTACTACGGGCTAGAACGGCTGTGGGGAGATGCCCCCCGGATTCCGGTAGAAGTCGGCGTCAGCCAAGCGTGAGTTCGGCGGTCGCGACGCCGTGTCAGAGGCGCCGCCGTCGCGGAGCAATGAGCAAGCCAGCAGCGAGACCGACGAGAATCAGGCTTCCGGCGAGGGTGCCGAGTTCCGGCTCTTCCGGCCACGCTTGCCCAGGTTCGAGGATCTGGAAGGACGTTGCTCGAAGATATGACTCCCCTCCTCGGTCCGGGTCGTGCCACTTCCAGGTGCCAGTGATGCGAACGACGGGTCCTGTGCGTCGATAACGACCAGGTGGGTCGAGTTCAGAGGCGGCTGCAGCTTCGAATCGAACGGCGATGCCGTTGTTTCCGCCCACGGCCTCCCCCCCGGCGCTGGCCGGAAGGACAGCGTAGGAGTCTTGGTTGACTTGGGTCCACATCGAGCCGTCGTCTCGGATGGAATAGTCACCTATGAGTTCGCCGGTGACTGTGACTACTGAATTGTTCCACGATTCGCCATCGGAAATCAGATCTGTCACGTCCACCTCGGCAGGCGCAGCGAATGAGGTGAGGACGATGATCGTTGTAAGCAGCGTTTCCATCGTTATTCACCTCGAACCATGGCGTAGGCGAAGCCGAGCAACGAGAACAGCGCCATGAACTCCAGCCGTCCGGCCCACATCTGGACGATGTAGACGACCTGCAGGGCTACGGGCATCGATGGCCCAGTCACACCCACCGATAGGCCGATGGTGGCGGATGCGCTCACGGATTCGAAGAGAGCGAGTTCGAGTGGGATGCCGTAGGCCAATCCGACGGCGCTACCGAGCAGATAGAGCGCCACATACAGCAGGGAGATCGTCATCACCGGCTGAACGACCTCAGGAGTCAGACGACGTGGGCCTCCTTGGTAGTAGCGATCGCTCACCACCGCTCCTTCGGGTAGGAGACCGCGCCTGATCTGGTTGACGATCACCTTCAGAGTCATACCCACTCGCAAGGCCTTGACCCCGCCTGCGGTAGATGACCCCATGCCACCGACGGCCATCGCTACGGCCATGCCTACGAAGGAGAGTCCCGCCCAGCTCGCGAGTTCAGCGGACGGGATCGTCGCCCAACCGGTAGTGGTGTGGGCGGAAAACAGTTGGAAGACGCCCTGCCGGACCAATGAGGAGACATCTTCGAACTGATCGAATGTCGCTATGCCAACCAAGACGAGAACGAGTGATGCGCCGACACTGGTCAGATACGTTCTGACTTCGAGGTTTCGCAGCGCGCTGCGGTAGCGGCCCTCACGCAGGGCGTAGTGGAGGCCAAAGGACATTGCTCCACCGAGCATGGCGGTCATCGCGATCAGTTCGAAGGCGAACGAGTGGTAGTACCCCATACTGGTGGATTGGGGCGCGAACCCTCCCGTAGAGAATCCTGCCAGGAACATCGTGAACGCATGCAAGACCGCCCGACCTGGTTCGAAACCGAGCGCCGCCCATCCGACGGCGGTCAGGCCCGACACCAAAACCACGAGATGGACGCCGGCGATCGTCCAGGAGAATCGTGCAGTGGACAGTACAGATGGGAGGAAACGCTCTTCCCGTCCTTCGCCGAGGTAGAGGGTGATTCCGCCCGCCCCAGCGAAGACGGTGAGTGCGGCAACGACGATGCCGAGACCGCCCACGAACTGCATGAGATGACGCCAGACATTCAACGACGATGCCAGGTGATCGAGGTCGCTCATCACCGAGAGCCCGGTGGTGGTGAAGGCGGAAACGGAATCGAACATGGCATCGAGCAGATCGGCGAAGTGCCCGGACAATGCGAAAGGGATCGCTCCAATCGTCGGAACTATCAGCCAGATCACTGCAACGGCCACCATGGCCTGGCTCCAGTCGACATTGAATGTGCGCGGGCCGAAGCGAATGGCGACCGCTCCGAGTGTCGCGGCGACACCGATCATCAAGAGCAGTGTCCCAAGCGGAGCCCACTCTTGGGCGACCACTGCCCAGACCACCGGAACCAGGCCGGATCCAGCGAGCATGACCAGTGCTCGGCCCACGACCGCACTGATTACCCGGTAGTCACGGAGGCTTGGGCGGACCAGCATCTCAAAGGAGCAAGTTCAAGAGGACTGCGACGAACGTCGCGGCGGCGAAGAGGATCAGCGTCACTGCTCCCTCGGTCGCGATGACAGCAAGCCCCCTGACGAATTCGACGCTGATCCTTTTCAGCGTGTGGCGGATCATCGGTAGCTTCTGTCGACGTACGAAGATACGGCCAGCGCCGCGGACGCAGCTTGGTCAGATCGGTGGCGTTCCAGGTCTTGTCGCTCCACAGAGCTGTTGTAGCCGCATCGCCTTTCCCTCTCGGGAGTCCTGATGCGACGTTGACGCTGTGTCGAGGTGTCCTGACGAGTCCTTTGCGGTCTCGATCCGGTCGTTCACTGCCAGCCCGGGAGGCCATATGGACCCCGTGTTGGGTCGCCGAGGCGGTGCTTCGACGGGTTTCCCCTCGCGGCGGCGCGGTTGATACACTCACCGCTCCCACTTTGGGGCTGTAGCTCAGCCTGGCAGAGCACTTGCATGGCATGCAAGGGGTCAGGGGTTCAAATCCCCTCAGCTCCACACTTCGGAATCCCCTGTGTGTGCAGGGGATTTCGTCGTTTCAGAAGCCGAGTGAGGGTCCTTCGGATCGGGTCCGAGTCCGCGGAAAGTCCGCGAGAGATCGGGCCCGGGCGGCTTCGAGTGCATCTGCGGCCTGCCGGTCTCGGCCTTCGAACAAGCGCCCGTAGATGTCGTAGGTAGTGCGGATCGAGGCGTGCCCGAGCCGCTGGGAGATGACGTAGGGGTCTTCTCCGGCGGCGATGAGGAGGGCGACGTGGGGGTGGCGGAGGTCGTGGGGCTGCATCGGCTCACCGACCGACGCCCGCACGGCCGGGTACCAGAAGCGGCGGCGAAAGACCCGCAGGTGCGGCTCGGCGTGAGGGGTTCACCGCTGGCGGCCCGGGTCGACCATGTCGCCGCCGTGGTTTCGAAGGTCCCGAATCGAGATCTCAGCCATCACAGAAGTGAATCACGCGTGATGCAAGAGGGGAACACTTCTGGTGGGCGTCCCGCGCCTCAGGCGCCGAGGGACATCCCGGTGATCGCCACGGCTATCAGCACTGCAAGGATGTTGCCGTAACCGATCATCTTCGCCCGCAACGCGCCCATCCGAGCCGCCTGCTCTTCGGTTGGCGGGTTGCCGCCCATGTCCACCACCAGCTGACGCATTGTGAGGATCGTCGGGCGCTGCCGGGCCAGACCGAACACCAGGGCACTGATGCCAGACAGGGCACCGATCGACAGGACCACGCCCTTCCACCCGCTCGGCATCGACCCACCGAAGTCCAGCGTCCACAGCCAGGCACCGCTGCCGACGGTGAAAAGAGACGCCCACAACATGGCATCGGCCATTCGCGTCTTGGTGAGCAATGCCCCCATGAACGGCCCGGCCGCCGGGCCTGCCGCCTGGGCGGCTCGGCTGACGAACAGGGCGATGAACAGGGTGCCGCCCGCCCAGATGAAGGCACTGGCGACATGGACGAAGTTCAGCGTGACGTGCATTCCGGTCCCTCCTCGACCTCAGACGACGAAGTGTTCCACTTCGATGACGCCGTAGCCGGGAAATCCGCCATCTTCTCGATCGCACCGCTGGTTGAATCCCCTCGTGTTCGAACCCATCCGCACCTCCCGACTGATCGTCCGCGCCTTCGAAGCGGGCGACGTCGATGCCTTTCACATTCGTCGCAACGACCCCGAGGTGGCCCGATACCAGAACTGGACGCTGCCGTATCCGCGGGAACGATCCGAAAAGGTCGTCGAAGAGATCATGGCCATGGATGGGCCGACCAACGACGACTGGTGGATGGGCACCGTGGCGCTGGCCGACACCGGCGAGGTGATCGGAGACTGTGCCATCAACCTCACGTGGAACTCCCGCTGTTCGGAGATCGGGTACAGCCTCGCCCGTGATCACTGGGGCCATGGCTACGCAGTGGAACTCGGCGAAGCCCTGGTGGAATATCTCTTCGACAACGTCGGGGTGACCCGGGTCGCCGGAACGCTCCACCCCGACAACATCGCCTCGGCAATGGTGCTCGAGCGCCTCGGTTTCCTCTTCGAGGGCCACACCCGGCTGTCGTACTGGGTGGGAGACGAGAACTCCGACGACTGGATCTATGGACTGACGCGGGAGGATTGGAACGGGTGGCGCCAGCGGCCACGCCAGTCTCCGGAACACGTCGAGTTGGTCGAGATCACCCCAGACAACGTGCGTGACCTGCGGCGCCTCCGCACCCACAAGAGCCAAGAGCGTTTCGTCGCTCCAATGCTCGCCTCCTTCGCCGATGCACTGATCCCCGAGCTGGTCGATGGTGCTCCGGTGGTCCCGTGGATGCGGGGAGTGAGCGCCGACGATGCGCTCGTCGGTTTCGTCATGTTGGCTGACACGTCCGAGCGGCATCCCGAGCCCTACCTGTGGCGCCTACTCGTGGATCGGCTCCATCAGCGACGGGGCATCGGGAGTCGGATCCTCGACCTGGTCGTCGACGATCGCCGGTCGCGGGGTGATCGAACACTTCTGACGAGTTGGGTGCCCGGAAAGGGCTCGCCCGTGTCGTTCTACCGAAGGCGGGGGTTCGAACCGACAGGGGAGATCGTGGGGGAGAGGTCGAGGGCAGGCTGACTTTCCCCTGATCGGCAGGCTGGCACTCACTAGCCTTTTCGCTTGGAGGACCACCATGCAATGCGGCGCGTGCGGTACGCAGGCCCAATCCGGTCAACGCTTCTGTGGAGCCTGTGGGGCACCGCTGCATCACATTTGCGCCGCCTGCGGTTACGAGAATCCCGCTGATCACAGATTCTGCGGAGGCTGCGGCAGTGCCCTTGACGAGGCTGGCACGGCTGTCGCTCCTCGATCCTCTGGTGTTCCTGCGGAGGAACGCCGAGTGGTATCGGTCCTGTTCGTGGATCTGGTCGGCTTCACGTCGTTCTCCGAGGGGCGTGATCCCGAGGACGTCCGGGCCGTCATCACTCGCTATTTCGACGTTGCACGCGAGGCGATCGAGCGTTTCGGCGGCACTGTGGACAAGTTCATCGGCGACGCGGTGATGGCCTGGTGGGGAGCCACGCTCAGTCATGAGGACGACGCGGAGCGGGCGGTGCGGGCGTCGTTGGAGATCATCGACCGAGTCGTCCAACTCGGTGCCGACACCGGCATTCCAGGTCTCTCTGCTCGGGTGGGTGTCATGACCGGAGAGGTGTCGGTCGGTCCGGGAGGCAACGAGAAGGGCTTGTTGTTGGGAGATCTCGTCAATGTCGCCTCTCGTCTGCAATCACTGGCCGAACCCGGATCTGTCCTGATCGGGTCGACCACCGCTGGACTCGTCGGCACGGCAGTCGAGCTCGTCCCTGCCGGCACACATCAGCTGAAGGGCAGGGAGGAGCCGGTTGAGGCGTTCCGGGCGGCCCGGGTTGTGTCCGAGCGAGGTGGCCGGGGCCGCTCCGACACACTCGAGCCCCCATTCGTGGGTCGGGCGGCCGAGCTGCGGATGCTGAAAGACGCCTTGCACGCCACGGGCACCGACCGCCGGGCGCGCCTGGTCTCGCTGGTCGGTCAGGCCGGTATCGGCAAGAGCCGGCTGGTGTGGGAGTTCCTGAAGTACATCGACGGTCTGGTGGAGGTCGTGTACTGGCACGAGGGTCGATCCCCGGCCTACGGCGACGGTGTGGCGATGTGGGCCTTGGGCGAGATGATCCGTCAGCGAGCCGGCATCTCGGAGACCGACGACGACACGGTCACGATGGACCGGCTCGACGAGACCGTGGCGAGGTACGTGGCCGAAGAGCGTGACCGAGAGTGGGTGCGCGACCGATTGGCTGCCCTTCTCGGTGTGGGGTCGTCGGTCGGGGCGGAACGCACCGAGTTGTTCGCTGCGGCCCGCATGCTGTTCGAAGGTATCGCGGCCGAGGGCACGGTCGTCCTCACGTTCGAGGATCTGCATTGGGCGGATCCGGCCCTCCTCGAGTTCATCGACGAGCTCCCTGACTGGTCCCAGAACCATCCGATTTTGATCGTCACCCTGGCGCGTCCCGACCTGCTGGACCGCCGTCCCGAGTGGGGTTCCGGGCGACGTGGCTTCTCTTCGACGTATCTCGGTCCGCTGGCGGACTCCGAGGTTGCAGCCATGCTGGAAGGGGCGGTGCCGGGGATTCCGGCTCCGGCCGTAGACCGGATCGTTGAGGCGGCGGGCGGAGTGCCGTTGTTCGCGGTCGAGATGTTGCGGACATTGCTGTCAGACGGACGACTGGTCATCGGTCCCGACGGGGTCGAAGCCACCGACGACCTGTCCCAACTCGACGTCCCCAGCTCAGTGCAGGCGGTGGTGTCGGCCCGGCTCGATCGGCTGGCCACCGAAGAGCGCGAGATCGTGCGGGACGCCAGTGTGCTCGGACAGTCCTTCACCGTGGACAGCCTCGCCGGGTTGCGGGACGAGGCCGTGGACAAGGTGGAGCGGCGGCTGTCGGAGTTGGTGCGACGGGAGATCTTCGAACTCGTCCGTGACCCGCGCTCACCGGAACGGGGACAGTACCGGTGGGTGCAGAGTGTGCTGCGAGAGGTGGCGTACAGCCGCATCGCCAAGTCCGACCGACACCAGCTTCACCTGCGAGTTGCCCGCCAGCTTCGCTCTCTCGCAGAGCCCGAGCTGGCACCTGTGGTGGCGGCACACTTCGTCGCTGCCACCGAGACGGCTCCGGTGGGTGTCGACCTCCAACAGGAGCTCTCAGATGCTCTTCGGGCAGCGATCGGGCGAGCACAGGTACTCCACGCTCACGAGCAGATCCTGGGTCTGGTGGCGAGCGCCCTCGACGTCGCACCGGCCGAACTGGAGATGGATTTGCGCGAGATCGCCGCACTGGCCGCAGTAAGGCTGAGTGACGTCGATCAATCATTGGTACATGCCCGAGCAGCACTCGATCTCGCCACCGGATCGGCTGATCCCACGATGCTTCATCGGGCGGTGGCGCTGACGGGCCGGGTGAACAACGAGAACCGCAACCCGCATGGCGCCGCCGAAGTGTTGGAGCCGCATCTGGCGGAGTATCCGGATTTCGCCTCGGATCCGAATCTCGCCCGCGCCGCCGTCTACCTGGCTCGCACCCGGCTCTTGCTCGGAGACGATGCGGGTTCCGCCAACCTGGCAGATCGGGCGCTCGCCGCGGTCGAGAAGTTCAATATCGTCGAAGAAGTGGCCGACGCGCTCGTCACCCGAGGAACCGCCCTGGCGTTCACCCAACCCCGTCACGCCATCGTTCTCCTGCGCGGGGCGCTGGCGTTGGCGCGCGAACACGACTTGAACGATGTGATGCTGCGCTGTCTCATCAACATCGGCTACGGCGGACCGGACTTCTTCGAACGAAGGGCGGCGACGATCGAAGCCTACGAAGAGGCGAAGCGCCTCGGTGACCGGTCACATGCAGGCTTCGTGGCCGGGAACCTCGGTGGGTACTACTCGGTGGCGATGGACCACGACCGGCTCGAAGAGCTCCTGGAGGATCCGGTGTGGCGGGCATCGGATTTGGCGCACGCGTTGGGCATGCGGGCGGAACTCGCCTATCGCAGGGGCGACTGGGAGGCGGGTCGAAAGCTGTTGGAGGAGGGGCGTGAGCTCGCAGCGAGTACCGGGGACCCGCAGACGATGCTCGGCCTGGAGCGTGGTGAGGCGATGGTGGCCATGTTCGAGGTTCGCGGACGAGACGTGTTCGAGATCGGCCGCCGTCACTTCCTGGAGACGTCGTTCGCGCCCGGGCTGGCTGCTTCGGTCGCCCTGGAAGGGGCTGCGATCGAGGGTGACCCGGCGCTGCTCGACGAGGTGGCCAGCTTCGTCGATGCGGTGGTGACCGACCCTTCGCTCAAATCCGGGATGTGGCACCTCGTCAACGGTCTCCGATTGGTGGTCGGGGGTGAGGACATCGACGCGGGCGTCGCACACGTCACCGACGCCATCGATACGTTGGAGCCCCTCGAGTGGTACTGGGTGGCTTTCGAAGCAAGGGTGTTCGCGGCCAGGTGGCTCCCCAAGGCGCATCCCGTGCGCGCCGATTTCATCGCCCAGGCCCGGAAGTTGGCAGAGGACTCCGACGCACCTGGCCTGATTCGTTGGCTGGAAGCAATGACCGCCTGAACGTCACGCGACTGTGAACGTCTCCAACGTCGCCGGCCGGAACCAGTCACCCATCCGGGCATCGACTTCCGCCACCTGCTGATCGGTGATCGCATCCCACGCCTCCCGCGACTGCCACCAGACGACGACCCGCACGTCTGCACAGACACCCCGCCACACCTCCTTTCGCACGAAACCAGACTGGCGTTCCAGAAACGCCGTCCACGTGGCTTCATCCACTCGCGCCCATTCGTCGAACAGCTCGGGCTCGACTTGCAGGTTCAGCACTTCGACGATCACGTTCACGCACCTTCGTTTTGTTACATGTTCGTTGCGGCGGGACCGCACCGACGGATCGGTGACTAGATTCGCCGGATCCCCATTGCTCGCTCACAGGAGGACAGGGCTTGGCTGCGGAGACCGCACTGTCGTTCCGTAATATCTCGATGACCTTCCCCGACGGGACACACGCGCTGGACGATGTCTCCTTCGACGTAGCCAAGGGCGAGTTCGTGACCATCGTGGGACCTTCTGGTTGCGGCAAGTCCACCATCCTCAAGATCGCGTCCGGGTTGCTGAAACAAACCAAGGGCACTGTCGAGGTCGATCGGGAACGACTCGGATACGTGTTCCAGGACGCCACGCTGCTTCCGTGGCGGACCGTGCGTCAAAACGTGGAACTGCTCGCTGAGTTGCACGAATTCGAGCCCGCCGAACGCCATCGATTGGCTGCGGAAGCGATCGAGCTGGTGGGCCTCAAGGGGTTCGAGAATCATTATCCGAAGGCACTGTCTGGAGGCATGAGAATGCGGGCGTCCCTGGCGAGGACGCTGACCCTTCGTCCCCCCGTGTTCCTCTTCGACGAGCCATTCGGGGCGGTGGACGAGATCACCCGCGCTCGGCTCAACGAGGAAACCCTGGCTCTGTTCGCCCGGGAGCGTTTCGCTGGGCTCTTCATCACCCACTCCATCTCCGAGGCCGTCTTTCTGTCGACCCGTGTTCTCGTCATGTCCTCCCGACCCGGATCCATCGTTGCCACATACGAGGTTCCGTTCGACTATCCGCGCTCGCCGGACCTGCGTTTCGATCCGGCGTTCGCCGAACTCTCCGGACAGGTCAGTCACTCGCTGATGGCGGGCCATCGATGAGCATTCAGGCTCCAATGGGAACCACCGAGACCGCGGAGATCACTGTCGAGGCACGCGAACACAGGTTCTGGCAGGCGGTGGCCGGTCAGTTCCTTCCACCGTTCACCCTCGGGGTCCTCCTGATCGGGGTGTGGTATTTCATCTCGTACGTCATCCTCGACGAGGCCCGCCGGTTCCTTCTCAAGCCTCCCCACGAAGTGATCGCCGTCGGATTCCTGGATGGTGAGAACTTCGCCGAGATGATGGGCGGACTGTGGTCGTCGACAAAAGTGGCGATGGTCGGGCTCGCCATATCGATCGTGGTGGGCGTGGCACTGGCAGTGGCGATGAGCCAATCGAAGCTCATCGAGCGGGCTGTCTTTCCGTACGCCGTCACCCTGCAGGCCATTCCCATCCTGGCGATCGTGCCACTTCTCGGGTTCTGGTTTGGATACCAATTGATGCCACGAGTGGTGATCTGTGTGATCATCTCGATCTTCCCGATCATCGTGAACACCCTGTTCGGGCTGCTGTCGGCGCAGCGGGGCATGCACGACCTGTTCACCCTGCACCATGCCTCGCGGTGGGTGCGGCTGCGCAAGCTCATGTTCCCGGCTTCCCTGCCGGCACTCTTCACCGGATTGCGGATCGCTGCGGGTCTGTCGGTGATCGGGGCGATCGTCGGCGACTTCTTCTTCGGACGGGGGGAAATCGGCATCGGCCAACTGCTGCTGCGGTACGCCAACCGGCTGCAGGGCGAACAACTGTTGGCGTCGATCATCGTGTCGTCGGCGCTGGGGGTCGCCGTGTTCCTGTTCTTCGGTTGGCTGCAGCAGCGAGTGACCGGAGCATGGGACGAATCGGGCAGAGACTGAGGATTCCCGACCAATCGAGAGTCGGGCTGAACGAAGAGAGGAAAACATGGGACGCACGACGAGAGGGACGCTGGGGGTGATCGTCCTTGCCCTGGTCCTCGCCGCATGCGGCGGCGACGACGGAGCAACGGACACCACCGCCGCCCCGGAGACGACGACCACTGCTCCGGCAGAGACCACCACCACTGCCGGCGAGACGACCGAAACCACGGAAGGCGAGATGACGGTGAGCCTGGCAGACGTCTGCCCGGATCCGATCATCATCCAAACCGACTGGTTCCCCGAAGCGGAGCACGGCGGCACCTACCAACTGGTGGGTGACGACTACACCGTCGATGTGGAGAACCAGATCGTGTCCGGCAGCCTGGTAGCCGGAGGCGTCGACACGGGGATCGACGTGCAGGTTCGCACCGGAGGTCCGGCGATCGGTTTCCAGCCGGTGTCCACCCAGATGTACACCGAGCCGGAGATCCACTTCGGATTCATCTCCACCGACGAAGCCGCCGCCTTCGCAGACGATGCCCCAACGATCGCGGTGGTCTCCCCATTGGAGAAGAACCCGCAGATCATCATGTGGGATCCGGAGACTTATCCGGAGGTCGAGACGATCGCCGATCTGGGCGAACTCGGTGTGACCATCAACGTGTTCGCCGGTGGCACGTTCGGTGACGTGCTGGTCGCCCAGGGGATCCTCTCCGCCGACCAGATCGATCCGTCGTACGACGGCAGCCCGGCGCGTTTCATCGCCGAGGGCGGAGCGATCGCCCAGCAGGGGTTCGCCTCCGCCGAGCCGTACAACTACGAGTTCGTGTTCGAGGATTGGGGCAAGCCGGTGGCATTCCAGCTCATCCACGATGCCGGCTTCCAGGTGTACAGCCAGGCGCTGTCGATTCGGGCCGGTGACCTGGAGACGCTGCGGCCGTGCCTGGAACAGCTCGTGCCGATCATGCAGCAGGCCGCGGTGGACTACGCCAACGATCCGGCTCGGGTGAATGCGATGATCATCGACGCGGTCGAGCAGTACGACAGCTTCTGGGTCTATGACGAAGGTGTCGCTCAGTATTCGATCGACACCCAGGTGGCGCTCGGGCTGGTCGGCAACGGTCCTGACGGAACGATCGGCAAC
>JBKHXZ010000106.1:0-1617 GCA_046565785.1 Acidimicrobiia bacterium
GACGCCGACAACTACCCGGATGATTCGCCCTCCGAACTGGCCCGGGTCGCCGACGAGGTCGGATACACCTTCCCGCTGCTGTACGACGAGGACCAGACGATCGCCAAGGCATATGCGGCGGTGTGCACACCGGACATCTACCTGTTCGATCGTGATCATCGGCTGGTCTACCGGGGGCAGTTCGACGACGCCCGTCCCCGCAACGACGAGCCGGTCACCGGACGTGACCTGCGGGCAGCCATCGACGCGGTGCTCGCCGGACTGCCCGTCCCCGAGGAGCAGGTGCCCTCGATCGGATGCGGCATCAAGTGGAAGCCGGGGAACGAGCCGACCTGATCCGGGAACCGCACCGGCGTCTCCGGCGTCGGAGCGGCATGAAGAACAGCACTCACTCCCGAACGGCCCCCCTGCTGGTGGTTCTCGCCCTCGCAGTCGCCGCCTGTACCAACGCATCTGCGGACGACACGCCGACGACGGTGCCCGACACCACCCCGGTGATCGAAGCCCCAGTCGACGACACCCCCGTCCAGGACGAGCCGATGCCGGTTCCTGGTGAGGACATCGTCTACCGCCCGATCGACATCGAGCCGGATCTTCCCGCCGACGGTCACGTGCCGGGCGGCGGCGAATTGATCGCCGTCGACGGCAAGCTGGTCACCATCGGCTTCTGGATGGGAGTCGAAGACTGCTACGGGGTGCAGCGGGTCGACGTGACCGAGACCGAGACCAAAGTCGCCATCGACATCACCGTCTCGGCCCGAGACGCCGACCAGGTGTGCATCGCTCTCGCCGAAGCCCGATCGATCACCGTCGAGCTGGATGCCGAACTCGGCGACCGGATCCTCGAAATCGGTGGAGTCACCTACCAGGGCTGACCCCTCCGAACCGCGTACCCAGGCTTCATGTGGACGCATAAGTCCGCAGGAATCCTGGGTACGCCCGCGTCGGATAGGTTTGGGAGGATGACGCACGAGGTGCTCAACCAGCCTCCCCCGTTGGAGAACTACGACCTGCTCGGCTCCGATCCGGTACTGACAGACTCCGTCCGGCGCGAAGGTGGAGCCTGGGCGCTGGACGAAATCGCCGACTGGGGCCGGAGGATCTCCACGGCCGAGGTGTACCGGATGGCCTCCGACGCCAATCGGAACGATCCGGTGCTGCGCACCCACGACCACTTCGGCCATCGCTCCGACACCGTCGACTTCCATCCGGCCTGGCATCAGTTGATGAACCTCTCGGTCGACGCCGGCCTCCACTCGCTGCCGTTCGAGAAGCCCCCCGCCGAAGGCGCCCGGGTGGTGCGGGACGCCAAGTTCGCCCTGATGGCGCAGATCGAGCAGGGTCATGGATGTCCGATCTCGATGACCACCTCGGTTCTGCCTGCCCTGGCCGCCAACCCGGTGCTGTACGCCGAATGGGAACCCCGCATCCTCACCCGCACCTACGACCCCACCTTCGGTCCCGCGTCCGAGAAGGCGGGGGTACTGCTGGGGATGGGAATGACCGAAAAGCAGGGCGGCTCCGACGTCCGCGCCAACACCACCACCGCCGAACCGTCCGGAAACGGCGAGTATCGGCTCACCGGGCACAAGTGGTTCACCTCTGCCCCCATGTGCG
>JBKHXZ010000107.1:0-2186 GCA_046565785.1 Acidimicrobiia bacterium
GTATGTCCTGTCAGCTGTATGCGAGGAGACCTTGGAAGCCGAGTTGAGGAGAGAACCCCAAAAAGGCGAAATACCCTTGAGGGGGAAGGGTATCTCGTTCGTACCGGGGGGAGTTCGAGATCCGAGAAACCGACTCTCGCGAATGTGACGAAACCCCCGGTGGCAGCGTCTGCACACCCCCCATGCACACCCTGATGCACACCCTGCGATTCACAGATCGGGTCGAACCGTCCGAGAAATCCGGCATACAGCCGACCGTAAGGGATAGTCGAGACATCTGCTCACAAGAGGTCAAGGAACTCGTCGACTGCGATGCCTGCCTGGCGCAGGATGGAGGCCAATGTCCCTCGGGCGAGTTCTCGATGGTCTGGCACGATCACCGTGCGACCGCTCTCGTTGCGGAGTTTGACGTGAGAGCCTTTGCGGCTCACTTCCGCGAAGCCGGCCTTCTCCAGTGCCCTGATGGTCTGTCTGGCTGAGACGACTGGGAGAGCGGGGCTCACGCAGGGATGTCGACGGGAGCGATGATCGGCGCCTCGACCGACTCGGGGAATGGCCGATCTTCGAAGTACAGCTCGAGCGCCTCCCGAAGGTTGGCCAGAGCCTCGTCGAAGGTCCCCGCCTGGCTCGTCACCTCGACCTCGAGGCACCGCGCCACATACCAAGCGCCCTCATGAGATACGGCGGCAGTGAATCGCATGAAGACGAGTCTACGGAAGGCGCCGTCGCATCGACAGCTCCTGATTTCACGCGGTTCGGCACTCGAGACCGCATTCATGTCCCCCAAGATGGTCCTTTCATGCGTGTGTACGGGGAGATGAGAGAAGAGATGCTGACGGTCGGAATGCCAGTGCGCTTCGAGAAGCTGTACCGCACCGGGTATCGCCGGGTGTATCGACTTGTCTGGGCGGTGGCGGGACCGTCGGCTGCTGAGGAACTGACTCAGGACGCGTTCCTGCGCGCCCACAGAAACTGGGCCGAGGTCGCAGAACTCGACGACCCGCTCCAGTGGGTGAGCCGAGTGGCACGCAACTTGGCGATCTCACGGTTTCGCCGGCTTGGTGCCGAAGCGGGCATTGACGAGGCTCGATCGGCCGGAACCGGTACGTCTGGCCGAATCGGCGACCGACGTGTGGGAAGCGGTCCGGAGTCTTCCCCGCCGCCAACGCGAGGTCGTCGTTCTCTGCTACCTCGAAGGCTTCACGCGAACCGAAGCTGCCGCCGAACTCGGTGTCAGCCCCGAAACGGTCAAGACACATCTCGACCGCGCCCGCATCTCACTCGCCAACCAACTGGAGGGCCAGCCATGATCGACGAACAACTCCGTGAAGCTGTCCGCCAACTCGACACCGCCAGCCAACGCCTCACCATTCCCGTCCCCCGCCAGCGACGGTCCGCCGGTCCGCTCCAGGCCGTCGCAGCAGCGATCGTGGTCGTGGCCGCTATCGGGGCAGTGTGGGCGATCGACGACGGGCCCCCGGCCGAACAGCAAGTCGGACCATCTGCTGTGTCCTCACCGGACGAACCGACCGAGACCCAGGCCACAACCGCCACGACACAACGTCCCGGATCAGGTGAGCGCTATTCGCATGTGCCGCTCTCGAATGCTGCGTGGTCGGTGGCAGACCCCGAGTCCGTGCACACGGCCGGTCTGGCGTCGCTCGGGTTCGACCCGCTGGAGTCCGGGGGAGAGTTCTTGGTCCTCTCACCGGTCGAAGCCCCAATGAGCGAACTCCATCAGCTCTCCGCGCTTCTTCCCACGATCGACGAGCCAACGTCGGCCGTTGCGATCGGCGCCTTCCAGGACCTGTGGACTGTGTACCGCGCCGAACGGGGCGACGGGGTCACGGCGTGCGCCCGGGTCGCACCCGGGTCAAACCCGTGTTTCCTCCTTCGTGACATCGGAGCAGCATGGACCACAGGTGATCGGACTTCGCCCGAACCCGCGTTGTGGATCACCCCGGAGGGAACCGCAGTGGTCCGCTTCGAGGATCACGGGTCCACGCTGTGGATGATCCCGATCGACGATGTCGTCGCTTTCCCCTGGTATTTCACCGACTCCGCCGCCCACCTCACCGCCTTCGACGCTGCGGGCGAGATAAACGGCAGTCACGTCTCCGACCCGCTCACCGGTCCGATGACCTCGCCCTACCCGGGACCGGCAGACGTCGACCTGATGCGGGCCC
>JBKHXZ010000108.1:0-7718 GCA_046565785.1 Acidimicrobiia bacterium
ATCGTCCCCGAAGCCGGAGACGGAACCTCGGTATCCACCTTGTCGGTCGAAATCTCCACCAACACCTCGTCGGCGGCGACCGAATCCCCCACCTGCTTCGCCCACCGCAGGATCGTGCCCTCCGTCAACGTCTCCCCCAACTGGGGCATGCTCACCGTCGTCGACATCTTCGGGCTCCTCTCAGTGCAGACTCTTGCCGGCCGCCGACAGCAGGGTCTCACCGACCGCTTCGGACAGCGTGGGGTGGGCGTGGATGAAGGCCGCAGCCTCCGACGGCAGTGCCTCCCATCCCACCGAATACATCAGTTCGTGGATCATCTCACCCGCGGACGGGCCGACCACCGCCGCCCCCACGATCGGGCCGTCCTTCATGGCGATGGTCTTGACGAATCCCTGGTTCTCACCCTGGATGATCGCCCGTCCCACACCGTTGAAGGCGTGCTTGGTGACCTCGATCTCACCCTGCTCGGCCGCCTGGGCCTCCGTGAGTCCGACCTCGGCGACCTCCGGATGGGTATAGGTGACACGGGGAATGGCCCGGTAGTCGACGGGAGCGGCCTTGCCGGTGGCGATGTGTGTCACCGCGGCGATCCCCTCGGCGAACCCGACGTGCGCGAGCTGGGCGGTCCCGGCGACGATGTCACCCACCGCGTACAGCCCGGGCTGGGCGGTCTGCATGGTGGTGGGGTCGACTTCGACGAAGCCTCGATCCACCTTCGCCCCCACGGTATCCAACCCGACATCGTCGGTGTTCGGGCCACGACCCACCGAAACCAACACCACGTCGACTTCGACGGACTCGTCCCCGAACGGGACGACCACCGAATCCCCGCCTACCTGAGCCGGACCCACGCCCACTCCGGTGCGGATCTTGACGCCCCGCCTGGAGAGTTGACGGTTGAGCTGCTTGGCGGCATCGGGGTCTCCCCCGGGAAGGATCTGGTCCATCATCTCGAAGACGTGAACCTCGGCGTCGAGGTCCACGAGGAGAGAGGCGAACTCGCAGCCGATCACTCCGCCGCCGACGATCGCCACCCGGTTGGGCCGGCGCGGCCAGTCGAGGGCATGGTCGGAGGTGACGATGCGGGTGCCGTCGATCTCGTAACCAGGGATGCTGCGAGCATGAGAACCGCTGGCGAGGATCACAGCGTTGCCTTCCAGCGTCTGCTGACCGTCCTCGGTGTCGACGACGACCTTGCCCGGACCGGCCAGCCGGCCGTAGCCACCGATGACGTCCACCTTGCGTTGCTTCAGCAGCCCCCCGAGACCACCCACCAAGGTCTCCACGGTCTTGTTCTTCAACGCCAGCGCCGCGTCCCAATCCATTTCCGGAGCCGACGTCATCACACCGAAGTCGGAGGCGTGCTTCACCTGGGAGTAGACGTGGGCGATCTGCAGCCACTGCTTGGCCGGGATACATCCGCGGATCAGACACGTCCCGCCGGGGCGCTCCTTTTCCACCAGGTCGACATTCAGCCCGAAATTGTGTGCGTAGAGCGCCGCGGCGTACCCGCCGGGGCCGCCACCGACGACGACGATGTCGTACACCGATTCAGCCTTTCCTCGAGAACTCCGGCCCGAGGCTAGTTGAGGGTGGAGGCTCGCTCGCCAGCCGGGCGAAAACCCCGGTTGCGGGCTTCTACGACCGTGTCGGGCCCGAACGTCTGGAACAGGTTCTGGTTGCCGAACTCTGCGGCCCGCGCCTCGAGAACCGCGAACTGCTCGTCGTCGTCGCAGTCGTAGACCCGCATCGTGTCACGCAATCCGACGAATCGGTTGTCGGGGAAACGGCGCAGCCGAGCCATCAGGCTTCCGCGTCGGGCGCAGTCCACCCGGTGGGAACTTCCGCCGAGCAGTTCGGGCAGGTCGCCACCTCGATCTGGCCGACGATGAACGAGAACCCGCACTCGGGGCAGCTGATCTTCGGCGACGGGGGATCGGGCCGGGAGTGCGGGGGTGGCGGCGGGGTGGCGAGTCCCCCCGCACCGGGAGGCGGGGCACCGCCGGCAGCCCGCACCATGTTCACCGACCCGCAAACCGGGCAGCTGAACCGACCGGGACCGGGGACGTCGAACTCGGTCCGACAGGATCCGCAGCGGACGATCACGCTTCTCGCTCTCCTTCCTCGTCGACCGCGGCACCTACGGCACCGACAGTCACCAGGTATTTGGCTTCCAGGGCCAGCACGGCCCGTACGTCCTCCGGAGGGTAGGCCACCCCGTGGAACTGGTCGATCCGGTCGATGATGTAGGCGACGGACTCGTCTGTTCCACCGGCCACCACACCCTCTCCTCCGTCCCGCTGCAGGTAGCGCAGTTCCCAGTTGACGATGCGCTCGACTCCCTCGGGTCCGAGCCGCTGCAGCACGTCATCATCGAGGTGGGCGCGGATGTAGGCCAGCAGGTCGTCGACCACATATTCCGGTCCGGTGTCGAACGACCGCTTGCGGCCCTCCTGCCAGACCAGCAGGGCAACCATCACGAGGAGGAGAGCGACGAGGACGCCGACGAAGACCACCAGCGTCGGGCCGGACATCTCAGAATCCGAGCCGCTCCGCCAGCTGCTTGCGGCGCTCGTCGGGTGAGCCGAACATCACCTGCGAACTCTTGGCCCGCTTGAAATACATGTGGGCATCGTGTTCCCAGGTGAATCCGATCCCACCGTGGACCTGGATGTTGGAGCTGGCGCAGCGGAAGAAAGCGTCGGTGCAGTACGCCTTGGCGAGCGGCACCACCGTCGGCGTTTCGTCGCTCTCCGTGGCAACACACCAAGCGGCGTAGTACGCGGCGGCACGGGCAGCTTCAACGTCGACGAGCATGTCGGCGCACATGTGCTTGATCGCCTGGAACGAACCGATCGGCTTGCCGAACTGCTGGCGGTCCTTGGCGTACTGGACGGCCATGTCGAGGGTGGCCTGGGCACCGCCCACCGCTTCGACCGCCAGCATCGTCGCCACGATGTCGTTGATCCGGGCGAGGGCGCCAACACCCGAACCTGGCAGCCTGGCATCCTCACCCACGGTGACCCCGTCGAAAGAGATCTCTGCCTGCGGGCGGGTCTGGTCCAGCGCCTCCAAACGCGACCGGGTCACCCCTTCGGCGGAGGCGTCCACCAGGAACAGGCCGGGACCGTCCGCGGTCTGGGCGGCGACCACCAACAGATCGGCGGAGTGCCCGTCGACCACGAACCGCTTCGACCCGTCGATCGTCCAGCCGGCATCGGTGCGTGCGGCGGACGTGGTCATGTGCTCGGCGTCGTACCCGCTGGAAGTTTCGGTCACCGCCAGTGCAACAACCAGTTCGCCGGCGGCGATCCTCGGCAGGTAATCGGCCTTCTGGGTTTCCGAGCCGGCGATCAGCAGCGCATTGGCCGAAGCGACCACAGTTGACAGGAACGGGCCACAGAAAAGCCCCCGCCCCTGCTCTTCGGTCAGCACCGCCAACTCCAACAGGCCGAACCCGGCGCCGCCGTACTCTTCCGGGATGGCCATCGCCTGCCATCCCATCTCGGCGACGGCAGCCCAGTCGGCCCGCTCGTACCCGTCGGGGGTTTCCATCAGCTGACGCACCCGGGACAGGGGCATACGCTCGTTCATCCACTGCCGGACGTAACGGCGGAGTTCTTCCTGTTCTTCTGAGAATGCGAAGTTCATCGGGGCCCGACGATAGAGCCCTCTCAGAAGGCTTCGACCGGCAGTTCCATCAGGGAGCCGTCCTCGGCGGCAACCCGGTCCCGTCTGGCCCGAATCTTCGGCTCGACGTCGGCGAGGAAGAACCGAACCGCGGCCCGCTTGCCGAGAGCGAAGTCGTCGTCCCGGTCGCCGAGAACCTCCAACTGCCGCAGCAGCTGCCAGGCGACCACCAGTTCCGCCATCGACTCCAACAGGGCGTTGGCGTGCAGGCCCACCCGATAGACCCGTTCGGTCTCTCCCGTCATGGCCGCCATCCCTTCGTTGACCATCGTCCCCAGGTGGGCCTGGACGTCGTCGAGCAGACGGCCGAGTGTCTCCCGGTGGGCGGCGATCGGATCGGCGTCGAACGTGCCCTTGACGAACGCGGCGATGTCCTGGGCGAGGGCGCTCACCGTCTGGCCCTGGTCACGGGCGATCTTGCGGAAGAACAGGTCGAGTGCCTGGATCCCGGTGGTGCCTTCGTAGACGGTGTCGATTTTGGCGTCCCGGATGTACTGCTCGATCGGATAGTCCTGGGTGTAGCCGGACCCGCCGAAAACCTGCAGGCTCATGGCGAGCAACTCGTAGGCCTTCTCCGACGAATACCCCTTGACCAGTGGCAGGAGGAAGTCAGACCGCCGCTCCCAGCTCGCGTCGTCCGGATCGGCCACCGCCATCTCCTGGCACCAGGCGGCGTACAGGGTGAGGGCGCGCAGGCCTTCGGCGTACGCCTTTTGGGTGATGAGCATGCGTCGCACATCGGGGTGGGCGATGATCGGCACCCGGGGTGCGGTCTTGTCGTTGGCGCGGGTGAGGTCGGCCCCCTGATGCCGCTCCTTGGCGTATTCGAGGGCGTTGAGATAGCCGGTGGAGAGGGTGGCGGCGGACTTCATCCCGATCGTCATACGAGCGTTCTCGATGACCCGGAACATCTGGCGGATCCCGTCGTGCAACCCGCCCACCAGGTAGCCGATCGCCGGCTTGTCCATGCCGAAGGTGAGTTCACAGGTGGTGGAGCCCTTGATCCCCATCTTCTTTTCGATGTTGGTGGCGACCACCCCGTTGCGTTCACCGAGGGTGCCGTCGGGGTTCACCAGGTATTTGGGAACGATGAACATCGACAGCCCCTTGGTGCCGGGTTGGGCACCTTCCGGGCGGGCGAGGACCAGATGGATGATGTTGTCGGCGGCATCGTGTTCGGCAGCGGTGATGAACCGTTTCACGCCTTCGATGTGATAGGTGAGACCCTCGAGGTGGGTCGCCTTGGTGGTTCCCGCCCCGACATCGGACCCGGCGTCGGGTTCGGTCAACACCATCGACCCGCCCCAGCCTTTCTCCATCATGAGGGCGGCGAGTTGCTTCTGATCGTCGGTGCCTTCTTCGAACAGCACCCGGGCGAACAGTCCCGCCCCGCCATAGAACATGGCGGTCGGGTTGGCACCCAACAGCAGTTCCTGGGCGGCCCAGATGAGGGTGGGGGGAACCGGCGTGCCGCCCATCTCTGCGGGCAGGCCGAACTTGTCCCACCCGCCTGCACGGAACGCGGCCAGGGAGTGCTTCATCGACTGGGGAAGTTCGACGGTGCCGTCGACCAGCTCGAGCGGAATCCGGTCGGCGTCGACGAACGACGCTGCCCATTCGTTCTTGGCGAGACGGTCGATCTCGCCGAGCAGGGCCCTGGCCGTGTCGACATCCAGGTCGTAGCCGCCGAGATGCGTCTCCGCTCCGAGGACCTCGAACAGGATGAACTCGATGTCTGCAAGGTTCGACCGGTAGTGGCTCATCGTCGGGTCCTTTCGGTTGTCTTGGAGGGAGAATGGGGTTCTTGAGTGGTCATTCTAATTTGAGTCATCACTCAAGAAAAGCCCAGAACGTCCAGTCGGGTAGCGTCACCGGAATGCGAAACCGAGCAGGAGAGGAAACAGCCACGCGCATCCTCGACGCAGCTCGCGCCATCCTGGCCAGATCCGGACCGGAAGCAGCCACCGTCAAAGCCATCTGTGACGCGGCCAAGGTGCGCCCCGGCAGCTTCTACAACCTGTTCGACTCCAAAGAAACCGTCATCCTCGAAGTGGTCAAAGAAGCGATCGTCGCCGTCGACCCCGACCCGGAACGCACCGGACGCGACCACGTCACCGACCTGGTCGAAGCCTTCGTCCGATTCGTCGAAGACCGCGGCGACCTCGCCAGGGTGTACATCACGGTTGGACTGTCCGGCGGCATCACCGACGCCGGGATCCGCTCGCGGATGATCCGCCATCACAGCGAACGGGTCGCCAGGTTCACCGCCGCCCTCCGTCGAGATCGACCCGACCTGAGCGAACCCGAAGCGCAGCGGACGGTGGAAGCACTGCTCGCCGCCCTGAACGGGTACACCTTGCAGAGGATGCTCGACCCGGACTTCGATTTCGCTGGCCACGCCAAAGCCCTCTTGGAGATGGAACCCCGATGACCTGGACCTACACCGACGACCGCATCCGCATCGCCAAACTCAACGTCGGCGACTACGACAATTGCGCCTACGTGGTGACCTGCGCCGCCACCGACCGGGCGGTGATCATCGACGCCGCCGCCGAAGCCGACCGGATCCTCGCCGTCTGCGAAGGGCTTGCGGTCGATTCGATCCTCACCACCCACGGGCATTGGGACCACCTCCAGGTACTCGACGAAGTCAAAGATGCACTCGGAGTGCCCTGGCTGATGCACCCCGCCGACGTCGACATCGCCGAACGCCAACCCGACGGACCCATCTCCCACCGCCAGGAGTTCGTCGTCGGCGACATCGCGCTCCACGCCGTCCACACTCCTGGACACACACCGGGATCGGTGTCGTTCGTCCTCGAACCGGTCGTGTTCTCCGGAGACACCCTCTTCCCCGGCGGGCCGGGTGCTACCCGGTGGGACTACTCGAGCTTCGGCCAGATCATGGATTCGATCGAAAACCACCTGTTCACCCTTCCCGAGCCGACAATCGTCTACCCCGGCCATGGAGCCGAAACCACCATCGGCGCCGAAAAGCCCCACGCCGCCGAATGGCGGGCGCGTGGGTGGTGAGCGTGGAGATCTGCGTTCAGACCATGCGGGGATACCCGGACACGCTGGCACTGGCCCGCTGGTGCGAAACCGAAGGCGTCCCGTCCCTGGCCGTGGCCGACCACTACCTGTCCGGGATGAAGGTGGAGAGCGAGGGATACGACCAACTGGTGATTCTCAGTGGCATCGCCCGGGAAACCACCAATCTGGAACTATGCACCCTGGTCAGCCCGCTCACCTTCCGACACCCCGCCGTCCACCTGAAAGCCGCCGTCACCCTCGACCAGATGTCGGACGGACGGTTCAGCCTCGGGATCGGTGCCGGATGGATGGAACTCGAACACGACTCGTTCGGACTCGAGTTGTATCCGATGACCGAACGCTTCGACCGGCTGGAAGAGACGCTGCAGTACCTGCGGGCCGGATCGGACGGGTCGGCCTCCGGGTTCGAAGGCACCTACTACCGGCTTGCCCCCTTCGACCCCCAACCCCGGCCCAAGAACCTGCGGCTCATCGTGGGAGGTGGCGGAAAACGACGAACGCCCGACCTCGCCGGCCGCTACGCCGAAGAATTCAACGCCTTCCCCGACAAGGCGACCCCGATGGCCGAGCGCATCGGCCGGTGCCTCGACGCAGCCCGAAACGCCGGGCGGGATCCCGGGTCGATCCGACTGTCGACGGCGTTCCCCGCCTTCGTCGCTCCCGACGATGACACTGCAATGGCGATGATCCGCAAGCGGTCCGAACGCACGGGCACCGACCCGGACGAGACCCGGGCCTCGCTCGACGGATACGAGATCCCCTACGGCACACCCGATCAGGGGGCGAGCCGGTATGCGGCACTGGCCGAGGCCGGCATCACCCGGGTCTACCTGCAATTGTCCGGCTCCACCCTCGACGACGTCGCCTCCGCGGTGGATGCCGCACGCCAGGCCGTGGCGCTCGCCACGACCTGACGCCCGGCTCCTCCCCGCGACCGCCCCCCTGGCCCGCCAGAGGCGGGCCTGTCCCCCCA
>JBKHXZ010000109.1:0-2285 GCA_046565785.1 Acidimicrobiia bacterium
TCCTTGTCCGGGCGATTGCTCGCCTCGTACGCCGTCGCCTTCGTCGTCGTCATCGGGTTTCTCACCGTCCTGATCCTCGACGGTGCCTCCGACGTGCTGCGGCGCCAGACGTTCGACGCCCTCGGCAGCGAGGCTCGGGCTGCCCGACTCATCCTCGGTCGGGTTTCGGAGAGCGACCTGCAGCGGGAGGCCGTCGAATTCGCCGATGTTCTCGATGTGCGGGTCACGATCATCGACAGCGACGGCGTGGTGCTGGCCGACTCCGCGTTCGATCCGGCCGCGATGGAGAACCACGGATCCCGTCCCGAAGTGGTCACCGCGCTCGCGGAGGGGGTGGGAACCGACACCCGTACGTCGGCCACCACGGGCCTCACGCAGAACTATGTGGCGGTGGCATCCCCCGACGGACGGATCTACCGGCTATCGGTGACCGAAGAACAGTTGGATCGGCGGGTCGGCGAGATCGCCAGCCGGGTGGCGGTTGCCGCACTGATCGCCGGCGGCATCGGCGTTCTGATCACGGCGATGGTGGGCCGCAGCATGGCACGACCGATCCAAGAACTCACCGGAGTAGCCCGCGAGATCTCCGAGGGACGGATCGACCTTCGCCCTCGAAGGTCGCGGATTCGCGAACTGGACCGGTTGGGTCTCTCCATAGGTCGGATGGTGGACGAGCTCGGATCCCGGGTCGTGGAGGCAGAGAGCCAGCGGGAGACGCTCGGAGTGCTGCTCGACGCTCTCCCGCAGGGCGTGGTGCTCTTCGCCGGCGACGGGACGGTCCTCTACGGCAACGGTCCGGCCCGGGAGATCCTGGGAGGCGTACCTGACCGGCTGTCCCGGCTCACACCCCACACTCTGCAGCGTCTGGTGCGTGCCGCAGGCGATGCCGAGGCGACGCAGGAGACCACGTTGGAGTCCGGCGGGACCGGGCCGACCCTGCGGGCGCTCGCCACGCCGCTGCCGGACGGGAGGATGGTGCTGGTGGTGAGCGACATCTCCGAGCGGGTACGGGTCGAACGGATGCGGCGGGACTTTGTCGCTGACGCCTCGCACGAACTGAAAACTCCGATCGCATCGATCCTTGCCGCGTCGGAGACGCTGCAGATGGCACTCGACCGCGACCCGGAGCGTGCAGGACGATTCGTGGTGCTGGTTCAGGATGCCGCTTCCCAACTGGCGCGCATCGTCGGGGATCTGCTGGACCTCTCCCGTCTGGAGACATCATCCGGCGGATCGGATCGAGTTCGCCTCGACAAGATCGCCGAAGAGGAGATCGAGCGGTTGCGAGAGTCCGCCGACGAGAAAGGCATCACCATGGTCAGCCGACTCCAGCCGGCGACCGTGACCGGGTCGACCGGCGACCTGGCCCTCGCTGTGCGCAACCTGGTGTCGAACGCCGTTCGCTACAGCTCAGCCGGTGATTCGGTCACGGTGGGACTGTCGGTCGACGACGAATCTGTGCGTCTGTTCGTGGAGGACACCGGCGCCGGGATTCCCCGTCGATCGATCGACCGGGTGTTCGAACGGTTCTATCGGGTCGATGTCGCCCGGTCCCGGGAGACAGGTGGGACGGGGCTGGGCCTGGCCATCGTCAAACACGTGGCCGAGGGCCACGGTGGGTCGGTGTCGGTCGAATCCGAACTCGGTGTCGGCTCGACCTTCCACCTGGTGTTGCCACGCGCCCGTCCCTGACGGGATACCTCTGGCGGGGTCTCCCCACTAGCCTGTCGGCATGATCCTCTCCAGGATCGAGAGTCCGTCCGACCTCGACGATCTGACGCTGGGGGAGCTGACACAGCTCGCGGCCGAGATCCGGACCTTCCTTCTCGACAAGATCTCCAAAACCGGCGGCCACCTGTCGCCCAACCTCGGCGTCGTCGAGCTCACCCTCGCCCTCCATCGAGTGTTCGACTCCCCGCGCGACCGCATCTTGTGGGACGTTGGGCATCAGGCGTACGTCCACAAACTCATCACCGGTCGCCGCGACCGGTTCGACCGCCTGCGCGAGTTCGGCGGACTCAGCGGGTATCCGTCCCGGGCGGAGAGTGAACACGACTTCGTCGAAAACTCTCATGCGTCGACCTCCCTGTCGTACGCCCTGGGCCACGCCCTGTCCGACACCGAACACTGGACCGTGCCGGTCATCGGTGACGGGGCCCTCACCGGAGGAATGGCGTACAAAGCGCTCAGCCACATCGCGGTCACCCGACCCCGGCGGCTGATCATCGTGGTCAACGACAACGGCCACAGCTACGGACCGACCATCGACGGGATGGCGATGCTCG
>JBKHXZ010000110.1:0-4252 GCA_046565785.1 Acidimicrobiia bacterium
AGCAGCAGCCGCCGCGGGTGCAGATGTGATCGTCACCGGCGATGTGGATCATCACCGCGCAGTCGAATCACGGGATCGAGGGATGTCTGTCATCGACCCAGGCCATACTGCCACCGAGCGCCCCGGGATCCAGGCACTTCTCGAAGCCGTCAGAGATGCGTGCCCCGAAGCCGAGATGCAAGACCTGACCGGCCACGACCCGACCCCATGGCGATAGCCTCGCCTCCCAATCACCCACGGAGCCATTGATGGAGATCCCCGCACTCGCCGACCTGCTCGACCTCCAGGAGGTGGACCTGCAGATCGACCGGCTCCTCGAACGTCGTCAGTCTCTCCCCGAGCTCACCGCCTACCGAGAGGCGAACCAGCGCCGGCAGGCCGCCGAGTCAGCCCGCGACGAAGTGGCCGGTCGACACAAGCAGGTGTCCCTCGAACTCGACAAGGCCGAAGGGGAACTCGACATCCTCGAATCAAAGCTGAACGAATCCGAGACCCGACTGTATGCCGGCGGGATGAGCAGCCGTGAGACCGAGCACAAGCGTCTCGAGGTGACGTCGCTGCGCGGCCAGCAGAGCGCGATGGAAGAGAGGGTGCTGGCGTTGTTGGACCGGCGGGAGCTCCTGGAGACCGAACTCGCCACCGCAGAGCAGGCTGTCGAGACGGCACTCGCCGAGGAGAAAGAACTCGAATCCACCATCGCCCAGTTGTGGAAGGAGATCGACCTCGAGCTCGGACGGCGCGAATCCCGCAAAGCTGAGATCGTCCCTTCGATCCCCGGCGACCTCCTCGACCTATACGACACCCTGCGCAAGACCAAGGAAGGGGTGGCCGTGGGGCGCTTCGACCACGGGGCGTGTGGAGGCTGTCACCTTGCGTTGTCGGCTCCCGAACAGTCGGAAGCCAAGGAGTACGACCCGCCGAGGTGCACCCACTGCCGGCGCATCCTCGTCTTCTGACATCGTGATCGCCTGGCATCTGGGTGCCACCCTCTTCCTGTTCCGGTGGATCTTCCGCGATCCCAAGGTGGACGTGCGGTTCCTGGCGCTGGGTGCGCTGCTACCCGACCTCATCGACCTACCCCTCGGCACGCTGCTGTTGGCGGACACGTTGTCCACCGGGGAGGCGTACGCCCACACCCTCCTCGCGCCCACCGCGGTGGCCCTGGTCGTGCTGATCGCCACCCGGCGGGGACGCCGGCGGCGAGCATGGATGGCGCTGGTGGTCGGGATGTTCTTCCATCTTCTCCTCGACGGCATGTGGACCAAGACCGAGGTGTTCGCCTGGCCGTTCTTCGGCCCGATCCCGTCCGGCCCGTCGCCGTACTGGGACGGCGTGACCGATCGGGCGCTGTCCGACCCGTGGCGCTGGGTCAGAGAACTCGCCGGCCTCGCCTATCTGGCGGTGGTGTGGACTCGGTCAGGTTTGGGTGATCCTGCCCGGCGGCGCGGCCTGGTACGCACCGGACGCCTGGAGCCGATCGCGTGAGGAGGGCGGTCGTCCTCGCGGTGGTGCTCGCCGCCTGCAGTGGTGGTGGCGCGTCCTCCTCGACCTCGACGGTGGCCGCACCCGCCGATTCTCATGCGGCGGCGTTCGAAGCCCTGGTGGAAGCGTTGGAAGCCGACGACTTCGCCACTGCAGCGGACCTGTCATCGGGTCGGCAGGCCTCCCTCCTGGCGCTCGCCGAGGGTCTCAGCGGAGCACAGGTGGCAGCGCTCACCGATGCCGACCGACAGATGGTGATCGCAAACTTCTGGGCGGGATTCGTTACCCAACTCCAGCCCACCCTCGGGTCGCCGCTGAGCGCGCTGCGGACGGATGGATGGACCGAGGTCACCGTCGGCGAGGTCGACTTCGCCATCGCCGAGCTGTTCCGCGGTTCGGACGCTTCCGTCCGACGCATGGTCCTGGTCGAAGCCGACGGCCAATGGACGGTGGATCTCGTCGCGTCTTTTCCTGCCGCCCTGATCAACCTGATCCCAGATGCCGCACAGATCATCCGCGCCACCGGCGACGCCCGCCTCCTCGACGAACTCCAGAGCTGGCGTTCGAGTGTCGAGTTCATCATCGCCCACACTGAGGACGACCCGGTGCTCAACCAGGCGGCGCTTGCCGCACTCGAGGCGATCGTCCGCTGATCCGGCGACGGGAATCGACGACGACCCAATAAGGTCCGGGTATGAGCGAAGGAAAATGGATCACCTACCGGCGGGCGTTGACGGCGATACCCACCGAAGACCGATACGCCGAAGTCATCCGTCACGGCACGATGTCCGCGGGCCTGTATGCGCCGCACGAAACCGACGATCAACAGCCGCACGACCAGGACGAGGTGTATGTCGTGATCGACGGCAGCGGCTTCTTCCGGATCGGCGACGAACGCCAGCCCTTCGGCCCGGGCGACCTGCTGTTCGTTCCGGCCGGAACGGACCACGCCTTCGAGGATTTCACGCCGAACTTCTCGGTGTGGGCAGTGTTCTACGGACCTAGCGGCGGTGAGACCGACCCCGCGACATGAGTCCGGACGAACTGCGCCGCTTCCCCAAAGTCGTCCTGCATGAGCATCTCGACGGCGGGTTGCGGCCGGCAACGATTCTGGAACTCGCCGATCAGATCGGATACGACGAGCTGCCAGAGCGCGACGTCGAAGCACTCGCCGCCTGGTTCGTCCGAACGGTCAAAGGTGGTGGACTTCCCGGATACCTGAAGACCTTCGACCACACCATCGCCGTGCTGCAGACCGCACCCGCCCTGGAGCGGGTGGCCTACGAATCGGTGGTGGATCTCGCCGCTGACGGTGTCATCTACGCAGAGGTCAGATTCGCTCCGGAACTCAACACCCGGGCGGGCCTGACGATCGACGCTGTGTTGGAGGCCGCCCTGGCAGGGTTGGCACGAGGGAGCCGCGAGACCGGGACGGGCGTCGGGCTCATCGTGGACGGCATGCGCCATGAAAGTCGAACACGGGAAGCAGCCGAAGCTGCAGTCCGCTGGCGAGATGGGGGAGTGGTCGGATTCGACATTGCCGGGCCGGAGGCGGGATATCCGCCTACTGCTCACCTCGACGCTTTTCGTACGGCGGCTGCCGGCGGACTCGGAATCACCATCCACGCCGGCGAAGCCGACGGCCTCGAATCGATCGCGGCGGCCCTGCACGACTGCGGTGCCCAACGACTGGGACACGGCGTTCGGATCGTCGACGACATCGAAGACGACCGCCTGGGGCCGCTGGCAGCCGAGGTGCACGACAGGGCGGTGCCGCTGGAACTGTGCCCGCGCTCCAACGTGGACACCGGGGCGGTCCCCACGCTTGCGGACCATCCGATCGATCGGCTGCTGCGGCTCGGATTCGCCGTCACCGTGAACTGTGACAACCGGCTGATGAGCGGCACCAGCCCAAGCGACGAGCTTGCGGCGCTGGTCGACACGTTCGGCTGGGGCGAGGAAGAGGTGCGTGCGGTCACCCGCAACGCGGCTGCGGTCGCGTTTGCCCCGCCGGAACGGATCGCCGGTCTGCTGGCCGCTGTCGATCGGTAATCCGGAGAGTGGCGTAGGGTCCGGTCGATGGGATCTCAGCCTTCCACCATCGGCGAACTCCGCGCAACCGGCTGGCAGGACCGGACCGTCAAAGAGGAACTCCGCCACAACCTCGTCGTCCGGATGCGTTCTGGCGAAGACCTCTTCCCGGGGATCGTGGGATACGACGACACCGTGTTGCCCGCCCTGGAACGAGCGATCCTGGCCGGCCACGACATGATCCTGTTGGGGGAGCGTGGACAGGCGAAGACCCGCCTGATCCGCCGCCTGGTCGACCTCCTCGACCCGGCCGTTCCCGCTATCGAAGGCTGTGAGATCAACGACTCGCCGTACACCCCGGTGTGCGCCTCGTGCCGTCAGCGGGTGGCGACAGACGGGGATGCGGTTCCGATCCGCTGGATCGGCCGGGACGAACGGTTCGCCGAGAAGCTCGCCACCCCCGACACCTCGGTTGCCGACCTGATCGGAGACGTCGACCCCATACGGGTGGCGGAAGGCCGCTACCTGTCCGACGAACTGGTCATCCACTACGGGCTGGTCCCTCGCACCCACCGCGGGATCTTCTCGATCAACGAGCTGCCTGACCTCCCGCCCCGCATCCAGGTGTCGCTGCTCAACATCCTCGAAGAACGCGACATCCAGGTGCGCGGGTTCACTGTGCGCCTTCCGCTCGACCTGCTCCTCGTGGCCACCGCCAACCCGGAGGACTACACCAACC
>JBKHXZ010000111.1:0-24461 GCA_046565785.1 Acidimicrobiia bacterium
CGGACTCGATCGCCTTCTGCCGGGAGGTGGGACTCGACTACGTGTCCTGTAGCCCGCCCCGGGTACAGGTGGCTCGGCTGGCCGCCGCCCAGGCGGAGATCCGCCGGATCCGTCAGTCGACCTGAAGTTTCTCCGCCGCCTGCCACGGGTCGAGCCGCCGGGCCAGGACATCGTCGACGAGGTCCTCGGGGATGGGACGGGCAGTGACCTCCCGTCCGAGACGGGCCAAGAACGCCCGTCGAATGGAAAGGTCGGCCCGCTCACGACGGACCTCCGCACCCTCGGGACCGTGCAGGTAGGAACGATGGCTCTCGATGGCGTCCCAGACGGCATCGATTCCGTTCCCCTCGGTGGCGGACACCGAGACGACCGAAGGTGCCCACTGACGCGACGATCCGAGTTCCAGCATCTGGGTGAGGTCACGGACGACGGCGTCTGCACCCGGCAGATCCGACTTGTTCACGACGAAGACGTCGCCGATCTCGAGCACTCCGGCCTTGGCTGCCTGGATCCCGTCGCCGAAACCGGGAGCGACGACGACCAAGGTGGTCTCAACCAGGCGCATGACATCGACCTCGCTCTGTCCCACCCCGACAGTCTCGATCAGGACCAGGTCGAACCCGGCTGCATCGAGCACGACCGCTGCCGCTTCGGTGGCGGTGGAGACGCCTCCCAGGGCGCCGCGAGTGGACATGGAACGGATGTAGACGCCGGGGTCGGAAACATGATCCTGCATCCGTATCCGGTCCCCCAACACCGCACCTCCGGTGAAGGGGCTGGAGGGGTCGACGGCCAGGACTCCGACGGTGAGATCCATTGTGCGTGCCCTGGTGATGAGTCGGTCGGTCAGCGTCGACTTGCCGGTGCCGGGGGCGCCGGTAATGCCGACGAGGCGGGCAGCGCCGCCGCGGGGGTGAAGACGAGAAACGATCGGCGTCGGATCGGAATCCTCGACCTGGGAGATCGCCCGGGCCACGGCTCGCCGGTCCCCCGCGATCACCCGCTCACACAGCGCAGAAACGTCCACGGCCGGTGAGGGTAGAGCCCCAAACCCTGGGTTCAGGTCCCAGTAGAGCGCGGGTTGGCTGCATCGGTTTGAGTGGGCTGCCAGAAGGGCTCGAAACTGGTGCGCTGAAACCGCGCTCTAAGCCGACTGGAACCCTGGGTTTCAGGGGGGCCCTCAGGCCGTAGCGGTGACTTCGACCACGCCGGGGACGCGGTCGACGAGGATGCGCTCGATGCCGGCCTTGAGAGTCATCATCGACATGGGACATCCCCCACAGGCGCCGACCATCTGCAGTTCGACCACGCCGTCTTCTGCACCGAGCAACACGATGTCGCCACCATCCATCTGGATGGCAGGACGGATGTAGTCGAGGGTCTCAGCCAGCTTCTGCAGGTCGATGTCCCCCGGCTCACGCGGGGCATTCGACGAGATGGAAACGGGCGTGGGCTGGGTCATGTGGTACTCAATGCTACGGGTCGACGTTCGATACAGCGAACGCCTGGCCGCCGCGAGCTATTCCGCTCCCGGAAGGACCCGCAGCCCGGTCGAATCCTCCCCAAGCGGGGAGCGGGCAGTGACCTCGACGGTGACCGCCGACCGGAACACACCCAGATCGAGATCGATAGCGATGATCCCGGCATCGCGGACCTCCCATCCGGTGTCGGAGATCACGACCTGCCCTTCTCTCACAACCACCCGGATCTCGGCCGCGGTGCGGCTGCGGACCGTCGCCAGCTCGACGATCCCGCGGCTGTCGAAGAACGTACGCCATCCTCCGACCTGCGGAGCGAGCCCGAGACCTTCAGGTGGGTCGATGATCGCCACCCCGTTCTCCCAACTCACCGTCCACGAACCGAGTTCGGCCGAAGTGACCTCTTCCCCATCGATCACCACCCGCAGTGCTCCATCGGGGACGACTTCTAGCTCCGCCAGTTCCGTTGCCAGCCCGACCCGAATACGGTCCCCGATCATGTCGGACTGCTCGGGGACTGCTCCGCCGTAGTAGTGGGCGAGGATCTCTGGGTAGGTCGATCCCGCTTCGGCCATAGCCTGGGCTCCGTATTGACTCATCCCCACGAGATGACCCCAGCCTCCCCCGGAGAGGAGAAAGCGAGTTTCGAGTCCCATCGGCCCGTCTGCGGGCCGAGCGACGAACAGTTCGGAGCGAATCGTGTAGTTCGGGGACATGATCGTCTGTGGATATCGACCGTCGGAGTCGGGCCTCTCCGCGGGAAAGTCGTGGGGATACAGCGTCGCTGCCGCCCGGTTGAGTCGAGTGCGCAACGTCCAGGTATCCACGGTGACGTCTCCTTCGGATCCGTGGATGGTCACCGTCCATGGGCCTTCCCCATCTTCGGTCGTGCGGGACGTCACATCTTCGAGGCGTCCTTCGAGCAGGCCGGCGTGAGAGAACATCGCCGCGGCCTGTCGGTCGGTGAGGACGAAGGACCACGTCACGAACGGTGACGTCTCGCCGGGCGATGCCACGGCCCGCAGATTCGGGTCGGGGGTCGCCCCCGGGAAGACGTCTTCCACATTGCGAGTGCGACCGTCACTCGTGGACGAATACAAGGCCTGCACCGGCGACGTGCCAGACAAGAGGATCTCACCTGATGTTCGCCGGACGGCGTCGATCCATCGTCGGCCGTCGCTTCCTGACAGGCCACCGACCCCCGCGTACACCTGGCAGGCGGTGGTGGCACAGATGTCGTAGTCAAAGGTGCGACCGTTGGGACTGGGGCCCCGGTGGATCGTCCACGCCAGGTAGGTCCGGGCTGCGACCACCTGGGCGGCAAGCGCCTCAGCGTGCCAGGAGAACGGGACCTCCCGGATGCCCAGCAGATAGTCGTCCACCGTCGTCTCTTCGACCACTGCGAGTCCCGCCGAGTGGGCGGTGACCGTCATCGAACCGCCATAGGTGCGGTCTCCAAGGTCGATTCGGGTTCCTGGCGCCGGTTCGAAAACGACCCGGGTCGCCGCAATCCGATCATCGGGAGGGTCGGTTTGTGCATTGGCGGGAGCCGCGACCGACAACACGACGAGACCGACGGCCACCCCACGGTGGTTACGCGTCATGCATCGAACGCTAGAAGGTGCGGGTTCCGAGCGACACGCTGGTTACTCTCGTCACCGATGCGGATCGCCCTCGGTGCCGACCATGCCGGCTACGACCTGAAACAGCACATTGCTTCGATGCTGGCGGAGAGCGGTGTCACAGTCATCGACCTCGGCACCCACTCGACCGATCCGGTCGACTATCCGGACTTCGCCGCTGCGGTTGGGCGGGCCGTGAAGGATGGACGGGCAGACCGGGGGATCGTGATCTGCGGTTCGGGTGCGGGCGCCTGCGTGGCCGCCAACAAGTTGAAGGGGATCCGTGCGGCGGTCGCTCACGACACCTACACCGCCCATCAGGCGGTCGAACACGACGATGTCAACGTGCTGTGCCTCGGCAGCCGCGTGATCGGCCAGAACGTGGCTGAAGAACTGGTTCGGGCGTTCATCTCGGCCGAGTTCTCCCACGAGGAACGCCACGTCCGCCGACTCGACAAGGTGAAAGCGCTGGAGGGCTGAGCTTCAGCGCGCGGCCCGCGCCAGGGCCGCGGTCCGACGTTCGGACACCGCCACGAAGAACACTGCGACAGTCGTCACGGCAAGCACGACCAGTCCGGTGAGTGAGCTGAGCACGAAGGCGACCACCGCAACCCCGCCGATAGCCACCAGACGGGCGGTGAGCACGATGCGACGAGCCCAGAACGCGTTGACTGCGATCGACCCCAGATACAGCGCCAAGCCGGCCGCAAGCGCAATCGCCACCGGGAGATCCAACCGATCGTGCGGGTGGGCGATGATCTCCTCCACTGCCACCGCTAGCGCGATGATCCCGGCCATCAGCGGGTAGTGCATCCAGGAGTACAGGTTTCGCCCCCATTCTCCTCTCGACGCCACCGGCTCCGCGGCGAGCCACGCCTCCCCTCTCTGCCACCACTCGTCGAAATAGCTCCACCAGAGCAGACATGACAGGACCACGCCGAGACCGATCGACGTGGCCAGAGTGGCGGTGCGTTCGGCGGCGGAAGAGGCGACGCCTACCGCGATGATCGACTCGCCGAGGGCGATGATGACGATGAGTCCATGACGTTCGGCGAAGTGCCCGGCCTTCAATGCCCAATCCCCCGCCTGAGCGAGCTGTGTGGCCAACAGATCTGCCACGATCGCCGCCATCCAAACCCATATCCGGGCCGGCATCGGAAAGAAGCCTCCGGCGCCGGCGATGACGAGGCCGAGTGCAGTGATCGGCAGATAACTGAGGTAGGCCTTGCGATACACAGGATCGTCCTTGACCCCGATCCAGTAGAGCGCCAGCGACAGGGCCCTGGTACCCGCATATGGGAGCGCGAACCAGGCGGCGTCCTCCGAAAAGGCGGTCGGCACCGACTGCGCCATGAAGAAGGTGACTGCGGTGGCGGCGAGTAGCCCGACCCGCTCCCGGATGTCGTCGATATCCGACCCGTTCGTCGACCAGGTGTATTGCGACCACGCCCACCACACCATCCAGAACACCAGCGCGGCCTTGCCGAAGCCCGCCGGCGTCAGATCGTGGACAAGCATGCTCACGACCTGTGTGATCGCATAGACGAACACGAGATCGAAGAAGAGCTCGAGCGGATGGGCCGCCCGATCCTCAGGTCCGGGAACGTTGCCTGCACTCATCGCCGGGACAGTATCCGGCGGCGCCGGCCCGGCCCACGACCAGCGGAACCGATGCGACGCTAACCGCCGCTGGACTCGACCTGGGCTGCCATCGCGTCGAGATCGCCGGCGACCGGCGGGTGGGTCATCATCGACAACCCAGCGAGGAGTCCGGCGTAGCGGCTGGCCTGATCTTGGGTGACAACGACGCTTATGGGGAGGTCTGGCCGCAAGCTCGTCTTGTACCGCTTGAGGATCGCTCGGTGTTGCGGTGTGTCGAGGTCGAGTTCGAACACGATGCCTGACGCATTCGCGGCCAACGCGCAGCCTTCGCCCGTCAGAATCGGACAGATCGTGCCGGCTCGTGGTCCAGGGCACACCATCACCCGGTGCCCGAGTTGTTCGAGAAAGGCGGCGTCCACGGGCCGATGTCCGCCCGGAATGTCGAAGAGGATGTAATCGTCCATGCCGGATCTCCTTTCCGTCACCCTCACGGTGAGACGAACAGATCCGTCGTGTTAGGGCCCAACGTCACGAATCGACGGCAGGATGTGCCGGGGCCAACACCTCGACCGACAACCCGTCGATCGGTAGCCAGTCGGCGTCGGTCGTGACGACCCTGTCTGCGTTGGATGCCAACGCTTCGCCGACAACCAGCGCATCAGGCATCCGCCATCGTCGACGGCGACGTCGTTCGAGACGCTCGACGCGTAGGTTGGCGGCCATCTCGCAGCCGCCGGCGTCGAGCGTCCCCGCCCGTATCGCCAGCCTCGACAGGAGCGCCCGATACCACTCCTCGGTGGCGCCGGCGCGCCGCACATCACGAGTGATTCGGCATAGGCGACTGCGGGCAGCAGCCTGCCACCCGAGCCATGAGCGACAGGCAGTGCTTGCAGGACTGCAGTGTGGAACGGATCGGCGGCATCCACGAATCCGATCATCACTCCGGTGTCGAGAGCTGTCAGCCCCATTCGCGATCGATCTCGGCGAGGCTGTTGCGATAGATGCGCCCGGTGAGGACACCGGCCTTGGACGCAACGATCTGCAGATGGGGGTCGATGATCAGAGCCGAGCCCTCCACACGGATCTCGACCTCGTCTTGGCAGCCCCGACCAGGTTCGAACTGGCGTTTCCGGCTTGAAAGGCCGGCGTCCTAGACCACTGGACGACGGGGCCATGTCTGTCGGTGACGAGACCGACGCAGCGGCAAGGGTAGCGAAGCCGGACCGAACGTCAGCCGGCCAGCCGCTGCAGGGCTCCACGGATCCGGGAAACCGAACGTTCCCGCCCCAAAGCGGCCAGCGACTCGAAAAGGGGCGGACTGACCGACGAACCGGTCACCGCCACCCGCACAGGCTGGAACGCCTTGCCGGCTCCGATCCCCCGCTCCTCGGCCAGACCGCGCAATGCAGCTTCGATCGTCGCCGTCTCGAAGGTGGAAAGTTCGGCGAGACGTTCGGCGGCGTCGGACAGGATCTCGGCGACACCCTCTTTGGCCATCACCTTCTCCCATGACGCCTCGTCGTATTCGAGCACCTCCTCGAAGAGGAATGTCACCTGCGGGGCGACTTCGATCAGGAGCTTGGCCCGCTCTTGGACGAGCGGAGCGATCCCCGCGAATGTCTCCCATTCCGTCGGCGAGAGGTCACGGCCCAGCGCCTCCACCACCCACGGGCGCGCCCGCTCGACGAAGGCCTCCGCAGTCATGGCCCGGATGTATTCGCCGTTCATCCACAGCAGCTTGTCGGTGTCGAACACCGCCGGATTCTTCGACACCCGTTCCAGGCTGAATGCCGCCACCGCCTCCTCGGCGGTGAAGATCTCCCGATCATCCCCGATCGACCAGCCGAGGATGGCGAGGAAGTTGAACACCGCTTCCGGCAGGTATCCGCCTTCGCGATACGCGGCCAGTGAGGTGTCGCCGTGGCGCTTCGACAGTTTCTTGCCGTCCGGACCGAACAGGAGCGGCAGGTGGGCGTAGGTCGCCGGCTCGGCGCCGAGGGCCCGGGCCAAGAGGATGTGTTTGGGAGTCGACGAAAGGAGGTCTTCGCCCCTGATCACGTGGCTGATCTGATAGTCGACGTCGTCGACCGTCGAAGCCAGGTGGTAGGTGGGGACGCCGTTGGATCGCAAGATGACGAAGTCGTCCATCGAGTCCGGCTCGAAACGCATCGTTCCCCGGATCACGTCGTCGAAGGTGATCGCCTCATCGGCGGGAACCGAGAACCGGATGACCCCGCTAGTGGCGGGAGGGTCGAGACGACGGATGTAGGTGCCGGGATGCTTGCCTTCCCGCTGGGCTCGATCCCGCAACTCGTCCAAAACTTCAGCGGGACGGTCGTCGAAGTAGGCGTGGCCCGACTCCACCAGCGCGTGTGCCACCTCCCTGTACCGGTCGAACCGATCAGACTGCTTGTAGGTCCCGTGCGGACCCCCCACCTCGACCCCTTCGTCCCAGTCGAGGCCCAGCCAGCGGAGGCCGGCGACGATGTCGTCCAGATGCGCCGGGTCGGAGCGTTCGACGTCGGTGTCGTCGATGCGCACGATGAACGTCCCGCCGTTGTGCCGGGCGAACAGCCAGTTGAAGAGCGCCGAGCGGACGTTGCCGACATGGATCGAGCCGGTGTCCGACGGAGCGATACGAACCCGTACGGTCATTGCGCCCGCACCGCCGTGTTGGCGATCACGCCGATGCCCTCCACCTCCACTTCGACCAGGTCGCCGTGTTCGATCGGACCTACCCCGGCCGGGGTGCCGGTCATGATCACGTCACCGGGAAGGAGCGTCATCACCGCCGACACGTATTCGAGCACCTCGGCCACCCCGAATACCATGTCGGAGGTGAACCCGGACTGACGCAGCTCGCCGTTCACCCGGCACGACACCTCCATCTTCTCCAGAGGGTCGAACTCGGTCTCGATCGCCGGACCCAGCACACAGAACGTGTCGAACCCCTTCGCCCTCGTCCACTGCCCGTCTCGGGCTTGGAGGTCACGGGCGGTCACGTCGTTGCCGGCGGTGTAGCCGAAGATGTACTGGTGGGCATCCTCGGCGCGGACGTTCTTGGCGACCTTGCCGATCACTGCCACCAGCTCGGCCTCGTGATGCACCAGGTCCGACTGGGGGGGAAGGACGATCCGGGCGTCGGGTCCGATCACCGAGGTGGCCGGCTTCATGAAGATGACCGGCTCTTCGGGCACCTCGCCGTCGAATTCGGCGGCATGGTCGACGTAGTTCTTGCCGACGCACAACACCTTGGAGGGCAGCGTCGGCGCCAGTAGCTGTACCCGTTCCCAGGGGATCATCGTCTCAGTCGGCTCCCATACGAAGAAGGGACTGCCCTGGTACAGGGTGACCCCTTCGGATTCGGCGAGGCCGTAGGCGATGTCGTCGCCGGCGCGAAAGCGGACGATCTTCATGCGTTGGGACCGTAGTGACGGAATCTCATGGGTAGTACTCGTCCTTCTTGTAGAAGGCGTCGGGATACGGGCCTTGGGCTCCTTCGATCGCCTTGGTGAAGTGCTCCGCCGACACCTCGAGGAACAGCGAGGTGACTTCGACCAACACGGTGCCGTCCGGAGCAAAGCCCACCCCTTCGCACCACAGCTTGCGGCCTTCCGACCCGGTGAGCCACGCCTCACCGCGGATGGTGACGCCGAGCGGGATCGGCTTGCGGTAGTCGACGCTGAGATTCGCCGTCACCGCAGGGCGCATGTGGGTCATCGGGACGAAGCCGATCAGGTCGTCGAAGAAGGCGGCGATCGCCCCTCCGTGTACCAGGCCCGGCCCACCTTCGAAGCGAGGATGGAACTGCAGGCCGGCGATCACCTTGCCGTCCTCGTACTCGGGCACGATGCCCAGGCAGATCTCGTTCTCCGCTCCGCAGCCGAAGCAGTTCGGCAGGTGCGTACGCGGGATCCGGTCTATGAGTTCCGGATGGGTGAACGGGATGACCTGCCCGGTGATGGAACGGAACGTCACTCTGATCGGGACACTCGGAGTCGGACCTCGGCAGGCTTGTGCCGCAGGAGATCGAGTCCGACCTCGGCCAACGCGGTGCGGCCGGGCGGCTTGTCATGTGCCAGCGCATCCACCCACCGTTCCCGCCGCTCGACCAGCGCCTCCGGAAGAGCGTCACCGACACCACACAAGATCAGCGCCACGTCGAGGTCTTCCCGGGTCGGTGCCCGGCCAAAGGAGGCCGCCCGGGCACCCATCAGCGCGGCGAGCACGGTCCGCAGTCCATCCGAAAGGTTCGGAATCTGGGCGGCGTCGATGATGCGGAACGCCCAACCGGTGTCCGGCCCGGGATTGCCGTAACCCTCGCCACGGGGAACCTGGTCGGGTGCCGTGATCACCCCGGGACGCATCGACGGACGCCACCGACGCGCTGCATCAGGAGTCGGCACCGCTCGGGGCCGGTCCTCCGGGTCGAGTTCGATGTTGGGCTGTTGCGCCATTCAGCCGATGATGCCCTGCCCGCCTGCCGCCGCCAAGTCAGAACAGTGCTGCAAACCCCCAGCCGGCCGCCAAGCCGTACAGGCCGGCAACCAGGTCGTCGGCGGTCACCCCCGCCGGGCCAGGCAACGCCTCTGCACGGGCGACCCCCGGAAACGCGTTCTTGAAGATGTCGGCAGCCCGGAACACCAACCAACCGACCACCGCCGCCCACCCACCGAGCCCGATCGTCGCCAGCAGGGTCCCCGCCGCCTCGTCGACCACCACCCAACCTGGATCACCGTCGTCGTCGGTGACAAACGGGCGGACCGACCAAAGCGAAAGACCGGTCACGACGACGAGACCGGCAAGTTGCGCCAGCAGCCCCCAGCGGTACAGCAGCAGACTCATGCCCAACGCCAAGGTGCCGCCTAGCGTGCCGGATCCGGCGTGGGAGCCACGCAGTCGATGCAAGATCAATCCGGTACCGAACCACGATGCGACCAGACGATGCATCAGGCGACAGTACCGGGGCTACATTGCCCGACGGGCAGACGGAGGAGATTGTCGATGAAGCCGGACGAAATCGGGCGCGCCCGCGTCCCGTCGGATTGCCAGATCAACCACGATGGACGGATCGTCTTCGTCCTGACCCGGATGAACGTCGAGGAGGATCGGTACGACCGTGACCTGTGGATCCACGACGACAAGGGTCTGCGCCGGTTCACGACCGGCGGGTCTGACACCCACCCCCGCTGGTCCCCCGACGGCACGCACATCGCGTTTCTCCGCAAGGTGGACAAGGCCAACCAACTGGCGTTGATCCCCGCCTCCGGCGGCGAAGCACGCATCCTCACCGACCTGGCACTCGGCGTCGAAGGGTTCGAATGGTCGCCAGACGGGAAGACCATCGCCGCCGTCGGGGTGACCTGGACCGACGAGTGGGACGGGCTGTCCGACGACGAACGCGCCAGCAAGCCACGACGCGTGACCTTCGTCCCCTATCGCTTCGACAACATGGGCTGGGTGCACGACCGCCGGCGTCACATCTGGCTGGTGCCGGTGGACGAAGGTGAACCACGTTGTCTGACACCGGGGGACTACGACGAACGCTCACCGGCGTGGTCGCCGGACGGGAAGACGATCGCTGCGGTCACCGACCGTTCCGAGGGACGAGGGCTGGAACGAGGGGGAGATGTCGTCGAGATCGACGTCGAGTCAGGTGACATTCGGCTGGCGGTCCCACGAGGGAACTGGATGCTTCCCGCCTACGCCCCCGACGGTCGACTGCACATCATGGGAGATCCGTCGGTCGAGTGGCCGGGGATCTTCACGGTGTGGCGGCGGGAGTCAGACGGCAACCTCACACCACTCACTCAGCAACTCGACCGGTCGTCGACCTCGCTTGCTGCCGGTCCTCCGAAGATGCAGTTCGTGGGGGACGACCTGGTCACCGGCTTGGAGGACTCGGGCATGTACGGAGTCATCCGAGTGGAGCCTGACGGCACCGTCCATCATCTGGTGACCGGCCAGCGGGCCGTCACCTCCTTCGATGCCGTTTCCGCCGGCACGATGGCGCTCACCATCTCGGAGATGACCGAGCCGGGAGCGGTCGTGAAGTGGACCGACGGCGAAGAGGCGGTACTGACGCACTTCAACGACGACCTGGAGTTCATCACCGGCCATCACTTCCGGGTGCCGTCCGGCGGAATAGAGGTCGACGCCTGGGTGTTCCTCCCGGAGGGTGAGTCGGTTCCCGGCCTGCTGAACGTCCATGGCGGGCCGGCGAGTCAGTACGGGTTCGGGTTCTTCGACGAGTTCCAGGTGTATGCCGCAGCCGGATACGCGGTCATCGCCTGCAACCCGCGCGGCTCGTCCGGCCGCGGGCTCGACTACGTCTCAGCGGTGGTCGGCGACGGATGGGGACCCGTCGACCGGGCCGACATCGGAGCGGTGGTCGAGGCTGCGCTGGAACGGTTCCCGCAGATCGACTCCCAACGCCTCGGCGTGATGGGCGGGTCGTATGGGGGGTTCATGACCGGATGGCTCACCGCCCACGAGGACCGCTGGAAATCAGCCGTGGTCGAACGTGCGCTGCTCAGTTTCACGAGTTTCGGGGGCACCTCGGACATCGGTGCCACCTTCGCCCGCTCCTACCTGAAGGCGGACTATCCGGACGGGTGGGATCGATGGTGGGAGAAGAGCCCCCTCGCTTACGTCGACAAGGTGTCGACGCCGACGTTGATACTCCATTCGGAGAACGACCATCGGTGCCCGATCGAACAGGCCGAACAGTGGTTCATGGCACTCTTGCGTAACGGCGTCCCCGCCGAGTTGCTGCGCTTCCCCGGCGAATCCCACGAACTCTCCCGATCCGGCGGCGTGAAACATCGAGTGGAACGATTCGCGGCCATCCTCGACTGGCACAACCGCCACCTTCTGCGCTGAGTCTCTCCTCCAGGGGACAGATCCGCACAGGGGGGCCGTCCGTGATCGAGGTGGACCAACGAGTTCGCTTCGCTCACAGCCCCCCTCGAAGGTCCACTTCGTGTCCCTTCGGTTCCCCCAGAGGGGGGACTTAGTGGAGTTCTAGGTAGGTGGCCTCTTGGATGCCGGGGAGGGAGCGGATCGCTTCCACCTGGATTTCCGACAGGGGGTGATCGATGTTGAGGCCCATGAGCGACGCCTCCCCTGTCACCTTGGACTGGCCGACGACCATGTTGGCGATGTTCACGTTCTGTTCCCCCAGGTAGGTGGCCATCCGGCCGATCACACCTGGAACGTCCTCGTTGCGGACGATCAGCATGCGTTCGGAGAAGGGGAGTTCGACGTCGTTGCCCATGATCTCCACCATCATCGGACCCTTACGTCCCAGGCTCCCGGAGACCGATACCACCCGACCTCCAACCTCGCCCGACAGTTTCACCTCGGAGACGTACTCCACAGCCTGCTCGGTCGATTCGAGATCGACCGAGATCCCCCGTTCGTCGGCCAGCGTCGGGGCGTTCACGTAGGACACGGGCTCAGTGGAGACCGCCTCCATCAGCCCTTTGAGGACGGCCAGCTTGATCGGGCGCAACCCGTACTGGGCGATGCGGCCTTCGGCCCGGACCACGATCTGATCCCCCAGCCCCCGCGCCAGCCCTACAAAGGCCCGGCCGAGTTGTTCGGCCACCGGCAGATACCGTTTCACCTCGTCGGCAACGTCTCGGCCGAGGTCGACGTTGACTGCGCTGAGGACCAGTTCACCACGCAGCGCAGAGGCCACTGCCGCCGCCACGTCCGTCCCGGCCTTGTCCTGTGCTTCGGTGGTGGAGGCACCCAGGTGCGGCGTCACGACCACCTGGGGGAGAAAGAAGAGCGGCGAATCGGTGACCGGCTCGGTCTCGAACACGTCCAATCCCGCACCTCCGACCCGGCCGTCTTCGATCGCCGCCGCCAAATCAGCCTCGTTGACGATGCCGCCCCGACTGGTGTTGACGATCCGCACTCCCGGCTTGACCTTCAGGAGGTTCTCACCGCCGATCAGGTTCTCGGTCTCCTTCGTCTTGGGAAGGTGGATCGAGATGAAGTCGACCTGTGGCAACAGCTCGTCGAGATCCACCAGTTCGACCCCAAGCTGGCGGGCACGGTCCGGCCCGACGAACGGGTCGTAGGCAAGCACCCGCATCCCGAAGGCGAGGCAACGTTGGGCAACCAGGGTTCCGATCTTGCCGAGCCCGATGATCCCGATCGTCTTGCCGTGCAGTTCGACCCCCTGGAAGCTCTTCCGGTCCCAGGTCCCTGCTGTCAGCGTCGAATGGGCACGAGGAACGTTGCGGGCTTGGGACAGGAGCAGCGCCATCGCGTGTTCGGCCGCCGAGATCGTATTGGCGTGGGGAGCGTTGACGACGAGCACCCCACGCTCGGTGGCGGCCGCCAGATCGATGTTGTCCACGCCGATGCCCGCCCGGCCGATCACCTTCAGCTTGGATCCGGCTTCGATCAACGCCCGGTCGACGCTGGTGGCGGACCGGACGATCAGGGCATCGGCGTCCCGCACACGGTCGGCCAGCTCGTCGGGGTCGAGACCGATGGCGACGTCGACGTCGAACTCCTCGCGCAGGGCAGCGATCCCGGCGTCGGCGATCGCCTCGGCGACCACGACTTTGGCTGTCATCTGAGTCTCCTGATCCGAAAGCATCATTGTGGTGCCCGCCCTTCCCCGCCTCCAAGACGAGCCCGCTCGGCACAGTGGGTGCACGACTGCAATAGGCTGACATCAGCCAACGGGAGGACCCTTTGACTTGGATGCCAGATCACGTCGTCGTCGCCGTCGACGGGTCGGAAGCCTCGAATCACGCTGCCCGGGTGGGGGTGACCCTCGCCGAGCACCGGGGCGGCAAAGTGACGTTGGTGACCGTCGTCCGCCCGCCTGAAGGCTGGTGGGGGGTGGGCGGGGCTCCTCCCTCCCCCGAAGCGATGGCCGTTGCAGTCACCCGAGCGCGCACCGAGGTGCTCGATCCGTTGGCCGAGGAGTTCGCCGAGGCGGACTGCACGGTGGAGTTGGTCGAGGAAATCGGTGATCCGGCGAGTGTGATCCTCCGCCTGGCCGACAGTCTGGAAGCTGACGTCCTGGTCGCCGGCCGTCGCGGATCGTCACTGGTCGAGCGTCTGATGCTCGGTTCGGTCGCCGACCGCCTGGCCCACGAGGCGCCCTGCCCGGTGCTGATCGTCCCCTGATCTAGGTGAACGCGGGAATTACTTCCCGGGCGAACAGTTCCAAGCCTGACTGGTCGTAGGCAGCCCCGGCGAAATAGGAGATGGCGTAGGTCATGCCCTCCTGCTCCCATTTCTGCAGCCGCTCGATCAGTTGGTCGGGGGTTCCGACCATGCCACCGTTGAAGTAGTTGGCCACGGTCTTCTCCGCCCGCTCCCGCCCGAGATAGGGGGTGTAATGGTCGACGAACCATTCCCGCTTCGCCGCGACTTCGGCTTCGGTCTCGGCGCAGATCACGTTGAAGTTGGTGGACCGGACGATCTCGTCGAAGTTCCGCCCGACATCTCCACAGTGACCACGCAGGATCTCTGACTTGTGGCGGAAGTTCTCGACAGTTCCGCCGAAGTTGGTGTACTGGGCGTAGCGGGCGGCGACGTTGAGAGTCAGCTGCTCCCCACCTCCGGCCACCCAGAACGGGATGTGGGGATCCTGGACCGGACGAGGACGGCAGATCCCACCTTCCAGGGTGTAATGGGTGCCCTCGAAGTCGACGACGTCCTCAGTCCACAGTCGCCGCATGATCTCGACCGCTTCCCGTAGCTCTCCGATCCGGACCGACGGCTTGGGGAACGGGTATCCGTAGCCCTTGTACTCGTCCTCGTACCAACCGGCACCGATCCCCATCTCGACCCGGCCACCGGAGATCGCGTCGATGGAGGCGGCGACCTTGGCCAGATAGGCCGGGTTGCGGTAGCCGTTGCAGGTGCACATCTGGCCGAGCCGGACCGTGTCGGTGACTGCGGCGAGGGCGGCCATCAGGGTCCAGGCTTCGTAGGTCTCCTCCTGGGTGGGCACCGGAACGGTGTGGAAATGGTCGTAGACCCACAGCGACTCGAAGCCGAGTGACTCGATCGTGCGGGCGATGTCGGTCATCACTTGCCATTGATCGGGCACGGGGATCCCGACGAGGTCGAGACGCCAGCCCTGGGGAACGAAAGCACCAAAACGCATGAGGTCGACCCTACCGAGGCTGGCGCCAGGGCTGACATCGGCGCCGGGTAGCCTCGCCCGCCACATGACCACCGTTGTCATCGGCATCCCCGTCAAACCGTTCGGCGCGGCCAAGCGCCGGTTGGCAGATGTGCTGGACGCCGCCGGCCGGGCCCGGCTGGGACGCGAGTTGGCGGAACGGACGGTGAAGGCCGTCATCGAGGCGGGAGCTGCCGCCCTGGTGCTTTCAGCCGATGAGCAGGTCACCGAGTGGGCACAATCCATCGGTGTCGATGTCCTGCTCGACGAAGGCTCGTCACTGGACCAGGCTGCTGGTGCGGCGCTCATCCACATCCGGGCGATGGGTGCGGCGTGGGCTGTGCTCCACGCCGACGTCCCGACGTTGCGCTCGCGTGACCTCAGCGGTGCCGTACTCCGGCTCGGGGTGGGAGGATCGGTCATCGCGCCTTCCTCGGACGGTGGAACCTCGCTGGTCGGGTCTTCCCTGGACGAGTTTCGCTTCGCCTACGGCGCCGGGTCGTTCCATCGGCATTTGGCTGCCCTCGCCGGCACCGATCCGCAGGTGATCGTCAACCGGGGTTTGGCTCTGGATTTGGACACGCCCGACGACCTTCGGGCTGCTTCCGGGCGGCCCGAAGGACGCTGGTTGGCCGGATAGGCTCGCCGTCGATGTCTCGCCGCGCGTCCAACCTCTTCTCCGAGGCCCGAACCGAATCGGTCGAGCTGGAAACGCCGGCCCGGGCGCTGTCGATCGCCGCCCATCCGGATGACGCCGAGTTCGGGGCGGGCGGGACGCTGGCCAAGTGGGCACAAGACGGCTGTGAGGTCACCCTGCTCATCGCCACCGACGGCTCGAAGGGCACTTGGGATCCGGACATGGACCCGTCTGCTCTGGCTGCGGCCCGACGCCGCGAGGCGGTAGCCGCCGCCGAGGTGCTGGGAGCCTCACCGGAGGTGATCTTCCTCGACCACGTCGACGGCGAACTGCATCACTCCCCCGCCCTGCAGGAGGAGCTGTGCCTGTGGATCCGACGACTGCGGCCTGATGTGGTGCTGTCGTGGGATCCGTGGAAGCGGTACATGCTGCATCCGGATCATCGGGAGATCGGCTGGGGTGCCTGCGATGGAGTTGTCGCAGCCCGCGACCACCTGTTCTTCCCTCATCAGTTGGTCGACGGGCTCACCAAGCACCGGCCCGAGGCCCTCATGCTGTATGCGGCCGACCAACCGGATCACTTCGTGGACATCTCAGCGACCTTCGACGTGAAGATCGAGGCTCTGCTCCGGCATTCGAGCCAGAGTCAGACCACGATGCAAGACGCTGCCACCGAGGAGGAGGCCCGGGCGATGTTCCGGGACCGCATCGCCGAATGGTGTCGCGCCATGGGCGAACCCGCCGGTCTCCCCCTGGCCGAGTCGTTCAAGCTCCTCCGCCCCTGACCGCGTTCTGCCACGCGAATCGCGCGATTATTCGCGCGCTGGTTCGCTAAGAACGCGGAGTTCAGCCGACGGGTTGGGGGAGGGAGAGGGCGCGGCGGACGTCGGCGAGACGCTCGGGAACCAGCCGGTGGTAGACCCATTTGCCGCGCTTGTCGGACGTGATGAAGCCGGCCTCGCGCAGCACCTTCATGTGGTGCGACACCGTCGGTTGACTCAGGTCGAGTGGGTCGGTCATGTCACAGACACACACCTCACCGTCGATGGCGGTGGCCAGCATCGAAACGATCCGCAGCCGCGCGGGGTCGGCGAGAACCTTTAGTACGGCGGCCAGATCCTCGGCTTCGGAGGGGCTGAGGCCTCCGGAGATCGGAGTGCAGCAGAATTCCATAGATCACATATTGACAGACATCGATGCGTATGGCAATGTCGTCGTCATATCGATGGCCATCGAAGTGTCTGAGAAAGGAAGCCATCATCATGTCCCGTGTCCAACTGGCGCTGAACGTCACCGATGTCGACGCTGCCGTCGCCTTCTACGAGAAGGTGTTCCAAACCCCCGTCAACAAGCGGCGCCCCGGATATGCCAACTTCGCCATTGCCGAGCCGCCTCTCAAGCTGGTCCTGATCGAGAACCCAGAGGGCGGCACCCTCAACCACCTCGGAGTCGAGGTCGAGTCGACCACCGAGGTGAACCAGGCGACATCCCGGTTCGTCGAAGACGGCCTCACCACATTCGAAGAGCAGGGCGTCGAGTGTTGCTACGCCAAGCAAGACAAGGTGTGGATCACCGACCCCGACGGCGCCGGCTGGGAGTTCTACACGGTGTTGACCGACAGTCAGAAGATGTCCCCGACCGTCGACGGATGCTGTTCGTCCACCGACTCGGACACCGTCACGGCTGTCGCCTGCTGCTGATCCTGGGATGATGGCGGGGTGGACATCCGCCCCGCCATCACCCGTTCGCTGATCAGCTCCGCCTTGCTGGAACTCCCCGCCGCCCTCGACCCCTACCAGCGCACCAGGCGCGCCATCGCCCGTCTCGACCTTCCCGACCATGTGGCCGTTGTCGCCTTGGGCAAGGCAGCCCGGTCGATGGCCGCCGCCGCGGCCGATGTACTCGGTCACCGCCTCACGTCCGGGGTACTGATCGCCCCCGACAGCGCGCCCCTCGACCGATTCGACGTCCGGGTCGGATCTCACCCGCTTCCCGACGAGCGGTCCGTGCAGGCGGCTCGAGCTGCAGTCGCCCTGGCCGGTCGGACCGACCACGACCTGCTGATCGCCCTCGTCTCGGGAGGTGGCTCGGCGATGGCCGAAATCCCCCGCCGTCCGTTGGACATCGCCGTCGTCGCCGACATCACTCAACGGCTGATGCTGGCCGGTGCCTCCATCGACGAGCTCAACCTGGTTCGCCGGCACCTGTCCGACTTCAAGAACGGCGGTCTCAGTGCCCGCTCCAAGGTGCCCGTCGTCACCCTGGTGATCAGCGACGTGGTCGACGGACCCCCGTCGATGGTGTCGTCCGGTCCGACCTTGCATGACGGATCCGAACCGCTGCATGCCCTGGCCGTGTTGGAGCGGCGACTGGGGCGACCGGTCCCCCAGTCGGTCCACACTGCTCTCGCCACCGCCGCCAGCCGCCGTCGCAACGAGGATGTGGTGGTCGTGGCCGACCGGCACACGGCGTACGCAGAGCTCTCCCACCGCCTGGCCGCCGCCGGGCTACCGGCCTCCTCCCCGGTCCGCCTGGAAGGCGATGCCGCAGTCATGGCGCGGACGATGTTGCACACACCGGGCCTGGTGATCGGCACCGGGGAGACGACGGTCACCGTGTCCGGCGACGGAGTAGGAGGACGCAACCAGCATGGGGCGTTGGCGGCTGCGATCGAGCTCGACGGAACGGAAGGTGTGTTCGGGGCGCTGGGCACCGACGGGGTGGACGGACCGACAGACGCCGCCGGCGCAGTGGTGGACGGAACGTCGGCCCAGGCGATGCGGTCGGCGGGGATCGACCCAGCGGACGCCCTCGACGCCTGCGATTCGCATACCGCCCTCGACCGGATCGACGCCCTGGTTCGCACCGGCCCCACCGGAACCAACGTGGCGGACGTGTGGGTGTCCTATCGCGTGGCAGTCAGGTAGCGGTAGCGGTCGGCGAAGTCACGAAGAACCACGACGTCGGTGTAGTTCCCAAAGAGGTCCCGTGACGCCGGTGCCTGCTGCTCACCGATCTCACACCAGATCCGCCCGCCCGGCCGTAACCAGGTGATCGCCTCGGCGGCGATACGGGCAAGCACCTCGAGACCGGTCTCTCCTGCCACCAACGCCATGCGCGGCTCGCGCCGCACATCGGCCGGCAGGACATCCCACTCGGCTTCGGCGACGTACGGCGGGTTCGACACCAGCAGATCGATCTCTCCTTGGAGGGTCGGGTCGAGCGCTTCGAAGAGATCCCCGGACCTCCACTCCACCTGCGGCGCCAGCGCCGACCCGTTGCGCCGTGCCACCGCCAGCGCGTCATCCGAGAGATCGGCGCCGACCACCCGGGCATCGGGGAAACTGCGGGCGAGGGCGATGGCGAGTGCACCGGACCCGGTGCACAGGTCGACGATCACGCTCGGGTTGGAGGCCGATATCACTACCAGCTCCCACAGCCGCTCGGTCTCGGGCCGGGGAACCAGCACCCGCTCGTCGACCATCAGGTCGATGGGTCCGAAAGCCGCCGTTCCCTCCAGGTACTGCAAGGGCTCGCCCTCTTCACGGCGAGCGACGAGTTCGGCGAGATGGGCTGCATCGCGGGCCACCGCCCGCAGGCGACGCATCTCGTGGGGAGGCAGTTCGCTCACAGCGGCCGGGACATGCGCACATGCGGACCGATGTGGGGCACCTCGTACGGCTGGGAGGTGGCGGAGAATCCAGCCCGGAGGTAGAAGTCGACGACCGGAGCCCGGGCGCTGCACCACACCGAGTCGGCACCACCGGCCCGAGCGGAGGCCAACGCCGCCTCCAACAGCACCGCCCCCAGCCCCCTCCCCCGGAATTCGGTAGCGGTAGTCATCGCCCGTAGCCGAAACGGGGCGGCGGTCGCTTCATCGGGGGAGGCTTCCGGTGCCACCGACACCGTCCCGACAACGGCGTCGTCAGTCAGGGCCGCCAGCCAGGTTGCAGCCGGATCCTCTTCGGCGGCCAGCTCGTCGAGGCTCTGGTGAGGGCGCAGAACCTGCTGGCGCAACGGTCGGGTCCGTTCGGCTTCGACCTCACGCACCACCACCAGACGGTGAGACATGTCGACCACCCGACTGAGCATCACCGACGCCGAGCAGGTGCGCTCGGTGACCTCGATCGCCCGATGCAAACGGTCTTCAGGGGCAGCAGACGCCACCTGGAATTCGAGGAGGATCGAGGTGTACACCCTCGGTACCGATTCGGACCGGACCCCTTCGGCCACCACGTTCAACCCAGTCACAGGCTGGCGCATCTTGGCGAGCACCGACTCGATAGTGGAACCGGCGCAGGTCACCAGCGACGCCAACATGAGTTCCATCGGTGCAGGGCCGGCCGACCGACCCGGCCGCTCGTAGGCACCCGCTTCGACGGTCAGTTCGGCTTTCGACGGTGTGGCCACCCGGTACACGCCTTCGGTCACCCGTCCGGCGCGGACGATGCTCCTCATCCGTCAGAGGCTAGGAAATGAAATGCGGCCGCCGGTCGTTGCCGAGCGTGCGAAACTCGCTCGGCCATGTTCTCCGACTCCAACGCGCTCCGGGTCGCGCTCGCCCGTTTCGTTTCCCGCTCCGGGGCGGAGGCGGCGTTCTTCGTCGGCATCTGGGGGAAGGCCGCCTACGAGTTCGATGGGACCGCCGGACAGATCGCTTTGGTGATCGCCGCCCTCGGCATCGCCGGGCTGGTCGGCTCCGGCATCGCCGGAACCCTGATCGACCGTTTCGACCCCCGACGGGTCCTGATCGGCTCCGAAGTCGTCTTCGTCCCCACCGCCCTGTCACTGCTGTGGGCCGACGGATTCGCCAGCCTCATGATCCTGTCCGCCCTCCTCGGCCTGGTCAGTGCGCCGATCAACACCGCCATCGCCTCGTTCCCTCCGTTCCTCACCGACGATCACGACCGCCTGTCGAAGATGAACTCGCTGGTGGAAACCTCGGGGATGGCTGCCCTGATCACCGGCACCGCCATCGGCGGGGCACTCGCCAAGTGGGTGAGCATCGACGCCATCTTCATCTTCGATGCGGCCACCTCGCTGGTGGGCATGGCGATCATCTTCGGTGTCCGGCTGTCCGGCGGCTCCGCCAAGATCCCCCGCGAGGAGCGGGACTCCTGGCGGGATCTGAAAGAAGGCATCCGCTTTTCCTGGGCGAATCACCGCTTGCGCTTCTACCTGGTTGCCGGGGCGTCGGTGTGGACGATGTTCGGACTGTTCTCCGCCCTCGAACCACTCTTCTTCCGTGACGTGTTGGGCGAGCCACCCGAGACGATCGGGTTCGTCAACACCGTGTTCGGGATCGGTCTGCTGATCGGGACCTGGCTGGTTTCCCGGCTGCCGTCCGCGTCGCGCAGCGCTCGGTTCGTCCTGCTGCTGGTGGCGAGCAACGGTCTCGGGGCCATCCTCTACGTCGGCACCGATCGGATGCCGATCGTGGTCGTCGGCGGGTTCATCTGGGCGGTGCTGATCGGGCTGTTCGTCCCGACGGTCCGCACCATGCTGCACGTCAACTCGCCGAAGGAGATGGTGGGGCGGGTGATGGGCGTGTCGTTGATGATGGGCGAACTCGGCAAGCTCGGTCCCCTGACCGCCGCCCCCGCCCTGGCGGCGGTCTTCGGGGTGCAACCGACGCTGGCCGGTGGAGGAGTGATCCTTGGCATTGCCGCCCTGGCCTGCTGGCGAGTAGGCCGGGAACTCGACCGGACCCGCACCGTCGAAGTCCCGCCGCCGGACATCCCCGTCGTCGCCCCGCACATCAGCGAGCTCTGAGCCGAATGGGTGTGGGTCCGGCCGCTCGGTAGCCTCCGCCGCACCGTGTCCGCCGCCCCGCCCATCGACGTCGACTACTCCAAGAAGTGGCTGGTGTTGGCCACCGTCGGGTCGGGCGTGATCCTGGCCACCATCGACTCGTCGATCGTGAACGTGGCGCTCCCGACGATCACCAACGAGTTCGACTCGACGTTCCGGGCAATCCAATGGATCCCGCTGGCCTACGTGCTGGTCATCGCCACCCTCACCCTCGGCACCGGACGTCTGGGCGACATCGTCGGCAAGAAGCGCATCTACACGGCCGGGTTCGCCCTGTTCACCGCAGCTTCGGCACTGTGCGGCCTGGCGACCAGTGTGCCGATGCTGATCGGCTTCCGGATCCTGCAGGCGGTAGGAGCGGTCATGATCCTGTCGCTGGGGGCGGCCATCCTCACCGCCGCCTTCCCCGCCACCGAACGGGGCAAGGCACTGGGGTTCATCGGAACGTTCGTGTCGGTGGGGATCGTCACCGGTCCGGCAGTGGGCGGCGTCCTCATCTCGTTCTACGACTGGCGGTCGATCTTCTTCGTGAACATCCCGGTCGGCATCATCGGGGTCATCCTCGCCGTCCGGTACGTTCCGAACACCCCGCCGGTGCCAGGCCAGCGCATCGACGTGGCGGGCATGGTCCTGTTGAGCATCGCCCTGTTCTGCTTCTCGTTCGGGGTCACCCGGGGCCAGGAAACCGGGTTCACCGATCCCCTCAACCTGGCGCTGCTGCTGGCGGCAGCCGGGCTGGCGGTGGTTTGGGTCAACGTGGAGCGCCGGGTGGCATCGCCGATGATCCGCCTCGACCTGTTCCGGAATCCGATGCTGTCGGTAAGTGTGATCACCGGGTTTCTGGTGTTCACCCTCGTCGCCCCGCTGGTGTTCCTGCTCCCCTTCTACCTCGAAGGTGTCCTCGGATACGACATCCGCACCGTCGGCCTGCTGCTGGGCGCGGCACCGGCAACGATCGGCCTGGTGGCACCACTATCGGGCGGGCTTTCCGACCGGATCGGAGTCCGCAAGCTGACCCTTGCCGGGCTGGTCATCGTGACGGTGGCGTTCCTCGGATTCCAGGCGCTGTCGGAGGACACCGCATGGTGGCAATACGTGCTGATCGCCGTGCCACTCGGCATCGGCATGGGGACGTTCCAAAGCCCCAACAACAGCGCCATCATGGGAGCCATGCCGGCGGCCTACACAGGGCTGGGCGCCGGAATCCTCTCGATCACCCGTCTGTTGGGCCAGATCACCGGAGTGGCCGTGCTCGGGTCGCTCTGGGCGGCGCGAGTGGCGGCCATCGCCGGCCCGGAATACGCCGGGGATGCCAGCGCCGCACCGGGTGCCGCCCAAGTCACCGCGCTGCGCGACGTGTTCCTGTGGGCAGTGGCGCTCATGGTGGTGGCCATCTCGGTGGGGGAGTGGGGCCTGGGCAAGGAACGGACGCTGCGCCGATGACCAGGCCGATGGCGACGTCGCTCGTCTTCGGCGCCTCGGCAACGGTGCTGGTGGTGGAACTGGCTGCACTGCGGCTGTTCGCCCCCTACGTCGGTCAATCACTAGAGACGTTCACCGCGATCGTCACTGTCGTCCTCGCCGGAATCTCGATCGGAACCTGGGTCGGCGGCCGCAGCGCCGACGCCAGCACCGACGTTCGACGACTGATCGGGACCGAACTGGTGGCCGGCGGTGCCGCCACCTTGTTCGTGGTGCCGGTCACCGCTGTGGTCGGCGACACGGTGGCGGGGGCCGGAAACACCGGTCTGGTGCTCGTCGCCGCTCTCACGTTGTTCCTCCCGTCCGCACTCCTGAGTGCCGTATCCCCAGCCGTCGTACGTCTCGCCCTGTCCAGCCTGGAACGGACGGGGTCGACCGTCGGCTACTTCTCGGCGGTCGGCACCGCCGGGGCGATCACCGGGTCGATCCTGACCGGATTCGTACTGGTCCCTGTGATCGGCACGACCGCCATCCTCACCGGGACCGGCCTGGTTGCGGTTCTCGCCGGCGGACTCTTCCGGGTTCGCCGACTCCGTGGATGGTTGGGACTGGTGAACCTGATCGTGTTGGCGACCGCAGCGACGGTGTGGGCGGGTGGACGGTGCGATCACGAAACCCGCTACTACTGCGTGCAGATCGTGCAGGATTCGCCGTCGGGACGGCTGCTGGTGCTCGACGACCTGTCCCACTCGTACGTGGACCTCGAGGATCCGACCCACCTCGAGTTCACCTACACCCGCATGCTGGCCGCCGCGATCGAAGCCGAGACCACAGGACCGATCGCCGTCACGTTCATCGGGGGCGGCGCCTACTCGCTTCCGGCCTGGCTAGCCGAGGTCCGATCGGATTCGACCTCGGTGGTGTTGGAGGTCGATCCGGGCCTCGCCGAGATCGTCGCCGACCGACTGCCGCCCCCGGCCGGGGTGCCCGACCGCCTGATCCTGGGAGACGGCCGGGTGTCGATGCGAAGGCTCGCCTCCAATTCCGCCGACGTGGTGATCGGGGACGCCTTCGGCGGGAAGGCGGTCCCGTGGCACCTGACCACCTTCGAGTTCGCCAACGAGATCGACCGGGTGCTGGTGCCGGATGGCCTGTATCTGGCCAACCTCATCGACGGTCCCCAACTGGCCTTCGTCCGGGCGATGGTGGCGACGCTGCAACAGGTGTGGCCGCATGTGGGGCTGGTGACGCTGCCGCAGCGTTTCGAGACCGGGGGCAACTTCGTGGTGGCCGCAAGCCACGAACCGCTGGACGCGGAAGCCATCCAATCAGAGAACGACGAGTTCGGACTGGACGTGGTGGTGTTGGTAGGGGACGAACTCGATCGCTTCGCCGCCGACGCCAAGGTTCTGACCGACGACCACGCCCCGGTCGATCAGCTCCTCAGCTGAACCTCACGCCCAGTAGCCGTCGATCCGGGCGAGGACCTGCAACATCGTCTCGTCCGACCCTGCCCCGATCGCCTGCAGACGCACGTCCCGGTAGAAGCGAGCTGTCCAGGTCTCCTCGATGTAGCCGATGCCGCCATGGAACTGCAGGCACCAGTCCGCCACTTCCCGGCTCAGCCGACCCGACTTCCATTTGGCGATCGTGGCCATCCGGGTGACGTCTTCGCCCCGACCGTGGGCAGCGGCGATGGCGTAGTTGTACTGCTTCAGCATGTCGAC
>JBKHXZ010000112.1:0-1776 GCA_046565785.1 Acidimicrobiia bacterium
GTCCGGGAATGGCCCGCCCCATCGACCCGGGCCGCACCGGCCAGGTCGACGCACAGTTGCCGACCACGATGTTGGCTTCGGTCTGGCCATACCCCTCGTTGACCACACAGCCCAGCCGATCGTGCACCCAGCCGAGCAGTTCTTCGCCGAGGGCTTCCCCGCCGGTGAAGATCGCCCGCAGCGACAGCCCCGACCCGTCCACGTCTGCCGCTCGCATCATCTTGAGGGCGGTAGGTGGCAGGAACGCCAGGGTCACTCCGTTGTCTCGCATCAGGTCGACCGCCCCGTGCGGGTCGAAATCGGCGGCCGAGGTAAGCACCGTCATCCCGTAGTACCAGGCGGGGATCACCACATCCATCAGTGCTCCGATCCACGCCCAATCCGCCGGGGTCCAGATCACGTCCCCCGGCTGCGGCGCGTACTCGTAATACAGCTCGAATGCGGGGAGATGCCCGAACAGGGTGCGATGGGCGTGCAGCGCCCCTTTGGGCTGGCCGGTGGTGCCCGAGGTGTAGATGAGGAACACTGGGTCAACGGCGGCGGCGTCGTGGGGCTCGATGGGGTCGGCAGCACACAGTTCGTCGAGTTGAGGACCGACCTCGACGATCCGCAGGTCAGCCACCGCCTCCCGCACCTTGGCGACGTTGTCCGGGGACACGATGGCGGCCACCGCCCCGGCGTCACGCAGTCGGAACGAGAGCGCGTCCGGCCCGAAAAGGGAAGCGAGTGGGATGGAGACCGCCCCCGCCTTCCAGATGCCGAGATGGGCGACACCGGTGGCGAGCGACTGAGGTATCACCACACCCACCCGATCGCCCAGACGTACTCCGATCTCCCGCAGGCCCCCGGCGAGGCGACTGGTCCGGTCGGACATCTCGCCGAAGGTGGTGACGGTCGACCGACCGTCGACATCCACCGAGATCAGGGCGGGAGCCGACCGGTCGTGCGGGTCACAACAGGCCGAACCGAGGTTGAACCGATCGGGGATGTCGTAGGCGAACCCTTGGCGGAGATCCTCGTAGGTCTGGCCCGGGCGGGGCCGGAAGAGCGGCGTGGGCATCGCCGCCGAGTGTACGAAGTCAGGGGTAGGCGGCGAGGGCCGATTGGATGATCCGATGCGCCTCGTCCACGCCCCGCCATCCGAGGACCGCCGTCTTCTTGTCCTCCAGCTCCTTGTACACGGCGAAGAAGTGTTCGAGTTCCCGGCGGAGGTGCACGTCGAGATCGTCGACATCGGTGGTGGACTCCCAGCGGGAGTCGCCGGCCGGAACGGCGATGATCTTGTGGTCCGGGTCACCCTGGTCCTCCATGAGGAACACACCGATCGGGCGGGCCTTGATCCGACAGCCCGGGAAGGTCGGTTCGGTCCCCAGCACCAGGATGTCGAGCGGGTCACCGTCCTCGGCCAAGGTGTGCGGCACGAAGCCGTAGTCGGCCGGGTACCGGGTGGCGGTGAAGAGTGTCCGGTCGAGCCAGATCTCGCCGGTTTCGTGATCCATCTCGTATTTGTTCCGACTCCCCCGCGGGATCTCGACGACCGCGGTGACGGTCCCACTCACAGGTTGTCCTTTCGACCCGGACCATTGTGACGCGCCCGCCGGGACACCGAAACCGGAGCTACATTCGAACGGGGACGGCGACCGTTGGGAACCGCATCAGCAGGATCACCGACCTCTACCTCCGTTCCCTCGACGAGTTCGATCACCGCGATGGCGCCGTGCCTTCCATGAACCAGGTGAACCAACAGAACAAGCATGCACCGACCGCCCCCCTGGC
>JBKHXZ010000113.1:0-3023 GCA_046565785.1 Acidimicrobiia bacterium
AGTTCGATGAAGTTGAGGTCGCCCAGGCGGTATTCGGTTCGTCGAAACTCACGGAAACTCCGAAAGCTGCTCGGTTTGCGATCAACGATCTGCTCGACCGGTTCGGAGACCCGGAAGAGGTGAAGAAGGCGCTCGTCGCCGGCTGGCGCAAGACACGCCAGATCGGTGACGTGGACATGCCGGACGGCGATGGTCCGAACATGTTGTCTGCCGCTATCTCGGGTGCGTTGCATCCGTTGGCGTCAGTTCGTCCCACAGGGCTCTCTGAGGCCGCTCTGACGGCCTCTGGACCCGATCTGGGGGAGATTCGCACATCGGACGGTCAGACGGCTGTGGTGGCCCCTGAGGGGCCTGAGACGGGACGTCTGCTCAACCATCTGTATCCGGCACTGAAAGGCCGTGACGGCAAGCCTCGTTGGCTGCCGATCAAGCCTGTGATGGCGAAGGATCCGAGACGCTTCACGGCTGCCGTGACGGCACCTGATGCTGTCGTCGACGAGTGGTTGAACTCGGACCTGATCGACGGCCACCCCCTCACGCAGCCCGGTGATAGGATCGTGTTCGAGCACGACGGAACCGTACCGCAATGGTACGGTTCTTCCCGTCGTCTCGGCAAGGTCGTGTCGGAGCAGCCTGAGCTGCGGATCGAGCCGGTGGACCTGTCGGACTGGTCCGAGGATCGTCTGCTGTACGACCGTAACTCGCCGTTGCGAACCCACCTGTTCGGTATGTTCGTGCATATTGACGGCACCGCCGACCTCCAGTTCGGCAAAACGGCCGAGGATCTGCAAGAGATTGCAGATGCGTCCGGCCTGCCGTTCGTGTCGAACGTCGGCGTCTATCCGGAAGAAGCAGAGCTTCCCGACATCGTGACGGTGGACGGCATGTCGATCCGGTGGCGGGACTACTCCGACGACGCAGGTGATGCGTCGATCACGTACAAGACGGGTGTCACCCGTGAACGGCTGGAACTTCAGCCTCGCCCCGACCAGCTTGCTTCGGTCGCCAAGTCCCTGATGGAGCTTGGCGCTACGAACGTGTCGGTGTACACCACCCAGCCACAGGTGGAAGGCTTCGAGCGTGTGTCGGAGCATCTGGTGTCCGATGGGGTGACGACCCGCTCGTACCGCACCAGGCACCATGAGGTGACGGATCCTGCTGCTGGGTACGTGTGGGTGCCGGCCGGCACCCGTGGTATCACGCCCGGTGATGTGGCCCCGCCGCAGACCCCGTACCGGAACGGTAGCCCAGACGGTGCCGAAATGGTAGTGCAGTCGCCGTTGGTGGTGAAGGTAGGGGATGAAACTGTTCGCACCTTCACGGTGGATGAGTACGGTTTCATACCGACCCCGGAAGGTGCTGCACCGGCGGGGGCAGTCGTTGTCCGAAATACCGGTCAACGTGTAACCATTTCTGCGCCGGACGGCCAGTTGGATGCGGCAGTGAACGCCGCCCACATGGTGCGTCGTGCCGGGTACGGGAAGCGGATCGTCATCCAGGGCGAGCAGGACTGGCTGTTCAGCGAATGAACTGCTGCGAGATCGGCAATGGTCCGTGGACTGGGATCAAGTACGGCGAGGTGATCGTAAAGACTCGCCCTTGGTGGCGACTCTTCATGAAGACGTACTACGTCGAGTGAATCTATTGCGGGGCCAAGGAGCGAATCACGCCCCGCCCGCCATTCGCCTGAACGCTCCTGACCGGGGGTGTCTAGGAAATGAGTGACTTCCTGGCATCGTCGGCGTTCGACGCCCCACAGACGTCGACCGAGCAGGTTTCCACGTTCGATGCGACGGCTTTCGATCGGCGCATGAAAGAGATCAGCGCTGTCGAGCAGCGTTGGTCTCTCCCGGCGCTCCCGGACGCTGTGCGGTTCGACCTGGCGAACCAGGACGTGGAGCCAGGGCTGATTGGCAAGCTGCTGTCGGGTTGGGATGCTGACTTCCGTCCAGAGCCCGAACAGTCCCCGTTGGCGACGGTCCGCACGAATCTCCGTGATCCGGGGTTCGGGTTGTCCCGTATCGACCGTACCCGGTCGGTGGTTGCGGAGGTGGTGGGGGAGGAAGCCCCGACCGCCCCCACGGTCGATGCCGTGAAGCGCTTCAAGCTCGAAGCGATAGAACGAGGGTTGCTCGATCCACCCGTGGACGGCGAGGTGGATTCCCGCTGGGATCCGTCGCTGAACAGTGTCCGCTGGCAGATGATCCAGGACGACTGGGAGCGTGACCAGGGCGGCGAAGGCTGGGGCTCGATGCCCACCGATTCGCTGCTGGACAAGATCGGTCAGTGGACGCAGCCGACCGGACTGCTGGCTGCCGCCACAGACCTGGACTTGTTCTGGGACTTTGGTGCGATCGGCTCCGAGTTCTCGTCGTGGGGCGACAAGTGGCAGAAGCTTGCCGACTCGAAGAACCCGCTCGACTTCGGCAAGAACCTGATCGACGCCGTGACGGGGCCGATCGACGACATTGTGCTGCCGGCGCTCAACATCGCCCTGCTGGGCACCGGGGTCGGTTCGGTGACGAACCTGGCCCGGATTGGTTGGATGGCGAACCGTGTCGGCCGTGGCGGTGCGCTGGTGCGTGGCCTCTACCACGCCGGGGCTGTCGGTGCCCGAGCGAACGTCGACCACCTTGCCCGTGCCTCTTGGACCGCTACGAAGCTGCTGAAGGGGGCCACGACGCTCGACGGGGCAGGCAACTACGTTCGTGGTTCTATTGGGGCCTTGAGTGGCGCTACGAAGTGGGGCGGGCGCATGGAAGCCTGGCGGGCTCTGGAGCCCGTGAAGCGTGGCAAGCAGTACACGCAGCTCGGTATGCGGATGGGGTTCCTCGCCCAAGGTGAGGAGATGCTGCCTGGCTATCAGGGCGGCTACAGCCTGTACGACGTCTCCGAAGGGGTGCGTGGCGGTGCTGACGCCCTTCGCACTGCGGGTCGGTCCCCGCTGGCTTTCCCGGTGGAACTGCTGATCGCCCCGTACAACATCTGGTCGCCTGGCACGTTCCTCCGTCGTGGCGGTGAAG
>JBKHXZ010000114.1:0-4864 GCA_046565785.1 Acidimicrobiia bacterium
GGTCCACACCATCGGAATTCCCGACGCGTTCCTGCCGTTCGGGTCGGCCGACGATGTCCTGACGTCGATCGGTCTCGATCCCGACAGCCTCACCGACCGGATCCGGCTGCTGCTCGTCTGACGGTCCTCCCTGGAACCGCTTTCAGCATCCCGACGTTGGTTGCGTAACAACCCCCCGGCAGATCCCTGCACGGCAGGGGCGTATCGGGCTAGGGTCCGGGCGCACCCCTCAGGGGTTGCCCCAGGAACGAATGGGAGGAAACACATGAAGAGACACTTCATGATCATGCTGTCGATCCTTGCGCTGGTACTCGCCGCGTGCGGTACCGAAGCCGAGGAAACGACGACCACCACCGAGGCCCCGGACGGATCGACCGAGACCACCGCGCCGCCTTCGGACGGTGACGGCGACGGCGGCGCCCAGACCGGTGGCGACCTGCTCGATACGGTGCTCGCCCGAGGTGAACTGAACTGCGGCGTGAACGAGACGCTGCCCGGGTTCGGCTCCAAGGACGAGGCCGGCAACTTCGTCGGTTTCGACGTCGACCTGTGTCGGGCGGTGGCGGCGGCCCTGTTCGGAAATGCCGATGCGGTTCGATACGAGGCGTTGACGGCAGCTGCCCGCTTCGAGGCGATCAACTCCGGCCTGATCGACCTGCTGTCCCGGAACACCACCTGGACCCAGAGCCGGGACACCGAGTTGGGTCTCGACTTCGGTCCGACCACCTACTACGACGGTCAGCAGGTGATGGGACGGGCCGCAGACGGATTCTCGTCGGCTTCGGCACTGTCTGAGATCGACGGGGCGGTCGTGTGCACGAACGCCGGCACCACCACCGAGCTGAACATCTCCGAAGCGGCAGAAGCGCTCGGAATCTCGATCACGTTGAACACCTTCGAGGACTTCAACATCGTGATGGAGAACTTCAAGTCGGGTGCCTGTGACGTGGTGACGACCGACGGATCCGGTCTGGGTTCCCGTAAGGCGGCCGATCCGGAAGGCGGCGACTGGGTGATCTTCCCGTCGGTGCCGATCTCGAAGGAACCGCTGGGTCCGGCATGGGCGCAGAACAACTCTCGGTTCGGTGACGTGGTCACCTGGACGATCTACGCCATGCAGATCGCCGAAGAGCAGGGTGTCAACCAGGCCAACGTCGACGACATGCTTGCCAACCCGCCGAACGGCGAGGTCGCCCGCCTGCTCGGAGGAGAAGCAGAGCTGCAGTCCGTGATGGGATTGCCGGCAGATGCCTTCTATCAGGTGATCAAGCAGGTCGGAAACTATGCCGACATCTTCGACCGTCACCTGCGTCCCCTCGGACTCGAGCGAGGACTCAACGCGCTGTACGCCGACGGTGGACTGCAGTATCCGCCGCCTGCTCGCTGATCGCAGCATGAACTGACCGGGTGGAATCACCGCTTGCTCGGTGATTCCACCCGGTCCTTCACCAGGCCATGGCCAGCGGCACCCGAATCGCAGCACCTCAAAAGCGTCCTCCGCTGTGGCGCAACGCCACGTTCCTGAAGTGGGCGGCGCAGCTGCTGGTGCTCGGCGGGATCGTTGGTCTCGCCCTCATCCTCGGTTTCCAGGCGGCGGCCAACTTGGAGGCGCAGGGCCGCTCGTTCGGGTGGGATTTCCTGTCCCGTCCGGCCGGGATCCAGATCGGTGAGGGGATCTTCACCGACCCCGAGAACGGGTTTCAGGTGTTGCAGACCGGGGCGGTCAACATGTTCCGGATCACCTTCTCGGGGATCCTGGCGGCGACGGTTCTCGGAGTCTTGGTCGGGGTGTCGAGACTGTCGGCCAACTGGCTGTTGAACCGGATCGCCACTTTCTACGTGGAGCTCCTGCGCAACATTCCCCTCCTCGTTCAGATCGTCTTCTGGTTCTTCGTCGCCACGCTCACCTTCCCCGACGTCAGCGCCGAACAGGAAGGAAGCCAGTGGCTCATCGTCTCCAACAAGGGAATCTCCATCCCCTGGTTGTTCCCAACCGACACGTTCTGGCAGTGGGCGGTATTCCTCATCGGTGGCGTTATCGCCGCACGAACGGTCTACCGCTCCCGGATCCGGAGATTGGAAGAAACCGGATCGGACACCCATCCGGCACGGTACGCGGCGCTCGCATTCCTCGGGGCTGCCGTCGTCGGCTGGTTCGCTCATCCGCTCGCTGGAGTGTTCGGGTGGCTGTGGCAGGCGGCCGTGTGGGTGGTGGAGGCGATCCCCACCATCGGTTGGCAGTTGGCGTTGGCGGGTGTCGTCGTCTGGTACGGGGTGCGCTGGATCCGCCGTTTCCTGGACTCCCTGCGCTCTCCCGCAGGCTTGGCCAAGCTCACCGACGACGATTGGTTCCGCCTCGGACTCGCGGGACTCACCGCCGCAGTGGGGGCTTTCGTTTTTCTCGCCTTCCCCGGGTTGACCGCCGCCATCGCCGACCTGGTGGACTTCGTTCTGCGCTTCCTCGACCAGAAGTTCGACTTCCTGCGGGGAGGGAACCCGCTTCGTTTTGCGCGTCCTGATGTCGTGGTACCCGGTCGCTTCCCGCAGATCGGCTCGTCAGGCATGACGATGACGCCCGCCTTCTTCGGAGTGTGGGTCGGGGTGACGCTCTACACGGCTGCCTTCATCGCGGAGATCGTGCGAGGAGGGGTGCTCGCCGTGCCGAAGGGCCAGACCGAAGCGGGGTTGGCCCTGGGGCTGCGACGTGGCCAGTTGCTGCGCATGATCATTCTCCCGCAGGCTTTCCGCATCATCCTTCCGCCGATCGGCAACCAGTATCTCAACCTTGCGAAGAACACGTCGTTGGGCATCGCAGTGGCGTACCCCGAGATCGTGGCGGTCGGACAGACGCTGGCCAACCAGACCGGGCAGGCGATGCAGACGTTCCTTATCTGGATCGTCTTCTATCTCGCCGTCAGTCTCGTGTTGTCGGCGATCGTCAACTACTACAACCGTCGGTTGCGGCTGGTGGAACGATGACCTCTGCCCGTGTGACCGATCGGATCGTCCCCCCGGAGCCGCCACCGGAGGCTCGACAGCCCGGTGCGGTCGTCTGGTTGCGCCGGAACCTGTTCGGGTCGCTGTTGAGCACGATCGTCACGGTCGTTCTTGGAGCGGTCGTCCTCCTTGCTCTCCGTGGGATCTTCGGGTTCCTGTTCGCCGAGGAGCGCCTGTGGGAAGTGATCCCCCGCAATGCGACCAACTACGCCATCGAGGGATATCCCAGGTCGAACATCGGCCGCATCTGGTTGTCGCTCCACATCGTCCTGTTCCTCACCGGATTCGCCATGGCGGTGTGGCGTCCGACCGGGCGGACCTCCCCGGTTCGGATCGCGGCCGGACTTCGTTCGGCGGGCATCGTCGGACTGATCGTCGGGTTGCTCGCCCCGGACAGTTTCGGAGCGCGTTTCGCGGTGGGTGTTGGCGGTCTCGTGCTGATTGCCGCCTCGGTCATCCTCGTGCGATTGGCACGGGATCGGGCCTTGGTCGAGAGCGTCCGCACGTTGACGGTGGTCGGCGGAGGAGTCGTGTTCTTCCTGGCGGTCATCTGGCTGCTGCCCATTGCGTCGAGTACTCAGATCCCGCTGACCATCGGGGCCGTCGTCGGCGTGATAGGACACGGTCTCGGTCGCGTGGTCGCACCCAGAATTCCGGCGGGAACCCTGCGGGCGGTCACCACGGCGCTCGGGCTGGTCAGCCTGCCGGTGATCTATCTCCACATCCAGCGCAACCCTGTCGTCGACTGGGCGACGGTCACCGGCTCTTGGATTCCGTGGATCGCCGGGATCGGCGTGGCCGGAGTCGGGTTGATCGTGGCCGTGTCACGTGCAGACCGGGAACGGGGCGGACTGATCAACGCCGCGGTCGTTGTGTCCGCAGCCGCCCTTTGGCTGATGTCTGCGCCCATGGTCGCTCGCGCCCTCCTCATCGTCCTGGCCGTGCTGACCCTCGCAACGCCGACGTTCGCCTCGTCCGCGGTTGGTCGACGCAACATGATCCTCACCTGGCTGGCTGCGGCTCTGTTCGTGTCGTACATCTTCGTGGTGGGCGACGCGGGGACCGGACTGGACACACGAAACGAGTACTACGGCGGGTTGAACCTCACGATGATGCTGGCGGTGGGAGCGCTGCTGCTGTCCTTCCCGATGGGTGTGCTGCTGGCACTTGGCCGCACTTCGACGATGCCCATCTTCCGGCTCCTCTCCACCGGCTACATCGAAGTGGTGCGCGGCGTGCCACTGATCACCGTTCTGTTCATCTCCCGATTCGGGATCCTGAATTTCCTTCCGCCCGAGTTGGAGTTCGATCCGAATGTGCTCGTCCTGGGCGGGATGACCGCGTTCTCGGCTGCCTACCTGGCCGAGAACGTCCGCGGTGGGTTGCAGTCCATCCCTCGCGGCCAGTACGAGGCGGCGAAGGCTTTGGGAATGACCACCGCCCAGATGACGATGCTGATCACGCTTCCCCAGGCGCTACGGGCGGTCATCCCGGCCATCGTCGGTCAGGTCATCGCCTTGTTCAAGGACACTTCGTTGGTGGCGATCGTCGGACTGGCCGAGTTCTTCCGCGTGGCACGAGACATCGTTCCGAACCAGCCGGCTTCGCTCGGTTCCATCCTCGAGAACCTGTTGTTCGCTGCCGCCGTCTACTGGATCTTCACCTACAACTTCAGCCGGGCCAGCCAGCGGCTGGAGCGCAAGCTCGGCGTCGGAACTCGATAGGAGCCCTCGATGAGTGACAACGGCAAGAAGGAGATCGTCGTCTGTGACGGCGTGAAGAAATGGTTCGGCGAGTTCCAGGCCCTGCGCGGGATCAGCACCACCGTGCACGAGGGAGAGGTCGTCGTGATCATCGGACCGTCTGG
>JBKHXZ010000115.1:0-8933 GCA_046565785.1 Acidimicrobiia bacterium
GTCGATCCCCCACGAACGTGACAGCCCGGGGGGTGTTGGGGGGTCGTCCCCCCACGAACGTGACAGCCCGGGGGGTGTTGGGGGGTCGTCCCCCCACGAACGTGACAGTGGGCGCTACAGGGATCGAACCTGTGACCTCTGCCGTGTGAAGGCAGCGCTCTCCCGCTGAGCTAAGCGCCCTTGGCAGACGCAAGAATCGCCGATGTGAGCAGACTGGTCAACTCGGCTGCACCGGCAGGACACCCAAGCGACAGCATCCCCGTCCGGGAACCCGCTCTTGTGCGGTCGATCGGTCGGGAGCGGTCATCCCTGCCCCCGAACACACCCGTCGCCTGGCCGCAGGATGGTTGAATCCCTCCGCATGCACCGTCGTGAGTTCGAAGCCGTCGTGGACCGGGTATTGGACGAACTGCCCGACTGGGTCGTCGAGCGAATCGACAATCTGATCGTCGTCGTCGAAGAACATCCCACCCAAGAACAGGACCCGGATAGAAACGGCCTGCTCGGAGTCTACGAGGGCGTCAATCTCCTGGAACGGTCAGGCGACTACTGGGGCGCGATACCCGACCAGATCACGATCTTTCGTCAGCCTCATCTGCGATTGGGTCTGGAAGGTGAAGAACTCGAAGCCGAGATTCGCAAGACCGTTCTTCACGAAATTGCACACCACATCGGAATCGACGACGACCGACTACACGAACTCGGTTGGGACTGAAACGACAAGTCCCGGGCACCTCCATCGGGAGAATGCCCGGGACCGTCAGCTCGACTGAAATCAGCCGCGTCGGGTGCGAGGGATACCGGCTGCCCGCAGGACCTGAGCGGAAACGCCAGCCTCGCGCCATGCCGAATACGTGATTCCCTTGCGCTCCGAATAGGACTTGGCGACCTCGATGAATTCCTTTTCGACCTCGTCGGCGTCGACTGCGTCCTCGATGTCGGCCAGTTGATCTTCGGCATCGATCCGACTCTGGATCATCTCCAGTTTCTTGAGCGGATCTTCCTCAGCGTCGATCTTCTCGTTCAGTCCGGCAATCCGCTTCTCGAGAGATTCCCGTGTAACCGGACGACCCGGACGACGAGAACCGAGGAGTTTCAGGTACTCCTTCACTGCGCGACCCTCACGGCGGCCCTGAGCCAAGGCAGCCTTGTGTTCGTCAGACATGGGCATGGGGGTGATGCCTCCTCCGCTGGTAGGTTCGGAACGGTGAATCTGGTGGTCGGCATCCTCGGAGTGGCCGAACATCAAATCAATAGATGCCATCCTATCCAGGAGATTGCGACATGGACGAGTTGATCCAGGCAATCGAAGGACGACCAGGACTACCCGCCTATAAGGCAAAAGGCGGCGCGGACGCCGCCGTGGACTTCCTGAAAGAACAATTGCCGGACCCGACTGCGTCCCAGATCGATCCACTTCTCGAAGGGAACGCCGATGCGATCGCCGATGCTGTCGGTGATGCTGCCGACAAGCTCGAGGGAATGTCCGGGGACTGAGGTCCGGGCGTCGGAGCACACCTACCGCCCCCCTGGCCCGCCGGAGGCGGGCCTGTCCCCCCAACGTCGCTGGCGCTCCTGGGGGGAAAGACGACCGCAACACCTCGGGGGGACCAACAGGACCGGAACACCCCGCCGGCGTCGCTGACCCTCCCGGGAGGGAACCCAGGATCGGAGCGGCGCCCCCGGCATCCCGGGGTGGGCGACTTCAGGCGACTCGCATGTCTTCGACGGCTACCAGGTGGGCACGCAGAGCTTCGAGGGCCTCGTTGAGCACGGCTGACGTCTGACGGGCAGACAGGCCGGTGGCCTTGCGGATGGCATCCATCGTCGCCGGACGGCCCGAATCCAGACCGAAGCGCATCATCACCACGGTCCGCTGGATCTCGGTGAGCCCGTCCAGGCCGTCGTCGATAGCACGGCCGAGAGAGGCGACCTCGGCGGCACGCTCAGGGTCGATCGCCTGCTCGTCGGCAATGAAATCGCCCAACGTGGCGCCGTCCTCGCCCACCGGCGATTCGAGCGGAACGGTTCCGGCCACGGCCAGCACCTTCTCGACATCACGCAGCGACAAGCCGGACTCTTCGGCGATCTCCTCCGGGCTGGGCGCACGACCCAGGCTGACCCGCAACTGGTCGGAAGCAGACCGCACAGTGGGGATCAAGTCGTAGACACCCGACGGGATCCGAATCGAGTCGGCCAGGGTCGCACGGGCGCGCTGCATCGCCTGGCGAATCCACCAGGTGGCGTACGTCGAAAACTTGAAACCCTTCGTCCAGTCGAACTTCTCGACCGCGGTGATCAGGCCGAGGTTTCCCTCCTGGATGAGATCGAGCATCTCCAACTCGTTGGAGGCATACCGGCGGGCATTCGACACCACCAGTCGCAGGTTCGCCTCGATGAACCGCTCACGGGCCTTACGGCCTTCCTCCACCAGGCGCTGCAGCTCGCGGCGCTCCTTGGGATCCTTCACGCCCGCTTCCAGCTTGTCGGCGGCGTCGGCGGCGGCCTCCATGGCCTGGGCAAGTTCGACCTCCTCGGCGGCGGTCAGCAGGTCCGAGCGCGACAAACCCTCCAGATACTGGCCGAGGCTGTCGGCCATCATCCGGTCGGGCGCGATGCGCCGGTCGGGCGCGGTCTTGGTCTTCGTCTGGGTCTGAATCTCTCGCACGTCTCTCCGAACGTCTGTTCGCCGTTGTGCATTCCCGACGGCCTGGCATTCCGCCGGTCAGACATAACGATCCAACGGAATGGCGCCGAATGCAAATGCTGACGGCAGTTTTTCGACTCGAATGTCAACACGAGGGCCCCCGGCGATGTGCCGGAGGCCCTCTGGGGTGGGCCCTAGTGGATTTGAACCACTGACCTCTTCCGTGTCAGGGAAGCGCTCTCCCCCTGAGCTAAGGGCCCGGGATCTCGGTTGTTGTGGATTGGAGGCGACGCCCGGAATTGAACCGGGGTAACAGGTTTTGCAGACCCGTGCCTAACCACTCGGCCACGTCGCCACGTTTCGATCGCCCCGACGATCAAAAAGACCGGCCGGGCCGGTCATTGGAGCGGAAGACGGGGCTCGAACCCGCGACCTCAACCTTGGCAAGGTTGCGCTCTACCAGCTGAGCTACTTCCGCAGGGAGGGCGATGATAGCGGCTGGTCGCGACCTACTGCCAAACCTGTCAGCGGCCGGTCGAACCGAAACCGCCCGCTCCCCGACCGGTCGAATCCAACTCGTCGACCTCGATCAACTCGACATACGGCAAGGGGGTGATCATCAGCTGCGCGATGCGCTCTCCTCGACGAAACGTGACCGTCTCGTCGCCATGGTTGACCAACAGCACCTTGATCTCCCCCCGGTAGCCACTGTCGATCAGGCCCGGCGCATTCACCAGGCCGATGCCATGGCGGGAGGCATGACCCGACCTCGGAAGGACCAGTCCAGCGAAGCCGTCGGGAATCGCCACTGCCAGACCAGTGGGCACCGCCCCGCGCTGACCGGGAGCCAGCTCGACGTCGTCGGCGGCAGCGAGGTCGAAGCCGGCATCACCGTCGTGCGCCTGTCGAGGCGGAGGTAGTTCGCGATCGAGCCGCGTGTAGCTAACCTGACAGTTCGTCATATACGTGGGGCGGTCGGGCGGACTTACCACGGAGCTGACAGACTTGCCACACGGATACTGTACCGAGTGTCAGGCACAGGTCACCGTTCGCAACGGGATGTGCCTCCTCGATCATCGGGTCGATCCGTCGACCATCGAAGACACGCCGGGCCGCCGCCTGCGCGCGTCGGCTCGTCGTCGACGCGGCAGCCACCCGCCCCATCCTGCACCGGTACGCCGCACGCTCCCCTCGGTGTCCCTCGACCCATCCCCGGTGACAGCCTCGGTCGCTGTGATCGAGCGCGAGTCCATCCCGCCACCTGTCGCCACCCCGGACTCCGCACCCGAACCGGGCGATCCGGTGCCTGCAGTAGCCGAAAGGCGATTCGCGCCGGTGACCGACACCGACACGCTGTCTCGCACCGGGCTCCTGGTCGAGGAACTGTGGAATCTCGGACCTGACGAAGACATCGAAGGTTGGATTCCGACAGACCTCGACTCGACCCTCGTTCAGACCGGCGTGAGAAAGCGCAAGATCGTCGCCATCGTCATCCTCGTCGCACTGGTGCTGGCAGCAGGGTGGCGTGCTTTGACGTGGGGCGATGCGGCCACCGCAGAAGCGATCGAGGCCGTCACCGCCGAATCGGCACGCCTGGTCGGCTACCTCGATGCGATTCAGCCGGTCCTCGACGACCTGGCCGACGGCTCGGTCGATGAGCCACTCGTCGCCTCCACCGCCCTCGCCGGCCTGGACGAAGCCGCCCGTCGGTTGTTCGCCGTAGCCGGGGACATGCCGGTGGACTCGGACCTGGCACCGGTCCGCGAGCAGGCGGTCGCCCAGTCGAGCGCAGCGCTCTCGGTGGGAACGACAGTCGCCGAATCGATCGCCTATGCCTCGGCGATCGAGCTGATCACCCGACCGATCGAACTCCCAACCACCACGAACCTCGACGGGCTGACCGCAACCACCGAAGTCGTCACCTCCTGGGTGACCGACTTCCAATCGGGCGTGGCCTCGCTCCCCGCCAACGAGCTCACCGACACCCACCGTCAGGCGATGACAGATCTAGCTGCCTCGCTCCCCGACTGGCAGATGTCGTATCTCGACGCCCTGCGGGCACGTGATGCGGAACTGGCCGAAGAGCACGTGGAGGAGTTCTCCACCCAGATGAACTTCGTCACCGACAGTTGGGCCGATGCCGCCGGGTCGATCGTCGAATGGGCTCGGGAACGAATCGAACCGCTGACCAGTCCGCTGATCGTCAATCGTTGAGCGTCACCGGCTCTTCGAGCGAAGCCAGCGCCTCTTCGAAATCTCTGGCGCCCTGGAAGTCCTGATAGACCGACGCGAAGCGGAGGTAGGCGACCTCGTCGATCGCCCGTAGTTCGGCGAGCACCAGCTGACCGATGCGCTCGGACTCCACGGTGGGGCCGAGATCCTGGAGCTGAGCGTCGATACGTTCCACGATCCCGTCGACACCCCCGGTGGGAAGCGGCCGATCGGCCAACGCCGATGCCAGCCCGGCACGCACCTTGGCAGGATCGAACGGCTGGAGCAGGCCGGAACGTTTCCGCACCATGCGGACCGTCGCCAGTCGCTCGTAGGTGGTGAAGCGCGCCTCACACCGTTCGCACTCTCGCCGCCGGCGGATCGCGGTGCCGCCATCCGCCGGACGCGAATCGATGACGCGCGTGTCGGCGAAGGCACATTCCGGACATTGCATGGGGTCCGGAAGCGTACCGCTTCCGGACTGGTTCAACCGGCGGGAAGCAGAAGAACCTGTCCAGGATGGATCGTCGACCCCTCGAGATCGTTCAGGCCCCGGACCACCACCAGCGTCTCCCGGACGTCACCGCCGGGCGTCGTCACCGACTCGGCGATCGACCACAATGTCTCGCCCTGCTCGACGACGTGGGGCATGGTCGCCAACGGTTGGTCCGCCTGCACCGAGGTCATGAGGACGGTCACGAACCCCAGTGCGGCGATGGCCACGATCAGGCGAGGCGAAACGAGATAGCGACGGCCGCTGGCCCGTCTCGGGGTCGGGAAGTCGTAGGTGTCGATGGCGTAGGTCATGCGTGTGCTCCTGGTCGGTTGCCGACAACGTACGGACGGGGTGCGACACGAACGCACGCAGTTCCGAGCCAGGCGCTCCTCGGATCCTCTGCACATGCGAGTCCTTGTCGTCCGAACATCTGTTCGGTACAATACACGAACATCCGTTCGATGGTCAAGTCGAACAGATGTTTGGAACGCGAAGACGACCCCGGTACCATCACACCGAGACGGAGGAGACACACACATGACCGACACCACCGGCCCGGGCGGCACCGCCCCGCTCAGCAAGCGCCAGCAACAGGTTCTCGACTTCATCCGCGCCAAGGTCAACGAGCGCGGTTATCCCCCGTCGGTAAGGGAGATCGGCGAGGCGCTCGGGCTTTCGTCCCCGTCGACGGTCCACTCACATCTGTCGACCCTGTCCCGTCTCGGATACATCCGCAAAGACCCCACCAAGCCGCGCGCCATCGAAATCCTCGGTGGTTCCGGGGAGGATGCAGCCCCGGTTCCCAGCACCCGGGACGACGAGCACCTGCGCGACGTCCCACTCCTCGGGCGCATCGCCGCCGGCTCTCCCATCCTCGCCGCCGAAGACGTCGAGAACGTGATGGCCCTCCCCACCGATCTGGTCGGGAACGGACCGGTCTTCATGCTCGAAGTCCGCGGTGACTCGATGATCGATGCCGGGATCCTGGACGGGGACTACGTGGTCGTTCGCAAACAGGACGATGCACGTGACGGCGAGATCGTGGCGGCGCTGGTGGACGGCGAGGAAGCCACCGTCAAGCGCCTCCGTCGCGCCAATGGCAAGGTGATGTTGATCTCCGAGAACCCGGCCTACGAGCCGATGGTGTTCGAACGGGACGTCGCCATCATCGGCAAGGTCGTCACGGTCCTGCGCAAGCTGGCCTGACTGTCTCCCCCAGCTGCGTCAGCGACGTTGGGGAGACTGCCGAGCGCCGCTCTGCAGCGAGGGGCCGCCCGCGGGCGGACCGGAGTCCTTGAACGGGACAGGACAGCGGATACGACACGCCGGTTGGCCGTCTGCCCAACCGGCGTGGCCCTGAGGCAACCAAGCACCGGCTCAGTGCGGATTCCACGTACCGTCGAAGACGTAGTCGGCCGGACCCACGAGCCAGGCACCGCCGTCTTCGAACTCGACGCGAGCTGTACCGCCCGGCATGGTGACGGTGATCCCGTCACCTCCGCCGGCGCGGCGAGCTACCGCGGCTGCGGCAACGATCCCTGAGCCGCATGCCAGGGTCTCCCCCACCCCTCGCTCCCAGACTCGCATCTTCACCTCGGCCTCCCCGAACGTGACGAACTCGACGTTCACCCCGTTCGGGAACTGGTCCTGGAGGGCCCGACCGACATCATCCACCGGCACACGATCGACGTCGTCCACCTCGGTCACGGCATGGGGATTGCCAACGTCGACGGTGCGGAAGAAGCGGCTCTGGTACTCGATCCCGTCACCGAGTACCGGCATACCCAGATCGACCCGGACCTCGGCCCCAACCTCGACCCGCTTCACACCCGCCGGCGTCCGCACTTCGAACCGGCCGGCGGCGGCCAGTCCACGGTCCACCGCCAGCCGAGCGATACAGCGCAGGCCGTTCCCACACATCTCTGCCGCCGAGCCGTCGGCGTTCCAGTACCCCATCGTCACCATGCCGTCGGTCACGCCGATGCTGAGCACCCCGTCCGCACCCACACCGAAATGGCGATCACACAGACGACGAATCAGATCGGCGTTCAGGTGCACGTCTGCATCGACCACGACGAAGTCGTTACCCAGTCCGTGCATCTTGACGAATTTCATGCGAACTCCATGACAGCCGCCACCGGATCATCCTGCAACGGATTCACCCAACGCACGCGAGGATCCCGGCGAAACCAGGCACGCTGACGCCGAGCCAACTCCCAGGTGGCCTTCCTCGTCGCCGCCAGCCCGTCGGCGAGTTCCGCCTCACCCCGCACCACTGGACCGAGTTGGGAATACCCCACCGCCTGGGATGCCGTCCGGCCCATTCGTCCCTGCAGGCGCTCGACCTCGTCGAGCAATCCCGCGTTGACCATGACCTCGATACGGTCTTCGATCCGCGCGGCCAGATCGTCATCCGGATCGACCCCCAAGATGCGGCACGGGTACAGCGCCTCGTAGCGAGCCACAGCCGCGCGATGTGGATCGGCGGCCACCGCCGACGGTGCGCGGCCGGACAACCTCAACACCTCCACCGCCCGGATCACCCGGCGCGGATTGGCCAGGTCAACATGGTCGCCGGCAGCCGGATCGGCCCCCAACAGTTCGGAAACCAGTTGGTCGGGCTCTGCAGCCTCGAGCTGGCGACGAAGCTCTTGGTCGGTCGGGAGGAATTCCATCGGGTCGATCACTGCCCGCATGTGCAGGCCCGAACCCCCGGCCAAGATCACCGGAATGTCCGCCTCGTCGATGATCCGACGCGCCTGTTGTTGGAAGGCTCGTACCGAGAACTCCTCGGACGGGTCGACGAGATCGATCATGGCGTGCGGTAGACGCTGCCGCTCGGCCTGTGACGGCTTGGCGGTGCCGATGTCCATCCCCCGATAGACCTGCATAGAGTCGAGCGAAAGGATCATCCCGCCGATTCTTTCGGCCACCTCGAGCGCCACCGCACTCTTGCCGGCGGCCGTGGGGCCGACGATGACCAGGAGCTCTCTCAGACCAAGCTCCCGACGAGATAGTGCTGGGTGGCTTCGACGATCTCGACATCGAGGAACGTGCCCACCTCGTGGCATCCGGGCACGTGCACCACCTTGCCGGTGCGGGTCCGAGTGGTGGCGACGTTCGGATCCTTCTTCGATGGACCTTCGGCCAGCACCTCCATCACCCGTCCGACATCTGCCTGGTTGGAGGCGAGACCGTTCGCCGTCTGGACCGCCATCAGCCGCTGGAACCGTTCTTGGATCACCTGCGGATCGACGAAGTCGTCGGACATCTCAGCTGCCGACGTCCCAGGCCGCGGAGAGAAGATGAACATGAAGGCGTGGTCGAAATGGGCCTCGGTGACGACGTCGAGCGTCGCCTGGAAGTCCTCCTCGGTTTCCCCCGGAAAGCCCACGATGATGTCGGTGGAGACCGCCAGACCGTCGATGGTGTTCCGCGCCATGTGCAGACGGTCGAGATACTTCTCCACCGTGTAGCCCCGATGCATGGCCGCCAGGATCCGGTTCGAGCCGCTTTGCAGTGGGAAGTGCAACTGCTCGCACACTGCAGGAGTCTCGGCCATCGCCTCGGCTACGTCGG
>JBKHXZ010000116.1:0-10971 GCA_046565785.1 Acidimicrobiia bacterium
GGCGGCGACCCCTCGGCGGTGGGAATCTGAACGCTCACGCCTCGCTGATCGTATGCAGGCGGGCAGGATGTGTCCGGGACGGCGAGAATGAGCGGATGCTGCTCCACCTGCTCGACGGCACCTACGAACTGTTCCGCTCGTATTTCGGGGTGCCGCCGCGCAGCTCACCGGGCGGAATGGAGGTGGGGGCGGTTGCAGGGATCATCGACTCGACCCTGGCGCTGCTCCTCGAAGACGGGGTCACCCATCTGGGGGTCGCCACCGACACGGTGATCGAGTCGTTCCGCAACGACATGTTCAGTGGCTACAAGACCGGGGAGGGGATCGAACCGGCCCTGTGGGCGCAGTTCCCGCTGGCCGAACGGGCGTGGCGGGCGATGGGGGTGACGGTGTGGGGAATGATCGAGTTCGAGGCCGACGACGCCCTCGCCACTGCCGCCGCCCGCTGGATGCACGACGTCGATCAAGTGGTGATCCTCAGCCCTGACAAAGACCTCATGCAGTGCGTCGAAGGCGACCGGGTGGTGACGTTCAACCGGCGGGAACGAAAGCGGTTCACCCAAGAGGACGTGCGCGAGAAGTTCGGGATCTATCCCCATTCCATCCCGACTACCTGGCGCTGGTGGGTGACACCGCCGACGGGGTTCCCGGGCTTCCGGGGTGGGGGGCGAAGTCGTCGTCGGTGGTGTTGTTCGAATACGACCATCTTGAGTCGATTCCCGACGACGCGGCGGACTGGAACGTGAAGGTACGGGGGGCGGAGAAGCTGGCCGAGACGCTGTGCACTCATCGGGAGGAGGCGCAGCTGTATCGGGCCTTGACGACGCTGCGGACCGACGTGCCGCTCGCCGAAACGCTCGAGGATCTGCGCTGGCGTGGCGTAGTGATGTCCGAGTTCGAACCGCTGTGCCGGGAGCTCGGCTTCGAGTCGCTGCTGGAACGGGACCTGCCGGTCGCCGACTGAAACTGGCGCGCCGAACCCGCGCTCTACACGGTGGGGAACCCAGGGTTTGCGGTCAGGCTTCGGTGCGGTACCAGTAGTGGTAGGTGTCGGTGAAGCCGAGCCGGTCGTACATGGCGATCGCCGTCTCGTTGGTGGTCACCACCTGCAGGTAGGAGCGTTCCGCCCCCCGGCCCGCGGCCCACGCCAGCATCGCCGCGGTGATCGCCTTGCCCGCCCCCTTTCCCCGCTCAGCCGGGTCGACCACGATGTCGAACAGCCCCACCCACGGGCCGTCGACCACCGCCACCCCGATCGCGGTCGGACTCATGAACACCCCGGTCTCCAACGTGAGCGAGTTGAGCGACTCGGCGATCTCAGAGGTGCGCAGTTCGTCGTAGCCGCCCCAGTTGCGGTATCGCTCCAACCAGGTCGGTCCGGCCGCCCGGGCGATGGCCACCGTGTCGTCGGTCCTCCCCCCGACCGGGCCGGTCATGAGGATCACTTCCGGGCCGCGTTCGTAGCCCCGGGTGTGGAGCCGGTCGTCGAGATGGCGGTCGAGGGGAGTCAGCCGGAAGCGGGCGAGCCGCCCGCGCGAGGCGTACTTACGCTCGACCTGCTCGATGCGTTCGAACAGCTCGCGGCGGGGGCTTTCTCCGAAGGTGGTGCACGAGTTCAGCCGCAGCGCCGTCCCCCGCCCCAACGCCGCCAGCCATCGTCCGAAGCGCACCGTTTCGGCGGGCGGCATCGCCCGCACCGCCCGTTCCTCGATGTCGAGGATCAGTTCGGTGTCCATGCCAGTGCCGATCGGGCCGCCAGGTGGCCGCACATCCCGTGGGTGCCGGCACCCGGAGGGGTGGAGGAGGAACAGAGGTAGACGCCGGGCAGCGGGGTGGCGTACGGGTCGCGCTGGGGAAACGGACGGAAGACGAGTTGGGTGAAGGTATGCGCCCCGCCTGAGATGTCCCCCCCCTGATAGTTCGGGTTGTGGGCTTCCAGGCCGGCCGGATCGGTGGTGTGCACACCGCGCACCGTGGCGCGGAAACCGGGGGCGTGAGCTTCGATCCGGTCCAAGATGTGGTCGGTGAGATCCCGCGTAGAGCCATTCGGAACATGGGCATAAGCCCACACCGTGTGGGTTCCGTCCGGTGCCCGCGTCGGGTCGAACCTGGTGGCCTGGACGACCAGGATGAACGGCCGGTCAGGGTGCACGCCCCGGAAGCTGTCCCGTTCGGCGGCGGTGACCTCTTCCAGTGTTCCGTCCAGATGGACCGTGCCCGCTTCGCCCAACGCCGGGTCTGACCAGGGGATTGGGGCGTCGGTCACCGCATCCAGCTTGAAGGCTCCCGGGCCGCGCACGAAGCGGGTAGCCCGGCGCAGGTATCCGGGTGGCAGACGGTCGGCGGCGATCCGGGCGAACTGGTTGGGGGTGACGTCGAGCAGGGTGAGCGTCCTGGGAGGAAGCTGGTCGAGTGAGGCGACCTCCGTGTCGGTCCGGAACTCGACACCGCGGGCGGTGAGGTAGGAGACGAGGGCCTCGCCGAGACTTCCGCTCCCTCCCCGGGCCAGCGGCCAGCCGGCCAGGTGGGCGGTCGCCATGAGGAACCAGCCGAACGAGGCGGTGAGGGGTCGGCCGAGAGGGAGGAAGGCGTGGGCGGCGCACCCGGCGTAGAGCGCCCGGGTCGACTCGAGGCTGAACCGGCGGGTGGCGGCGGTGGCGGGAGGCAGCGCCCGGAGTCCGAAGCGTGCCACCGACAGCGGATGACGGGGAAGCCGAGGAATCGGCCCGAGGATCGCCTCCTGCAGTCTCGGCCAGTCCCGGACGATCGGCTCCATCGCCTTTCGGTAGGCGGGGCCATCGGGGCCGAACGAGTCGACCGCCTCGTCGAGGTCGCGGGGAAGTGAAGCGGCCTCACCCGGGCGGAGGGCATGGGCCACCGGAACCGGCGGCTGCACCCATTCCAGGCCGTGCTGTTCGAGGGGGAGAGTCTGGAAGTACGGGGACAGTGCCGCCATCGGGTGGGCGGTGGAGCACATGTCGTGGGTGACGCCCGGTTCGGTGAGATACATGCTGCGGACCCCACCGCCGAGTTCGGTGGCACGTTCGACCACCAGCACCGAACGGCCCGCATCGGCCAGGGTGGCGGCGGCCGCCAGCCCGTTGGGGCCGGATCCCACCACCACCGCGTCGTATCGCTCCATGCACCCCATTGTGGTGCGTTTCGGGCGTGTTCCTCGTACCACTCGGATCCTGGGCTGACCGTGGGGCCGAGCCTGCGTTCGAAAAGTTTCGAACAGTGCGAAATCTGTCTTGACAGTCGATCGGTCTTACGCGAACCTGGGACTGTTCGAAAGATATCGAACGACAGATGAGCTTCGAACCAACCGAAGAACTTGGACAGGACATGACACCTCCCGACATCACCGATCAGCCCCTCCGTATCGACCAAGGCGAACGCCGCTCGCGGTTCGAGGTCGTGGCCCGGGCCGAGACCGTGTTCGATGTGATGCTCGCCCTGTGGTCCGCCTTCGGTGGCGACGACCGGGCCCAACAGCACGAACTCGGCAAGAAGTTCTTCGAGAACTTCCGTAGGGCGATTCCCGCCGACACCGTCGCCGAGATGGAGCGCACCGGGATGAGCGACGGGAGCATGTGGGCGACCCTCTACACGTATGTGGCCGTCAACGCCCCGGTGGGGGACGACGACACCGTTCTCCATTGGCTCGACACCCTCGACCGCGACATCGCCGGCGAGATCCTCTGCGAACTCGCCTGGAGCGCCGAACCCGACGCCGTCGAGAAGGCAGTGGAGACCAGGCATCCCGAGGACCTCGCCAAGGTGCTACCCGCAGTCAAGGAACACGCCCGGTCGTGTGTCACCGCCGCCATGAAGGTGCCCGTCGCCGAGATGGGTCCGGCTATCGCCAATGTGTTGCGGGTAGCGCGGGACACTGCCTACGCGCCGTATCTCGCCAATTGGGGACCGGCAATCGCCGCCTCCGCCGACAGCACCCGCCACCTGTCCGGCGCCCTCGACCCTCACACCCTGATCGAGCGCGTCACCAACGGCATCGCCTATGAGATTCCGCTCGGGACTCGGCAGCTGGTCATGATTCCCACCGTCACACTGCGGCCATGGACCCTGATCACCGACTTCGGCGATTCGGTCGTCGTGGGCTACGGAGTGGCCGACGAGCATCTCGATCACGATCCGGACGCTGCTCCCGGATGGCTGGTTCGCTTCCACAAGGCGCTGGGCGACGACAAGCGACTTCGCATCCTGCGTGAAGTCGCCGACGGAGGGTCAACGCTCGGTGAACTCACCGACCTGTTGGGAGTGGCGAAGTCCACCGTCTTTCACCACATCGGAATCCTGCGAGCAGCAGGACTGATCCGGGTGGTGTTCGGCAAGAACGAAGACGGCGTCAACTGTTACCAGCTACGACATGAAGCATTCGCCGATGCCCACGCCCAACTTCAGAAATATCTCGAGGTCACTCTCAGTTCGGAAGGAAACCGCCCATGAACCCGTACTACGAAGGCTTCGTGCGGGCCCGCCGCACCATCGACACCATGACGGTCGATCACACACGTGTGGACGAGATCGTCATTCGCACCCCGGTCAGAGTTCGGGTCGGACTCTCCCTGGTCAACCTCGGCAACCAGCTGATCGGTGTCACCGACACCGGCAGCCGCACCGAGGTGCGATCGGCCGCCTGACTCACCACAGGCACCTGACCCGATCGGGACGGAACAACTGGTCCTCCAACCGACGGCCCGGCATCACCGGAGTCGTTCCTCCCGAAACCAGAAAGCCCCCAGCCTTCCGAGGCCAAGGGGGCTTTCTGATGTGTCCCCCCGTTCTTGGGGGGACCGAAGGGGACGCGCAGCGGACCTTCGAAGTGGGTCGTGAGCGAAGCGAACTCGCTGGTCCACCTCGTCCCGGTGGAGAGATGGGGGGCGGACAGTTCCGTCTCAGTCGTCGTCGAGCGGGTCTTCCATGACGACGTCGAAGCGTTCAGCGCAGTCGGCGCAGCGATAGGCGAAGGCGGTGCCCGGCTCCGGGTCGGGCTCGTCTTCCGGGGGGAGGAAGGTGATCAGGCTGGCCTCCCCGCCACAGTCGATGCAGGTGATGGTCTGCGGCGGTCTCATGTCAGCACCTCCGGCTTGGTCGCTTCCGGATCGACCACAGTCTGGCGTCCCAACCGAAAGATGGACACTCCGGCGACACCTGCCACCAGCGAACCGGCGAAGATCCCAACCTTGGCTTGATCGGCGATCACCGCCGAATCGAACGCCAGCGCGGTGATGAACAGCGCCACGGTGAACCCGATGCCTGCGGTGGCCGCCACTCCGAGCATGTGCCGCCAACCGGTGTCGGCGGGGAGCCGCCCCAGCCCGGTTCGGATCGCAAGCCACGAGAACGACGTGATGCCGACAATCTTGCCTACGACGAGACCGACCGCCACGCCGAGCGCCACTCGTGAACCCAACGAGTCGAAGATCGACCCTTCGAATCGGACTCCAGCGTTGGCGAGGGCGAAGAGGGGAACGATCACGAACGACACCCAAGGGGTGAGGGCATGCTCCCAGCGGTTCAGCGGTGCCACCGCCTCCCGGGCTACCCGCGTCAGGAGGTGGGCCTCGTGATCGGATTGCTCTCGATCCGCTGCGCTCGCCACAGTCGTCGGGAACAGATCGAGGATGCGACGTGCGCGTGTGTCGAACTCGCGCACGCTGTACATCGGCCGGGCGGGGGTGAGGAAGCCGAGGGCTACGCCGGCGATCGTGGCATGGACTCCCGACTCCAAGAAGAAGTACCAGACGGCGAAGCCGAGCGGGATGTACAGCACCTCGCTGCGCACCCCGACTCGGGTCATGAGCCACACCACGGCCAGGCCAGTCGCCGCCAACCCCAGATATCCGAAGTCGAGATCGCTGGTGAAGAACAGGGCGATGACCAGGATGCCGCCCAGGTCGTCGGCGATGGCGAGGGCGAGTAAGAACAGCTTGGCGGCCGGCGGCACCCTCCGGCCGAGCAAGGACAGCACGCCGAGTGCGAAGGCGATGTCGGTGGCGACGGGGACCGCCCAGCCCCGCAGTGCCGCCGGGTCGCCAGCATTGATGGCGGCGTAGATCAGCGCCGGGAAGATCATTCCGCCCAGGGCAGCGAGAACCGGGAGTGATGCGTCTTTCGGGTTGCGCAGCTCGCCGAGCACCAGCTCCCGTTTGATCTCCAATCCGACCACGAAGAAGAAGATGGCCATCAGTCCGTCGTTGATGAGATGCTCGAGCGTTTCGGCCAGATGGATCGGCCCGAACTCGAGCAGGAAGTCGGTGTGGAGCAACGACTCGTACGACTCGTGCAGGCCCGAGTTCGCCCATACCAAGGCGATCGCCGCTGCGATCAACATCAGGACACCGGAGGCTGCCTCCAAGTCCATGAACCGGCGGACCGGTGTGACGAACGTCTTGGGGACGAAGCGGCCGGAATTGATCCAGGTTCGGTGCAAGATCTCCTGTTCGTCGGACATGGGATCCTCAGACGAGCCTTCGCCCGGCGGACTTCAGCTGAGTGCAGGCTTCGACGACTCGATCGGTCATCGACGCCTCGGCCTTCTTCAGGTATGAGCGGGGGTCGTACGCCTTCTTGTCGCCGACGCCGCCGTCGACCTTCAGCACACCCGAATAGTTGGTGAGCATGTGGTCGGCGATGGGTCGGGTGAAGGCGTATTGGCAGTCGGTGTCGATGTTCATCTTCACCACGCCGTAGCCGAGCGTTTCGTGGATCTCCTCCAGGGTGGAGCCGGACCCGCCGTGGAAGACGAGGTAATGGCGACCGTCGACGCCGAACTCTTCCTCCATCGCCGCCTGGCCGTCGCGGAGAATGGTCGGACGGAGCTGGACCGCTCCCGGCTTGTACACGCCGTGGACGTTGCCGAACACTGCGGCCAGCAGATACCGGCCCCGTTCCCCGGTGCCCAGCACCTCGGCGGTCCGCACCATGTCGGCGGGGGAGGTGTACAGCTTCTCCCTGTCGACGTTCTCGTTGTCGATGGCGTCTTCGACCCCGCCGACGATGCCGATCTCCAACTCGAGGATCACATCGACATCGGCGCATTCGTCCAGCAACGCGGACGCGAGCGCCAGGTTCTCTTCCAGAGGGAGTTCGGAGGCGTCCAACATGTGGCTTTGGAACAGCGGGCCGAGGCCCTTGGCCTTGCGTTCTCGCGACCATGCGAGCAGGGGCCGGATGTAGGCATCGACCTTGTCGGGCTGGCAATGGTCGGTGTGGAGGGCGATATTCACCGGGTAGGCGTCGGCCACCACATGAGCGAACTCTGCCAGGGCCGATGCGCCGAGGGGCATGTTCTTGTTGCGCAGTCCGGAGAGGAACTCGGCCCCACCGGTGGAGATCTGCACGATTCCGTCGGACTCGGCTTCGGCGAAACCGTTCAAGGCGGCGTGGAGGGTCTCACTGGAAGTGACGTTGATGGCGGGAAACGCGAACTGGTTCGCCCGCGCTTCGTCGAGCATGGCTCGGTAGGTCTCAGGGGTGGCGATCGGCATCGGAACTCCTCTGTACGCGACGCGGGCCGAAAGGTAGCGTCCTCGCCGGACCCCGGGTCAGGCTCGGGCGGCCGCCGGCTTGCGGGGCCGCGACCACACGAACCAGACGGCGTAGATGCCGACCAAGCCGATGATCGTTCTGACCATCTGGTTGTCGGTCAGGACGAAACCGCTGAACGAGAGCGACGCCAGGATTCCGATCGTGGCCATGATCTTTACCCGCAGCGTCAGCCCGCCGCGATAGCCGCTGATGATCTTGCCGAACACCCGATGGTTGATCAGCCAGGCGTGGAACCGATCGGAGGAACGGGCGAAGAAGAATGCGGCGAGGATGACGAAGTCGAAGGTGGGAATGCCGGGGAGGAAGCTCAGGTATGCCAGCCCCAGGCAGATCAGACCGAGCACGAAGTAGACAGCCCGGAGGATCCGGCTGCGTGGCTTCTTGGGGGCCGGAAACTCAGGCGACATCAGCAAAATAGTGCCCCGGAATGGATCCGAACCCGAGTCGGAACCGTCCACAAGTCGTGTTGAGCACCTCCGGCGCGAACTAATGCGCTGAAAGCGTCGTATGCAGCCAGCCGAACCCAGGGTTTGGATCTCAGCCGCCGGAGACGGCGTGGAGGAATTCGAGACGTCGGACGGGGACCGACCGGTCTTCCAGCCTGACCGCCTGGTCGTCGACAAAGCACAACACATGGGGCCGGAGCTCACCGGTCTGGTCGAAGAGATGCACGCGCAAGGCAGGCGTTTCCTCCAGCATGTGGTCGATCACCTCGCCCACGGTCTCGCCCGCCACCTCGAACTCGAGGCGGTCACCGACCACCGGTATGAGAAGACGGGACAGCCGGACCGTCGCCATCAGTCGAGGACGCGCACCGACAGGATGCGGGGGAACGAGTGCGGTGCCTTCGTCCAGGTGTCGCCACTGTCGGCGGTAGCCCACACGTCTCCGCCGGTGGTCCCGAAGAACACCCCACCCTCGCCGTCGGTGTCCATCGCCCCGCGCAGCACCGTCGTGTACGTCGCTGACTCCTCCCAGCCGGTCCCCGACACCTGCCAGGTCCGCCCGTCCTCGGAGTGGTAGGCACGTAAGGCGCCGTCCACCGGAAGTCGGTTGGTGTCGGCAGCGAGCGGAACGACGAACACCCGACCGCTCTTCTGATCGCGAGCGATCGGAAACCCGAAGTTGGAAGGCAGCCCGTCTTCGATCCGCTCCCAGGACTCCGCCCCGTCGGTGGACACGTACACCCCGGAATGGTCCTGGCGCCAGATGTGGTCCGGGTCGTCGGGGTCGGCGACGATCCCGTGCACGCAGAAGGCGTCGCCTTCCTCCCCGCCGACGACCGATACCCCACGGTCACACCGCCGAAAGCTGGCCCCGCCGTCGTCGGAGCGGAACACGCCCACCGCCGAGATGCCCACCCAGATGCGTTCGCCGTCGGTGAGGACGTGGTGAGCGCACAGTCCTCCGAAACCGGGAAACCAGTCGCTCCGACCCGGGAACTCGTTGAGTGCCGAAACCGGCTGCCAGGTCATGCCATCGTCGTGACTGCGGAACAGGCCGGCCTCGTCCACTCCGGCGAGCAGGGCGTTGCCGTGCGGGCGGATCGTCCAGATCTGGTTCAACTTGGGTCCGTCCGCTCCGAACTCCGGACCGGATGGAACCTGCTCCCAGTTCTCCAGGTCGGCGGACCGATGCAGGGCCGGTCCGAACCAATTACTCGCCACCGCCGCCAAGAAATGGTCTTCCGGTGTCCGTGCCCAGGTCGTCACCTTCCACCCGGCAAACAGCGGACCTTCCACGGTCCAGGATCCTTCACGGTCGCGGAGAACGAACCCACCCTTTTCGGTGCCGATGCCGATCGTCGTCATGGGCCGAGCCTATTGCTCGGCTGCATCCCATGACGGTCGTTGTGCCTCTCGATCTGTCCAGATCACCGAGCCGAGAAAGTCGGTGATGGCAGCGGCGACCCGCCGGCTCCGGGGAGACGACACCGCGTCGAACGCATGCTGGGCACCCGGCACCTCCAGGTAGCGGACCTCGCTCTGCGACCGCTCACGCAGCGCCTGCACGAAGATCCGAGCTTCGGTCGGAGGAACGAGCGAGTCGTGGCTTCCATGAACAACCAGGAACGGTGGAGCTTCGGAGGACACCTGGTCGAGAGGCGAGGCGGCTCGGAAGGCGTCCGGGTCGGATACCGGATCGCGTTTCATCACGATGTTGGGAATCAACGGCCAGTCGTGACGGGTGCGGTTGCGGTTCAAGAAGTCGTATATCCCGTACATCGGAACACATGCCGCCACCGAGGTGTCGACCTCCTCGAACCCAGGCTGGTACTGGGGCCGGTTCGGTGTCAGGGCAGCCAAGGCGGCGAGGTGCCCACCTGCGGACCCGCCGGCGACGACGATCGCGTCGGGATCCACGCCGTACGATGGTCCCTCGACCCGGAGCCAGGCGAGCGCCCGCTTCACACCGACCAGATGGTCGGGAAAGGTGGCGGCCGGTGAGAGGGGGTAGCGCACCGTGGCCACCAGCCATCCCCGTTCGGCCAGCAAGTGCAGCAGTGGCCGCGACTGGGCGTGGGGATCCCCGCCGGTCCACGAGCCGCCGTGCAGGTAGACGAACGTCGGATGGGCCAGGGTCGGGTCATGGTCGCGGCGCCGGTAGAAATCGATCGCAACGTCTGCGGCCACGGCGTGCGGCCCGTCGATCTCCAGGTGGTCGGGCAGTCGGCGCGCCCATCCGGTCAGCCGGATGGCCAGCGAGTCGGAGGTCGGGGGTACGTCGACACCGAGGGTTCTGTGGGCCTGCCGGGTGCGCCACCACAGTACGGGGAGGCCGAGCATCGACATGCCCACCAGCCATAGGCCCCAGCGCCCCACCCTGTTGTCGAATGCGCCGAGGAGCCACGCCCCGACGGTTACGGCGACCCGAGAGAGCAAGGTGAGTGCAGGCAGCTCGCCGTTCAGCATCGCCAAGATCCAGATGGCGGGCAGTCGCGACGTCGGAGGAGAAGGACGGCGTAGGGCATTGATCGTCGTGAAGACGACGAACACTCCGTAGGCGAAGTAGAGACCTGCGATCACGTGATGTTTCTTTCGGTTCCTGTCGGCGACCAGTGAAGCGATCCCTGCGCCATACCGTGAGCGGTAGCGTGCCCCCGTGCAATCGCCACCGCGTCTTCTGTTCGCCACGGTGTTGGCATCCACCATGGGGGCGGCGACGTTCGCCCTCACCGCCTACGCCGTTTTGGCGGCCGAACTGCGGGCTGAGTTCGATGTCGACCGTTGGCAGATCGGCGCCTTGGTGACGGCCATGTCCCTGGGTGGCGCATTCATCTCGCCCCGGGTGGGTTCCATCGCAGATTCGATGGGGGCGAAGCGGTCGACGACCACCACCATCGTTCTCGCCACCGTCGCCCTGGTGGGATTGGCGCTGGCTCCGGCGTATTGGCTGATC
>JBKHXZ010000117.1:0-3262 GCA_046565785.1 Acidimicrobiia bacterium
CAGGCGATGGGTACCACCACGATTCCATGGCGGCCGACCGGCGAGGGAGCCATGACCGCCGTACGGATCCCGGATCGGATCGACGTGTTGGCCCGAACCGCATCCGGTGTCCATGTCCATTTCAGGATCGCCGAGTGGGGCGAACCCCGGGGTTCCCGGGTCGTGCTACGAGGGAGCGAAGGCACGCTATGGATCGACAACGGCGAACTCAGCGGTGTGTTGCGTGGGGAGTCGCAGCGTCATCCGATCACGATCCCATCCGGCGAGGCCGTCGGGTGGCGGGTGGAACAAGATTTCGTGGACGCGATCCTCGGCCGCGGCGAGATCGAGCTCACAGATTTCGCAACCGGAGTCGCATACATGGACTTCACCGAGGCTGTCTCACGCAGCATGCAGACCGGTGCGACGGTGCACCTTCCTCTGGCCTGAGCGCCTACTCGCAGGAAACTTGGAGCCAACGGGCCAAGGTTGTTCAAAATCGTTTATGATCGGACAAAGGGTTGGATCGGGTCGTCAGCATCGGACTCCTCCATTCCAGAGCGCTCGTTCTCGACCCGTTGCCCTGAGCCGACCGAGGAGAGCAATCCGTGAGTGAAGCAGCATTGGTCACCGGTGCTGGAGGCGACATCGGACGAGCCATCGCCCGGGCGCTCGCCGCGTCCGGCCGGACGGTGATCGCCGCCGACGTTGACGACACCGGCGCCAAGCGCACCGCCGAAGACGTACGAACTGCAGGCGGCGAGTCGCTCGAGATCCACCTCGACGTGACCGATCGGGTCAGTGTTCGGGCTTCGGTCGAGCAGATCGGGGAGACCATCGGCCCCATCGCAGTGCTCGTGAATTGCGCCGGCAACCTGCGGCCAACTCGCGTCGTTGACATTCCCGAGGACGAGTGGGACTCGATCGTGAATGTGAACCTGAAAGGAACCTTCCTGTGCTCACAGGCGGTTCTCCCTGACATGCAGCGACAAGGTTGGGGAAGGATCATCAATCTGAGTTCCACAGCCGGCAAAAACATCTCGACGGTCGGGGGCGCCCATTACACCGCTGCCAAGGCCGGCGTTCTCGGGTTCACCAGACACCTCGCGTCAGAGGTGGCGGCGAACGGGATCACCGTCAATGCCATCTGCCCCGGCCTCATCGAAACACAGATGATCCATTCGACGATCAGTCGAGAGCGCATGGCCGAATACGCCGCCTCGTTTCCCATCGCCCGATTGGGAACCCCAGAAGAGGTAGCGGCTCTTGTCGCCTTTCTCGCCGGCGACGATGCCGCCTACATCACGGGCGCAGCCATCGACATCAACGGCGGCGACTTGATGGTGTGACCGCCGAAAGGAGATCGAATGACCACGAACGCACTCGAGACCAGACTCTTCATCGGAGGACAGTTCACCGAATCGTCCGATGGCAGCACCTTCGCCACCAACGATCCCGCCACAGGAGAAAGGCTGGCCGATGTCTCTCATGCCACGGCCGACGACGTGCGCCGTGCTGTGGCCTCCGCCCGCTCGGCCCAGCGGGAATGGTCTGGAATGGCTATCCCCGACCGGGCCAGAGTTCTGCGGCGTACGGCCGAACTCATCGAGCGAGATGCTGAACGGCTCGCCCTGCTCGAGTCCCGCGACGCTGGCAAGCCGATCCGAGACTCCCGGGTCCAAGTCCTCGGGACGGCCGTGTGGTTCGACTACTTCGCCGACATCGCGGCACAGATGCGATCCGACGTGATCCCTTCGATGCCGGGTCATCTCAACTACACCCTTCGGCAACCGATCGGAGTGGTCGCGACGATCACGCCATGGAACTATCCGATGCCCCTGTACGGCATCAAACTCCCCGCAGCGCTCGCCGTTGGAAACGCTGTCGTACTCAAGCCGGCCGAACAGACCCCGTTGACCGCGCTCGCACTCGCGGGACTCATGCGCGAGGCTGGTCTTCCTGACGGAGTCCTCTCGGTGCTTCCCGGACTCGGAGAAACCACCGGTGCGGCGCTGGTTGAGTCTCAAGTCGACATGATCTCGTTCACCGGCTCGACCGACGTAGGGCGCAAGATCGCGGCCCGGGCAGGAGAGCGTCTGATCAAAGTGACGCTGGAATTGGGCGGTAAATCCCCCAGCATCGTCTTTGCGGACAGTGATCTCGAGATGGCCGCCGACGGCGCACTTTTCACGTTCTGTGTCCACCAGGGGCAACTTTGCAGTGCGGGAACCCGGCTGTTGGTGGAATCGTCGGTCAAGGACGAGTTCGTCGGTCTTCTCGTCGAGCGTGCCGAAGCCCTGCACATCGGGAACCCACTGGACGAAACGACCCAACTCGGCGCAGTCATGAGCCCCGAGCAAATGGAACGGATCGAGAGCTACGTTGGCGCCGGGATCGATGCAGGCGCCCGACCGCTGACGGGAGGAAGTCGGGCGCGGGTCACCGGTCTAGAGAACGGCCTGTTCTATCGACCGACGATATTCGACGGTGTGGAGTCGAACATGCGGATCGCCCAGGAGGAGATTTTCGGGCCAGTCCTTTCGGTGCTGCCCTTCGGCACCGACGATCAGGCCGTTGAACTCGCCAACGACGTGATGTACGGCTTGGCCGCCGGCATTTGGACCACCGATCTGAGGCGGGCACATCGTTTCGCACGAGACGTCGACGCCGGGATCGTGTACGTCAACACCATGAACCTCCTCGCCCCATGGTCGCCCTATAGCGGATGGAAGCAAAGTGGACTAGGCGTCGAGGGCGGGATCGAACAGGCGGAGAGTTTCACCCGGCTGAAGTCGGTATGGGTCAACCTGGGCGACGACGTGCCTCGGCTGTGACGGTCAGCGTTCCTCGACGCCCTCGAGCCACTTCGCCAATTCTGGCGAAGCGACCAGTTCCTCCAGGTTGGCGAGGTGAAAATCCATCGCTCGCCGAATCTCGGACTCATCCCGGCTCTCGATTGCTGCCAACGTATCCCAGTGCGTCTTGATCACGAGGTCGGGGTCTTCGTCGTGGAGGTAATAGTCATGGAGCAGCACTGCGATCCGCCCGAGTATCTGGTGCTGGTAGTAGGCAAGCATTTCGCTCTTGGCCGCCCGTCCGAACGAGTAATGGAACAAGTGGTTGAGATGTCGAAGCATCGAAGGCTCACCGCCATCGGCAACGGCCTTTTCGAACCTTCTCACCGAGTCCGCCATCGCAAACAGGTCGTCATCGGTAGCGCGTTCGCCCGCTCGCAACGCCAGTTCCATTTCGATCGGGCGGCGTGCCTCGATCAACTCCGTCA
>JBKHXZ010000118.1:0-4547 GCA_046565785.1 Acidimicrobiia bacterium
CCGGCGTACGGCGTCGAGCCCCTCCGCCTGGTTCGAGCGGTATGTGAAGTACACCCGGTCGAACTCGACCGCCCCCCGCACGTCGGTCAGTTCGACCGGCTCCGGTGCTTCGGGGAGGTCGGTTCCCAGATCCAGGATCTCGAAAACCCGTTCGAAACTGACCAGCGAGGTAGCGAACTCCACTCGACTGTTGGAGATGGCAGACAGCGGTCCGTACAACTGGGCGAGAAGACCGGCGAACATCACCAAGGTGCCGGTGGTCACCCGGTCGGGTTGGGTGATGACCAGATAACCCCCAACCCACCACACCACGGCCGTGCCCACCGCGCTGATCAGACCGAGTCCGGCGAAAAACCAGCGGCCGATCATCGCCCGTCGGACTCCCAAGTCTCGTACCGCCCCCGCCTCCACGGCGAAACGTTCCGACTCGGTGCCGCCACGGTTGAACAATTTCACCAGCAACGCACCGCTGACGTTGAAGGTCTCCTGCAGGATCGCCGACATGGTGGCGTTGTGTTCCATCTGTTGTTCGGTGACTCGACGCAACAACCGCCCGACCCGGCGAGCGGGAAGGATGAAGAGGGGCAGAGCCGAAACGGCCAGCACCGTGAGCAAAAGATCGGCCTGGACCATCACGATGAGGATCACCACCACGGACACCACGTTCGAGAGAATGGAGACGAAGGTGCCGGTGATCGCCTGCTGGGCGCCCACCACATCGGAGTTGAGACGGGAGATGAGTTCACCGGTCTTGGTCGCCGTGAAGAAGCGCAGCGACATCGACTGCAGGTGCTCGTACAGCTCGCGGCGGAGATCGAAGATGATCCCCTCCCCCGCCCGCGACGACCAATACCGCTGGGCGAGTCCGACCAAGGCGTTGACCAACGGCACCGCCACCATCCCCGCACCCAGCCATGTCAACATCGATAGGTCGCCCTGTGGCAAGGCGACGTCCACGAGTTCACGGGTGATGACCGGGGGAACGACGATGAGCCCGGAGACGACCAGCACTGTGGCCAACACCCCGAGAAGCGCTCCCTTGTAGGGCCGCCCGTAGGACCAGACACGCGCCAGCAGACGCCGATCGAGAGACGGGCGGTCGTTCTCTTCGTCGTACTGCAGGTAGCTGTACCAGCCGCCGGAATGGAAGATGATCGAAGCTCCGGTGAGGGACGTCGGAGGTTACCGCCGGCCCTGGAACACCTTTCAGGGCGGCGTCGACTCGCCCGGAAGGATCACCACCTGTTCGGCAAGCGGTCCGATCCACTCACCGGAGCGCTGACCGAGGCCCTGCAACGGTTCGTCGCCACAGGCGGCGAGCAGCGAGGTAGTCGCCAGTGCGGCGAGCAGCGAACGCCCGAACGGAGACGAGGAAAGCGCCATTCCCTGTAATGACGTTCCGACCCGTAGCCTGGTTCCCTAAATGCTGCTCATCATCGACGACGGGCATTCCGCCGCCGGGCTCGACACCGGGATTTCGCACGCCATCGTTCGGGCCGTCGGTGAGGGCCGTCTTCGGGACACCTTCCGTATCCACCGGACTCGACCGATCGTCGCATTCGGCCGCCAAGATCGCGTCACCCCCGGCTACAGACAGGCTGTAGCAGCTGCCCGCACCGGCGGCTACGTCCCGGTGGAACGGCTGGCGGGGGGACGGGCGGCGGTATTCCACGAAGGCACCCTGGCGTTCTCGTGGGCGACCGCCACGCCGGAGCCTCGGGCCGCCATCACCGAACGATTCACCCGGATCGCGCGGTTGATGGCTGACACTTTCATCGCGAGGGGTGTCAATGCCGTCGTCGGTGAACTGCCCGGCGAATACTGCCCCGGCGCGTACAGCGTGCACGTCGACGGAGCACGCAAGGTGATGGGAGTGGGGCAGCGCCTGGTGCGAGGGGCGGCACACGTAGGAGGAGTGATCGTCGTCGATGGCGGTCGCCGTATCGCTGAGATCCTCCGCCCGGTGTATGCCGCACTGGACATCGCCTGGAACCCGGCGACATCCGGCGACCTGGCGGATTGGATCGACGGGGTGACCCTGCCCGCCGTCACCGAAGTGCTCACCGCCAGTCTGGAAGCCCTTGGTCCGGTCGAGCGGGCAACGCTGCCAGGCTGGATCGTGGAGGAAGGCCGGGAACTCGCCCCGTCCCACGTGGCCCCCGCTGCCTGAAGGACGTAACGTCGTCCCGGTGAGTCGCTATCTGCTGCTGAACGGGCCGAACCTCAACCTGTTGGGCACTCGGGAACCGGATACCTACGGGTCGACCACCCTCCACGCCCTGGAGGACCAGTGCCGGTCGTGGGCAGCCGAACTCGACTCGGCGCTCGAATGCTTCCAGTCGAACTACGAGGGGGCACTCATCGACCGGATCCACGCTGTCAGGGACGCGGTCGACGGCATCGTCTTCAACCCGGGCGCCTTCACCCATTACTCGTACGCCCTGCATGACGCCATCGCCGCAGTCACCCCGCCCACCGTCGAAGTCCACATCTCGAATGTGATGGAACGAGAAACCTGGCGGAGGACCTCGGTCATCCGCCAGGCCTGTGTCGGTGCCATCTACGGCCGGGGGATCGACGGATACCGCTGGGGCCTCCGGCTGCTCCACCATCGTCGCGAATGGCGCCCGGAGACCGTCGTCTACGGCCCGGACAGTTCCCAGGTGATGGACATTCGTCATCCCTCCGATCCCGGACCGCATCCCGCGGTGATGCTGGTCCATGGAGGTTTCTGGCGACACATGTGGGCACGGGACACCACCGACGGGTTGGCCGTGGACCTCGCTCGGAGGGGTTACGTGAGCGCCAACGTCGAGTACCGCCGGATGGGCACCGGCGGTGGATGGCCCACATCGGTCGACGATGTCGAGGCTGCGATCCGACATCTCCTCGACACCGAAGACATCACCGAAGTCGCGGTCATCGGGCATTCCGCCGGCGCACACCTTGGATTCCTGGCTGCGGCTCGAATCGACAGACCGATCCTCGCCATCTCCCTCGGCGGGGTCCTCGACATGGAGTCGACGTTGGCCGAAGGACTCGGCGACGGCGCAGCCGCCGAATTCCTGGCCGGGGCAGATCCGACCGCGGCTTCACCGCTGCACCATTCTCCCTCCCGGGCGATCGTCGTCCACGGGACAGACGACGACCGCGTCCCGATTTCCCAAGCGCGCACCTACTCGGAATCCACCGGCGCCACTCTGGTGGAGCTCGACGACACCGGTCATTTCGAGTTCCTCGAACGGTCCAGTGGGGCGTGGCGAACGGTCGAAGACCTGCTCCGGCGCCACTTAACGGTCTGAAGAGAACCCCCAATCCGGTTTGCGGCACACAGGCGGCCGGGCATAGGCTTCCGGGTCACGCCCCGTGCTGGCGGGCGTGTCTCCGAGGGGCAGAGAGTCTCAGAGTGTCATTGGACGGCATCCGTATCGCACGAGCCGGTCTCTTGATCGGCTGGTTGGTGGTGGCGATGCTCGCCGTCGCCGGGTTCGCCGCGTTTTCGGCCGACGAAGACGCCATCGACCCGCAGGCCACGCTCACGCTGCGGACCAACGTCGGACACACAGCCGGCGCCGTGGCTGCGATGGCATTCGTCGGATCAGCCAGCACGCTTCCGGCCGACGACTTCCCCGCCGCCACCGATCTCGACCCGCGTGCTCCCTCCGCCGCGCTGGCGGTCGCCCCCGCCGACGACGAACCAAAGCGTCAGGGTGGGGTTTACGTACGGAGCGGCTACCTGTCCGAGACCGAAGTGCGGGAGCTCATCTCGGCACACTTCGTCGCCGAGGACGTCAACCGGGCCATCCGGGTGGCGTGGTGTACGTCGTCGTTCAACCCGGCCGCCATCAATCCGGCAACCGGAGCATCCGGTTTGTTCCAGCATCTGCCCGAGAATTGGGCTGAGCATTCGGCGGCCGCCGGACGCCGCGGCGCGTCGATCTTCGACCCGGAGGCCAACGTGGCCGTGGCTGCCTGGATGCTGTACGAACTGCCTGGTGGCTGGAGCCACTGGGACTGCGCCCCGTGACCGACCGACCGGTCACCGGCCGCTGGTTCGAAGATCTCACCCCTGGCCTGGTCATCGATCATGCCATCCGCCGGACCATCACCGAAGGCGACAACGTCCTGTTCTCGGCGGTGACGATGAACCCCGCCGCCCTCCACCTCGATTTCGAGTACGCCGCTGAGACCGAGTTCGGCCAGCCACTGGTGAACTCGATGTTCACCATCGCGCTGGTGATCGGCCTGAGCATCCACGAACTCACCTTCGGGACCACCGTGGCCAACCTCGGCTTCGAGGAGATCACCTTCCCCGCACCGGTGTTCCACGGGGACACGATCCGGGTCCAGACCGAAGTGCTGGACGCTCGGGAGTCGCGCTCGCGTCCTGATCAGGGCATCGTCAAGTTGGAACACCGCGGCTTCAAACAGGGCGACATCCTGGTCTGCCGCGCCGTCCGCAACGCCCTGATGCACAAGTCCCCCAAGGGCGAAGCCCGTTGGGGGGACCGACCAGACACGTAGTAGATGGTCGAGGGGGGCCGTGA
>JBKHXZ010000119.1:0-4540 GCA_046565785.1 Acidimicrobiia bacterium
TGTTCATCTCCCAGTCGGCGGTGGAGAAGCACATCAACTCGATCTTCGCCAAGCTCGGCCTCTCCCCCGACGCTTCCGAGACCCACCGCCGGGTCGCTGCGGTGCTGGCGTTCCTCCGCCAGGCCGACCCTGGCACCTGACGCCATGAGGGGCGAGGGCTTTGTGTACACCCGTCTGTCCCGGGATGGTCGTCAGGAACCGACCAACTCGTGTTGTGGCTTCCGTTGGTTGGTTGCCCAGCACCCAGGTGTTTGCTAGGTCAACGGGGGTCCCATCCGAGTGTGACGACCGCACCGGTAAGTTGGAGTCCCGATGAACTCCCGACCGAAGATCGATGGCTGAAGCCATCCCGGAACTCCTCCTCGTCCTCGGACTGGTGCTGGTGAATGCCGTCCTCGCCGGGAGCGAGATCGCACTGATCTCACTCCGCGAGTCCCAACTCGACCGCCTGGAGCGGACCGGTGGAGCGGGCAGAGTCGTCTCCCGGCTGGCACGCGACCCGAATCGGTTCCTCGCCACCATTCAGATCGGCATCACCCTGTCCGGGTTCCTCGCCTCGGCGGCCGCCGCGGTCACCCTCGCTGAGCCTCTGGTCCCCTATCTCGGTGGATTCGGTAAGGCCGCCGACACGGTGGCGATCGTGTCGGTGACACTCATCCTGTCGTTCCTCACATTGGTCATCGGTGAGCTCGCCCCGAAGCGGCTGGCCCTACAGCGCTCGGAAGCATGGGCGAAGCTGGTGGCCTTCCCGCTGCACTGGTTGTCCGCGGTGTCCCGCCCGGTCGTCTGGGTTCTGAGCAGGTCGACCGATCTGGTCGTTCGGTTGCTCGGCGGCGAGCCCGGGATCCGCCGCGAAGAGATCGACCTGGAAGAACTGCGTGACATGGTGATCGCCAACCGCAGCCTGCAGCACGATCACCAGGAGATCCTCTTGGGTGCATTCGAAGTTGCAGACCGCACCGTCGGCCAGGTGATGACGCCGCGTCCGGACGTGATGACGTTGACCTCGGACATCACCGTCGCCGATGCGATCGTTCGCCTGGCCGAGGCGGGACACACTCGTGCCCCGGTCGTTCCTCCGGACAAGGGCCTGGACGACGCCTTCGGCATCGCCTACCTGCTCGATCTTCTCCGGTCTCCAGGCGATGACCCGCTGGGTGAGGGCGTCGGTGAACCGCTCATCCTGCCCGAGTCGGTGGATGTACTCGATGCCCTTCGCCGCATCCAGGACTCCCGCCAGCAGATGGCCCTGGTGGTCGACGAGTTCGGCGGGATAGAAGGCATCGTCACCGCCGAAGACTTGGTCGAGGAACTGGTGGGCGAGATCTACGACGAGTCGGATCCGGACGTGCTGGCTGCCGAACCCCAACCCGACGGGACCATTCTCGTGTCGGGGCGGTTCCCGGTGCACGACCTGTCCGATCTCGGGGTCGTCGTACCCGGTGGCGATTACTCGACGGTCGCCGGACTCGTCCTTGAGGAACTGGGACGGATGCCCGCACCGGGGGACACCATTCAGATCGGCGAATGGGCGGTCGAGGTGGAGTCGGTGGGCAGGCGTACGGTCACCCGGGTCCGACTCCGGCGCTCAGCGTTCGGCGCGTCAGGGTCACTCCCCAACGGCCACTCCCGGTAAACGTGGCAGCACCAGGCTGAACACCGTCTCGGCATCGGTGCGTCGATACGTCACATCACCGCCCATCATGCGGGCCAGCCAGCTCACCTAGTGCTCGAGATCGAAGGTGCCGGTGACCAGCCTCTGCACCTTGAACAGTTCGGTCAACGTGGAGGTGTAGAGCGGCATGCGTCCGGGGGCGCAGCACTCCACCTGGAGAGTCCCCAACTGGCCCCCAGCATCGGACAAGACCTCGACGACGGCTCGCGCATCGGCCGGGTCGTCGCCCAATTCAGTGAGTCGAGTCCGGACGTCGGCGATCGTTGCGGCAAGGCGCTCCATCCGCGGGCTGCGCAGAGGCTGGCAGCACCCCTCGTGCAATTCCCTCACCGCCGCATCTGCCGCGTCGAGGGCCTCGAACCCGCGACCGAATCGTTCCCTGTTCTGCGTTGTCTCAGCCGTCATGTCTGCCATTCTCGCCGCGATCACGGCACATTTCGTACGCTGGCCGCATGAGCAGTGCCGATCGGGACCATTGGGACTCTCAGTACATCGAAGCCGGCCCCGCCCCTGTCCTGATCCCACCGCCCCCACCACCGTTGTTCGCCGACGTCGTCGACCTGTTCCCCACCTCGGGGACCGCTCTGGAACTGGCGTGCGGCCGAGGCCGAGCGGCGATGTGGCTCGCATCCCGAGGAATGAGCTACCTCGGTGTCGATGTCTCGCCCACCGCGATCGCCTTGGCGCGTGAACTGGCTGACCGCAGCGGCGTATCAGGCCGGTGCCGGTTCGAGGTCTTCGACCTCGACGTTGGGCTTCCGCCCGGAGACCAGGTGGATCTGGTTCTCAGCTACCTGTTCTTGGATCGTCGGCTTGCCCGCCCGATGATCCACCGCCTGGCTCCGGGGGGCATGCTGGCGATCGCCACCCTCAGCGAGGTGGATGCCGGTCCTGGTGACTATCGCGCCGCCCCCGGGGAGCTGCCGCGCCTGTTCGGAGCCCTCGACATCCTCGCCGGCGACGAAGCCGACGGCTTCGCGTGGCTGATCGCGAGAAACCCGACGCAGGGCAAGTAGGCCGACAGAGCGGGTCGGATCAGGAAGGCTCCTCGTCGTCGAGGATCCGGTCTGCGTCGAGGTCGAACCCTCGTCGTCGCCCGCAAGATCCGGCCATCCAGGGCAAGGACAACCGATGCCAACCACTCTTCGGCGTCGGTCTCCACCCGAAGAATGCCCCCAATCCCAGGCAAGGTGTGTCGCCAGCGGAGAAAGATCGGCAATGTTGGTGATCTCGATGCAGGGGTGACGCATCGCACCTCGCATCGGCGGCGGCCCGACACGCCGTGTCGGGCAGGGTCCGCGGACAGCCACAGAGAGACTACGAGGGAGGCTCCTGCAGCATCTCGAGTGCCGCCCGGCCGACCTCCGTCTCTCGACCCAGAGACCGTTCGGCAGCGAGCGCATTGATCGCCGCCCACTTCATGCGATCGTGATCGTCTCGTTCCTTGGCGACGGTGGCGATGTTCACATACAGCCGGGGAAGACAGTCGTCGGGACGGACAGCGCAGGCAAGGGCGAGATCGTATTGGGCGGTTGCCTCCTCGAGCCTGCCCTGTGACTGGTGCAGCCAGCCGATGTGCGTGCGGGTCAGACACTCGATCCCCCACTCGTCGGCTGCGGTCAGTTCGTCGATGCCGTCCCGGAAGACGTCCAGAGCCTGCTCGAACTCGTCGTCGTCCCACAGGAGCTTCCCTCTGGTGACGAACCGGCGCGCCACGGCCTCTTCCCACGCCGCAGGCGTTGCGTGAAGGGTTGTGAAATGGGGATCCAGCGTGACCCGGTGAACGGCTCGGTCGACCTCGAGCGTGACGCTCGCCTTCTCATCCCTGACTTCCACCAGATGCGTGTGCGCACTGCCGTCCGCGAGTTCGATCTGTAGGGGAACGACGAGCCGAAAGTGCGGCTCCGACTGCGTCACCACGCATGCCAACTGGTCGCCTTCCTGAGCCCAATCGAGCGTCAGGACGGGGATGGCGGAACTCTCCAACCACTGCAGGGAGAACCAGTCGAGCTCTTCGTCGGCTGCATCCTGTATCGCTCGCCAGAAGTCGGCCCACCCGATCTCACCGCCTGCGTGGTCCCGGATCACATTTCGCAGGGCAGTCTGGAACCTGCCCCGGCCGATGGTCCGAGCCAGCATGTCGTACACCAGATGGCCTTTGGTGTTGGAGAGGTTGTACGCCACCCGGTTCCAACGCTCGGTTTTCGACACACCTGCCAGAGGATGATCGAAGCCGGCCGCCGTCAGCCGGATGGCCTCCCGGGCGCCGTCGCGCCGGAACTGCTCGGCAGTGGCGGGTCCTCCGATCGCCTCCACGACCCGCAATGCCCCGTAATGCGCCAACGCCTCGTCGAGCATCGCAGGGGCAATCGGCTCCTCCCTGTGGCCGACGACGTGGGGGAACCAGAAGTGGGTCAACTCGTGACCGACCACCCAGTCCTCGTACGTGTCGGGCTGGAGCAGGTCGCTGCGAATCAGGAAGTATCCGGGATAGGCGCCGCCCTCGATGCCGGCGAACAGCGCCGGTTCCATCGGAACCTCGACGATTGCCAGCTGGTCGAACGGGTACGGTCCGAACTCGGTTTCGAGAGCGCCGATGATGCGCTCGGTGCGCTCGAGGATCTCCTCGACCCGGTCGAGTCGTCCGAGGTGGTAGACCGACACCGGCACTGGCCCTTGCCGGCGCTGCACCCTGAAGGTGCCGGCGACGAAGTCGAAGACGGACGGAATGACTGACTCGAACGTGTGGACGGTGCGCCCGTCCCGGTCTTGGACGCTCGTCAGGTTCCCGGTGGCTTCGACGACCATCCCGCTCGGGACGGTGTACCGAAAAGTCCCTGTTCCACGCCGGTAGCCGAAGGTCGG
>JBKHXZ010000120.1:0-11028 GCA_046565785.1 Acidimicrobiia bacterium
CACGATCCTGCGGTGGGCGAAGCAGGTGGGGGATTCGGTCGCCGCCGACGAGGTGTTGGTGGAGATTTCGACCGACAAGGTGGATACCGAGGTTCCGTCTCCGGCTTCGGGGACGATCCTGGAGATCTTGGTGGCCGAGGGTGAGACGGTGGAGGTGGGTACCGCCCTGGCCGTGATCGGCGAGGCCGGTGCGGCTCCGGCTGCGGCCGACACCCCGCCACCGTCCCAGCCCACCGCGGACGCTGAGCCGGCGCCGACCCAGGCGCCCGCACAAGCGGCGGCAGCACCGCCGAATGGCTCGTCCGGCGCCGACCTGTCTGATCGGCTGCTGTCGCCCGTGGTGCGTCGACTGATCCGCGAGCACGACGTCGATGTCGACCAGATTCAGGGGACCGGGCAGGGTGGCCGGGTCACCCGCAAGGACGTGGAGGCGTTCATCGAGTCCGGTGGCGCGGCGAAACCAGCCCAGCCAGCCGCGGCTTCCGAATCCGCTCCGGAGCCCCCACCCGCACCTGCTCCCGCCGCTGCCGAGCCGGCGAAGGCGCCGGAGGCTCCCGCCCCCGCACCCGCTCCGGCCGCCAAGGCTGCACCGGCTCCGAAGGCTGCGTCCGGGGACGCCGAAGTGGTCGAACTCGACCGGCTGCGGGTGCGCATCGGTCAGAACATGATCAAGTCCAAGCAGACGGCCGCCCACGTGTGGACGTCGATGGAAGTCGACTACGAGCGGGTGGAGCGGGTCCGCCAGCGTCACAAGGACAGGTTCAAGGCAGAGGAAGGGTTCTCGCTCACCTATCTGCCGTTCATCGCCCGGGCCACGATCGACGCGTTGAAAGAGTTCCCAGTGGTGAACTCGGAGTTCCATCTGGAGGAGCGGCAGGCGATCTTCCACAAGACGGTGAACCTGGGCATCGCCATCGACCTGGACCAAAAGGGCCTGGTGGTGGCGTCGATCCGCAACGCCGACGGACTGCGGCTGGTCGGTCTGGCCCGGCAGGTCAAGGCGTTGGCGGACAAGGCAAGGGCGGGGAAGCTGGATCCTGACGACGTGACCGGTTCGACCTTCACGATCACCAATCCGGGACCGTTCGGGTCGTTCATGTCGGCGCCGGTGATCAACATCCCCAACACCGGGATCCTCTCCACCGACACGGTGGCGAAGCGTCCGGCGGTGATCACCTCGGCGGACGGGGAGGACGTGCTGGCGATCCGCCACATCGGCTACCTGGGTCTCACCTGGGACCATCGTGCCTTCGACGGCTCCACCGCGGTTCTGTTCCTCCGCCGCATCAAAGAAAACCTGGAGAACTGGGACTGGGAACAGGAGCTGGCTTAAGTCCCCCAGCGCAGCGTTGGGGGGACCAGTGAGCGAAGCGAACTCGTGGACCACATGATGAAAGACTCCAACCAACTCAAGTCGCCCAGCGTCGTTGACGCGCCTAGGGGACAGAGATGAGCCAGCTCCGCACTCGGTGGCTGGGTCGGCTTCCCTATCTGGAAGCGTGGGATCTGCAGCGTGCCATCCACGAGGGCAAGACCACCGGCCGCACGTCCGACGACTATCTGCTGTTGCTCGAACATCCCCACACTTACACCGTGGGGCGCAACGGCGACGGCTCCAACCTCCTGGTCGACCCGAGCCTGCTGTCGCAGTGGGACGCCGAACTGCATTATGTCGACCGAGGCGGGGACATCACCTATCACGGTCCTGGCCAGCTGGTGGGGTATCCAATCCTCACCCTCGAAGACCCCATGCGCATCGTCCCGTTCGTCCGGGACATCGAACAGGCGCTGATCGACGCTCTGGCCGAGCTTGGAGTCGAGTCCTGGCGTGAGACCGGTCTCACCGGCGTGTGGACTGCCGCCGGCAAGGTGGCGGCCATCGGCGTGCGGGTCTCTCGGCAGGTGTCGATGCACGGGTTTGCCCTCAACCTGTCCGCCGACATGTCCTATTTCGGGCGGATGAACCCGTGCGGCATCACCGACCGTCCGGTCGCCAACGTCTCCGACCTACTCGGTCGCCACGTGTCGATCGAAGAGGCGGTGGAGGTGCTGATTCCGCACTTCGCCAGGGTGTTCGGTTTCGAGCGCAACGAAGTCCAACTCGGCGCGTTCACCCGCAAGCAGGGGCGGGAGCGTTCCTTCGAAGTCGACCGCCTGTTGGAGGCCGGCACGTTCTCACCAGAGAAGCGGGCGGAGGAACCGGTCCTGTTGAACGGACGTCTGCCGGGTGAGCCTCCTCGTCCGGAGTGGATGCGGGTGACCGCACGAATGGACGGCGACTACGCCGAGTTGAAGAAGATGATGCGTGGCCTCGACCTGCATACGGTGTGCGAGGAGGCGCGCTGTCCCAACATCTTCGAATGCTGGGGGATGGGCACCGCCACCCTGATGATCCTGGGCGACAAGTGCACCAGGGCGTGCAGCTTCTGCAACGTGATGACCGGCAAGCCCACCGAGTTCGACGTGCTCGAGCCGTTCCGGGCGGCCGACGCCATCGCCCAGATGGACCTGTCCCATGCGGTGATCACCAGCGTCAACCGCGACGACCTGGCCGATGGCGGCAGCGGCATCTTTGCCGAGACGATCCGCCAGGCCCGGCTGCGGTCACCACACACCGACATCGAGGTGCTGATCCCCGACTTCAAGGGTTCGCGGGAGGATCTGGAGACGGTGATGGCCGCCGATCCCGAGGTACTGAACCACAACACCGAGACGGTGCTTCGCTTGCAGCGGGAGATCCGTACGTCGGCCAGCTACGGCCGGTCGCTGGCGCTGTTGGCTCGAGCGAAGTGGATCAATCCGCACACGATCACCAAGTCCGGCCTGATCGTGGGGATGGGGGAAACCAAGGAGGAGGTGTTGGGAGCGCTGGCCGACCTGCGGGCGGTGGGTGTGGACATCATCACCATCGGCCAGTATCTGCGGCCGACTGCCCGGCACCGTCCGATCCATCGCTATGTGCATCCCGACGAGTTCGCCGAGTACAAGGCGTACGGGGAGGGCATCGGGATCCCGCATGTCGAGTCCGGTCCGCTGGTGCGTTCCAGCTACCACGCCAAAGACGCTTCGGAGACGGTGTTCTCTCTCATCGGCCGCGACCGCTCACACCGCCGACCCGCCTCTCAACCGGTAGCCCTCACCATCAAGTCGTAGGCTCTGTCCCCCAAGCGAAGCATTGGGGGGACCGAAGAGACGCGCAGCGGACCTTCGAGGGGGGAAGTGAGCGAAGCGAACTCGTTGGTCCACTGATTCACCCGGCTTCGCGGAAGACCACTCTGTCTCACCTCTGTCCCCCAGGAGCGCAGCGACGTTGGGGGACCGGCCCGTGTCTGTCGGGTCTGGGGCCTTGCCGGTTCTTTCTGTCCCCCCAGGAGCGCAGCGACGTTGGGGGGACACGTTTTGGGCTCCCTCCAGGGAGACCAAAACGAGGGGGGCCGTAGGACAGCCTCTATCCCGTCACCGTCAAGGTCAGCACCGTGGTCTGGGTGACCGCGCCGTTCCAGCGCCAGCGGCCCACCACCTGGTGGGTGCCGGGGGTCAGCCCGATCACGCCTTCGAACCGCTTCTCCATCCGCCCGTTCACCTCGGTGATGGTCTGTTGCAGCGCCTGTGGAACGTTGTCCACCAGGAGTTCGAAATGAGTGGACGCCGATTGGAATTCCGCCTGTTCTTGACCGACGTAAGGCAGCACCTGGTAGATGCCTTCCGATATCCGATATGCCGGACGGTTGGGAACGGTGAACTTCCCGGTGCACACCAGCCCGTCTTTGGTGCATTCCAACGGCAGCCCTCGGGCCATTCCCAGCAGCACGTACACCGGCTCGAGGTCGAGGGCGCGGGCGAGGAACGAGGCCATCTGGTCGCGCCGCACCGGGTCGGCCGGGCAGTACCGGTTGGCGGCACATCCGAGAGTGATGCCGGCGGCGGCGATCGCTCCGACGTCGGCTTCGTGCACGCTGCCGGCGGTATCGGTGAAGGGGCTGGCTGCCGGGGTGAGGGCGAAGGCCCGGGTGAGGAACGATGCCATCTGGTCGCGTCGCACGGGGTCTGCCGGGCAGTAGCGGCCGGGCGAGCAGCCGAGGGTGATCCCGGCGGCGGCGATGGCGTTGATGGCACCGGCGTGGATGTTGCCGGCGATGTCGCCGAACGGTCCGTTCGCCACTGGAGTCAGGTCGAGGGCGCGGGTGAGGAACGATGCCATCTCGTCGCGTCGCACCGTGGCCGATGGGCAGTAGTTGTCGCCGCCGCAGCCCAGGGTGATGCCGGCGGCGGCGATGGCCTGGATGTTCGGTTCGTGCACGTTCCCGTCGTCGTCGGTGAAGGTTCCCGACAGGGGTGCGGCCAGCGTGGGCGCCCCTACCAGCAGTAGGGAGAGGACCAGGCCGACGATGACGAGGCGTTTCACGAGATCCGAATCTGTCCGAGGACGTCGTTGATGACGGGGACGAGGTCGGCCCGGTCGACGTACGATCCGACCACCACATACAGGCAGAAGGCGCGTCCGGCTTCCTGGAAGAAGATCTGACATCCGCCCTGGCCTTCGATCCGCCGCTGCAGCGTGTCACGTCCGAAGTCCGACGGCCGCAGGGTGCGAGGTAGGCCTTGCAGACGGAATAGCGGCTGGGCGGTCGAGTCGGGACTGAATTCGAGCAGCACGATCAACACGTCGGTCAGCCCCATGCGTTGCACGGCGCCACCGCCGTAGTCGCCGCGCTGTTCGGGGAGGGGGAAGGAGGCCAGGTGTGTGACCGATCGGCGTACCGCACCGTCGTCCAGGGTGGTCGCCTCGGCGATTCCTCCATCCCATCCGGGTGGCAGGTCGACGCTGATGCCGGCGGCTCGAAGCAGGCTCACAACGTCACACTCCCAGGACCAGGGCGGCGACTCCCGTCAACGCCACCAGTGTCCCGGTGCCGAGGTGGACGGGTTTGGCAAGGCGAGCCAGTTGGGCGTTGAACCGGGTGAGTCGAGACGGTCGGTCGATCCACCCGGCGGCCAGCGGTGCGATCGCCCGGCAGAATCCGAACACCGCTCCGACGAATGCCCCGGTCACCGCCGACCCGGACACCAGGTGCGCGACGAGGAGTACCCACACTCCCCACGTGACGATGAAGGTGGCGAGGCCGGTTCCGAGCTGGACCCCGAATCCGAAGCCGTACACGGTGCCGCGCAGGGTTCCGATCCATCGTTCGTTGACCTGTCGGGACGGTCCGGGAGCCTTCACTCCCAGCAGGTCCAGTCCTCCGGCGATCAGCGCCAGCCCGCCTACTACCAGCAGCGCCAGGTCTTCCCGCAGCGGGGTGAACGAACCCAGCCAGCCGAGCGTCGCACCGACAGCGGCTCCGCCGAGGACGGCGCCGAGGGTGAAGGCGGTGATCGTGATTCCCCATCGGTTGTTGCGGGTCCGCTCGCCGAGCGGGTGGATGCTGGACAGCATCGACTCTCCTCATGGCGACCAGTTGGAACGGATGGCGACGGCGACGGCGAGGAGTGCGGCAACGGTCGTCATGGCTTGTGATAGAGGGTTTCGTCGCCGGGTTCGATGCCGGCCCGGCGTAGTTCTTCGTCGGTGTCGACCAGACGTTCGGCGGTGGTGCGTCGCAGACGATGCCCTGGCTGTTCGTCGCCGACTGCCCGACCGATCATCTCCATCAGTCGTCCCCAGTTGGCTGCCGACCCTTCGCCCAGCACCGTCCCGTCGGTGGCGTCGACGAGTTGGAAGTAGGGGGTGCCGGGAACCCGGAACGCGTCCCAGGTTTCGGAGGAGAGAATGGTGGGGATGTCTACCGGGGCGAGGGATGCGAGCTCCGACGGGCTTTCCTCGGTGGCGTCCTTGGTGACGATCACCGTTCGGATGTCAGGGTGGGGAAGTTGGAGGTCCTTTCCGAACGAAGCCCAGAACGGGCGACAGGTCGAACAACCGCTGGACAGGAACGCAGCCAGGACATAACCGCGTGATCCGGTGAGAGCCACCGTCCGGGCCTGGCCGTCGAGGGTGACTCCGGTGACGGCGGGGACGGGAACGGTGCCGGTCGCCCGTCGGGTCGGCCCGAGACTGATGCCGCCACCGGTGGGTGGCCTGTCTTCACCGGCACCCAGTCGGTCGAGGATGCGGAGGATTTCGGCGTGCGATCGCAGCAGCCCGGCGACGAGGACGGCGAGCAGCACGATGACGATCCCTTCGATGATCACCAGCGTGAGCATCAGCGTCTCCTCCAGACCACCGGACGGTCACCGGCAATCCCGAACGTGAATTGGACGTCCACCGTGCCGGGACCGTGCGTGTTGGTGAGCTGCCAGTCACCGTTCAGGAATCGGCCCGGGGTGTCGACGCCGTCGCCGTCCCAGTCACCTACCACCGGAACACCGTTGGACGGTCCGAAGTCGAATTCGTGGTCCGCGGGGCCGGGGGTTGCGGTGTTGCGCAGGATCCAGCGGGAGCCTCGTACCACGCCGATTCCGTCCCGCCCGTCACCGTCCCAGTCACCCACGACCGGGATGTCGCCTGGTTGCCCGAAGGTGAACGTGATGTCCGGTGCACCCGTCGAGTTGCGGTTGCGCAGCAGCCACTGGTTGCCGCGCACCACCCCGACAGTGTGCACCCCGTTGCCCACCCAGTCTCCGGCCACCGGGATGTCGCCGGGTTGGCCGTAGTCGAAGATCAGGTCGGGCTGGCCGGGGCCTTCGATCATGCGCAGATACCAGGTGAGTGTCTCGTCGCCGACCGCCCCGTGGCGGGTGCCCCGGACGAATGCTGCCGTCGCCACTCCCGAACCCAGCCAGTCGGCCATCAGTGGCACATCGCCTACGGTGCCCAGGTTGAACTGTTGGCTCGGTGCGCCTGCGTCGAGGGTGTCGCGCAGGAGCCAGGTGGTGGAGCGGATCACGCCGGGGCGGGCACGGTAGGGGCCGGGTGCGGGATGCAGACACGGCGAGTTGTGGACACCGGTCTGGTCGTCGCGGGCGTCGGTAGTGGTACAGGTCGAATCCCACTCCCACGGCGGGACACAGGTGACCACCCGACAGATGATCGGCCCGACGCATTCGATGTGCTGGTTGCACTGACCGTACCGGAACCGGGTGCAGCAGGTTTTCCACAGGTCGCAGCGGTCGAGTTCACAGTGACAGTCACAGTCGACACAGTCGTTGCCGCAGGTGCCGGTCGCACCGCACCCGCAGCCCCCGCACGACTCGGTGTGACAGTCCATGTAGTAGCGGGAGTTGCCGTTGCAGTATCCGGAGCCTTCCGCCCGCCACCAGCCTCCGACCACTGACCCGGGTGGGCAGGTGTTGGTACCGGTGGTGGTACAGCAGAACTCGGTCCACCCGGAACGACAGTGTGCGCCGGGCGGACAGTCGTTGGGGAGGACGATCGCCTGGTAAGCCGAGATGGGGCGAAGGGCGTAGGCCATCGGAGCGGTGACCACCGCCGAACCGGCGAGCGCCATCCGGCGGAGGAATCCGCGACGACTGGTGCGCTGGCCGAGCGCGCGGGAGGCGGCCTCGACCAGACGCTGGCTCAACGGCGGCGTCCCGGCAGTATGGCGGGCAGGTCGGAGAGGACGAGGGCGGTGAGGAACGCGCCGGCTGCGACGAAACCGAGGTAGGGGATGCCGGCGGCGGGCTGGGCGGAGAGAACGGTGAGCAAATCTGCTCCGCCGGTCATGGCGACGGAGGCCGCGACCGCGGCGGTCGCCAGGTTCAGTGCCAGATGGATCGTGCCGGGCGGGGTGTCGGAGCGGCCGAAACATCCGCACGACTGGAGAGGGAGGTGACGGGCGAGGGCGTAGGCGACGAAGCCGGCGAATCCGAGATAGGTGACGGCAACTGCGCCGGCCACGACCGGATGGGGGAGGGCGAGAGCCAGCGCCCCGACCGCGATCTCGCTCGTGGCCAGTGCGTACACCGCTCCCCGTGAGGACGGGAGCCCGGCGGCGCGCAGCGCTCCACGCGTCGGTTCCGGATCACGGACCTTGCTTCCCCCGCTCAACACCAGGAGGCCGGCGGTGATGAAAAACCACCCCTCCAACATGCCCAAACAGGCTAGCGCCACCCCTGCCTCGTTCCAGGCACTGGTGGGGGAGCGCCAAGCGCCCCTTCTCCCGCCAGGAGCGAAGCGACGTTGGCGGGAGACAGCCGAGCCTCTGCTCGCATCGCGCCCACCCCTCTTCGCCTGCCCTCATCCGGTCCCGGTACCCTCCCGGGGCCATGTCGTACCGCCTGGACCATCTCGACCTCCTCGAAGCCGAGGCGATCCACATCGTCCGTGAGGCCGTGGCCGAATCCGAACGCCCGGTGGTGCTGTTCAGCGGGGGCAAGGACTCGGCGGTGGTCCTGCGGCTGGCGGTGAAAGCCTTTGCTCCCGCCCGTCTCCCGTTCCCGGTGATGCATGTGGATACGGGACACAACTTCCCGGAAGTGATCGAGTTCCGTGACCGGACCATGGCCGAGATCGGGGCCGAGCTGATCGTGGCCTCGGTGCAGGAGGCCATCGACGAAGGCAGGGTGGTCGAAGAGACTGGCCCCCGGGCTTCCCGCAACCGCCTCCAAACCGAAGCGCTCCTCACCGCCATCGAGCGGCACCGCTTCGACCTCCTCTTCGGCGGTGCCCGCCGCGACGAGGAACGCGCCCGGGCCAAAGAGCGGGTCTTCTCGCATCGGGACGAATTCGGCCAGTGGGATCCGAAGAACCAGCGTCCCGAACTGTGGAGCCTGTACAACGCCCGGAAGCGCAATGGCGAGCACCTGCGGGTTTTCCCGATTTCGAACTGGACCGAGATGGACGTCATGCACTATGCCAAACGGGAGGAGATCGACCTGCCTTCGATCTACTTCGCCCACACTCGCAAGGTTTTCCTGCGGGACGGCATGTGGATGGCGGAGGGCCCGTACATCACCCGCATGGATGGCGAAGCGGTGGTGGAGCGCACCGTTCGCTTCCGCACGGTGGGTGACATGTCCTGCACTGCGGCAGTGGAGTCCACCGCTGCCACCCTGGACGATGTGATCGCCGAGGTGGCTGCCTCCCGCACTTCCGAGCGCGGAGCCAGCCGGGCTGACGACCGCACCTCGGACGCGGCGATGGAAGACCGCAAGCGCGAGGGATACTTCTGATGGAACTGGTTCGCCTCGCCACGACCGGTTCGGTCGACGACGGCAAGTCCACTCTCATCGGGCGGCTGCTGTTCGATACCAAACAGATCTTCGAAGACCAGTTGTCCGCGGTGGAGGATGCCTCTCGCCGTCGTGGCGCCGACTACGTCGACCGGGCGCTGCTCACCGACGGTCTGCGTGCCGAGCGGGAGCAGGGCATCACGATCGATGTGGCCTACCGTTATTTCGCCACTCCCAAGCGCAAGTTCATCCTCGCCGACACCCCCGGCCACATCCAATACACCCGCAACATGGTGACGGGCGCCTCCACCGCCGATGTGGTGATGCTGCTGGTGGACGCCCGCAACGGGATCTTGGAACAGACCCGTCGCCACGCTTTCATCGCCTCGCTGTTGCGGGTGCCGCATCTGGTGTTGTGTGTGAACAAGATGGACCTGGTCGACTTCGACCGGGCGGTCTACGACCGGATCACCGACGAGTTCCGGGAGTTCGCCACCAAGCTGCAGGTCACCGACCTCCGTTTCGTGCCGATCTCGGCATTAGCCGGCGACAACGTGGTGGAACCGTCCGACCGCATGCCCTGGTATCGGGGGCCATCGGTGTTGGGACTGTTGGAGGAGATCCACGTCGCTTCCGACCGCAACCTGGTCGACTGCCGCTTCCCGGTACAGTACGTGATTCGGCCTCATCGGATGGGCCATCAGGACTATCGGGGCTATGCCGGCCAGATCGCCGGCGGGACCTGGCGGGTGGGTGACGAGGTGGTGGCACTTCCCAGCGGGTTCACGACCCACATCGCCGGTATCGACACTCCGAACGGCCCGGTGGACGAGGCGGTGCCGCCGATGTCGGTCACCTTGCTGTTGGAGGACGAGATCGACATCAGCCGAGGCGACATGATCTGCCGGGTCCACAACCGTCCGCATGTCAGCCAGGACCTGGAGGCGATGGTGTGCTGGATGACGCCAGACTCGTCACTCCGTGCAGGTCAGAAGCTGGCGATCAAGCACACCACCCGTTGGGGTCGGGCGCTGGTCAAGGACCTGCAGTACCGGCTGGACGTGAACACGCTGCACCGGGACGAGTCGGCTTCGGAGTTGGTTCTGAACGAGATCGGCCGGGTCTCGCTGCGCACCACGGTTCCGCTGTTCTTCGACGAGTACTCCCGGAACCGCACCACCGGTTCGTTCATCCTGGTGGACGAGGCGACCAACGCCACGGTGGGAGCGGGAATGATCATCGGCCCGGCGTGAGCGACATCGTCTGGCATCCGGGGACGGTGGCGACCGAACGGCGGGCGGCGATCACTGGAGGGCCGGGGGTCACGGTGTGGCTGACCGGGTTGTCCGGAAGCGGTAAGTCGACCATCGCCCACCGGCTGGAGGAGCGCTTGGTCGACTCGGGTAGGGCGGCATATGTGCTGGACGGAGACAACGTCCGCCACGGGCTGAACGGCGACCTCGGTTTCTCGCCTTCGGACCGCTCAGAGAACGTGCGGCGGGTGGGAGAGGTCGCCCGGTTGATGGCTGACGCCGGGCTGGTGGTGGCGGTTCCGGTCATCAGCCCGTATCGGGCCGACCGCCAGCGGGCACGAGCGGCTCACGAGGCGGCCGGACTGCGGTTCGTGGAGGTGTGGGTGGCGACCCCGCTGGAAGAGTGCGAACGCCGCGACCCGAAAGGCATGTACGCCCGGGCGCGGGCCGGGGAGATCACGAACTTCACCGGCATCGACGCCCCCTACGAACCCCCGCTGAACCCCGACCTCACACTCGACACGACGACCACCGACGTCGAGGACTGTGTCGAATTGATCCTCGGGTTGGTCTGACCGCGGCTGCTGTCAGGGGCCGAGCGTCGAAATCGGAATGACCCACACGCCGTCCGGTCGCCGGTAGCCGTAGCCGCCGAGTGTGA
>JBKHXZ010000121.1:0-18605 GCA_046565785.1 Acidimicrobiia bacterium
CCGTAGCCGCCCGACTCGATACGACGCAGGGCGTGCTCCACCTTGTGCAGCAAGTCGGCGGTGTTGCGTTCGATCGAGAGTTCCTTGGCGTACTCGAGCCGCATCGATCCGGCGTCGGCGTTCTCCGGATCGGAGCTGCGGTCGGCGGCGGTCTCGGAGTTCCGCGCCTCCTCGATCTCCCGCTCCATCTCTTCGATCAGGCCCTGGAGGCGCTCGCGCTCGACTTCCAGTTCCTCTTTGAACTTCTTGATCGTTGACTTGGCGAGAGGTCGGCTCATGGCGGACGGAAACACTAGCCGCCCCCACCGCCAATCCGACAACCCCGCCTTTTGGCGCAAGACCCGCGCGAAAACGCGCCACTTCGGCGCTGAAAGAGCCGCCGTCGGGGAGGTGGGTGGAGGATCCTATCCTTCCGGGGTCCATGGCCCAGCCCAAGAACTCCGACTTCGCACGCGTCGACCCTCGCGCCGACTTCCCGGCGATGGAACGCGACATCCTCGACCTATGGGACCGGATCCGCGCCTTCCAGACCCAGGTGGAGATGCGGCCCGCCGACCGGGACTACGTCTTCTACGACGGACCCCCTTTTGCCAACGGGAGCCCTCACTACGGCCACATCCTCGCCGGAGTCATCAAAGACGTCGTCCCTCGCTTCTGGGCGATGAAGGGCCACCGGGTCGAGCGCCGCTTTGGGTGGGACACTCACGGCCTGCCAGTGGAGATGGAGGTCGAAAAGCAGCTCGGCATCTCAGGACCGAAAGAGATCGCCGATTTCGGTGTCGCCGCCTTCAACGAGGCCTGTCGCGCCCTGGTGGAGAACACTGCCGACGAGTGGGCCCACCTAGTCCGCCGGATGGTCCGTTGGGTGGACATGGAGAACGACTACAAGACGATGGACACTCCGTTCATGGAGTCTGTCTGGTGGGTGTTCAAGCAACTGTGGGACAAGGGACTGATCTACCAAGATGTGAAAGTCCTCCCCTATTCGTGGGGCGCCACCACGCCGTTGTCCAACTTCGAGGCCAACCTCGACTACCGGGACACCGACGACCCATCGATCACCGTGCGCCTGACGGTCCTCGAGGGTCGGGGGCCGGTCGAGGTCGGCGACCAGCTCCTCATCTGGACAACCACCCCGTGGACGCTTCCAGGGAACCTGGCCATCGCCGTAGGACGAGACCTCGAATACGTTCGAATCGACGACGAGGACGGCAGATTCTGGCTGGCGGCAGACCGGGTGGCGGCGTATTGGAAGGAGGCTCCGGCGCCGGCGGCCCACGCCACCGGCGCCGAGCTGCTGGGAGCCTCGTACCGACCGCCGTTCGACTTCTTCGAACACGAACGCGACCGTGGCGCGTTCCGGGTCATCGAGTCGGATTCGGTGACCACCGAGGACGGAACCGGACTGGTTCACATGGCCCCTGCCTACGGCGAGGCCGACTACTTCGCCTTGCAGGGCGCCGGTCTCGACGTGCTCGTCGACCCGGTCGACGCCCGCGGTCGTTTCACCGACGAGGTACCGCCCGTGGCCGGCATCAACATCAAAGACGCCGATGCCGTCCTGATCGGTCTCCTCAAAGAGCAAGGCATCCTCGTTCGCAACGAACGGATCCGCCACTCGTATCCGTTCTGCTACCGAACCGGAACTCCCCTCATCTACAAGGCGATCCCCACCTGGTTCGTGAAGGTCACCGACCATACGGACCGCCTCGTCGAGACGAATGACGACATCCACTGGGTACCCGACTACGTCGGATCACGACGGTTCGGCAACTGGCTGGAAGGCGCCCGGGATTGGGCGGTGAGCCGTAACCGCTACTGGGGGTCGTGTATCCCGATCTGGCAATGCGACTCCTGTGACCACGACGAGTGCATCGGATCGATCGACGAACTCGAGGCCCGGTCGGGCGTCCGACTCGACGACCTCCACAAACACCACGTCGATCCGGTCACCTGGAACTGCCCGGAGTGCGGCGGAACGATGCGGCGAGTTCCCGAAGTGCTCGACTGCTGGTTCGAGTCCGGGTCGATGCCCTACGCCCAGATCCACTACCCGTTCGAGAACGAAGATCGATTCGCCCGGGCGTTCCCCGCCGAATTCATCGCCGAAGGCCTCGACCAGACCCGTGGCTGGTTCTACACCCTCCACGTTCTGTCGACCCTGCTCTTCGACGCTCCCTCGTTCAAGAACTGCGTGGTGAGCGGGATGATCCTCGCCGAGGACGGCCGCAAGATGTCGAAGAGCCTCAAGAACTATCCGGATCCACGACACATCTTCGAGTCGTCTGGAGCGGACGCATTACGGGCGTTCCTCATCAACTCGCCGGTACTCCGTGCCGAGCCTCTCCGGTTCTCCGAGGACGGTGTACGTCATGTCGTGCGCACCGTGCTCCTCCCGTTGTGGAACACCTTCTCGTTCTTCACCACCTATGCCGAGGCCGACGGAATCAGTCTGGCCGACATCTCGTCGGCCCCAGTTGTGACCGAGCGCCCGGAGATGGATCGGTGGATCATCTCTGTGCTCCAGTCACTCGTCGCCGAAGTGAACGAACAGATGGAGGGGTATTACCTGTACAACGTGATCCCTCCCACCTTGGGGTTCATCGACGACCTGACCAACTGGTACGTACGGCGCTCCCGACGCCGGTTCTGGGCGGCACGTACCGCTGGCGGAGAGGCGGACAAGCTGGCGGCGTTCGCCACGTTGTACGAGGTACTCACCACCTTCGCCGCCGTCTTGGCCCCGGTGCTGCCGTTCATCACCGAACGGCTGTACCAGACCTTGATGGCCGAGAAGTCCGAGGGGGTGCCCGCCTCGGTCCACCATCTGGACTTCCCTACCGCCGACACGGCGTTGATCGACCTCGACCTGGAACAAGCGATGGCCACCGTCCGTGAAGTGGTGACCCTGGGTCACGCGCTGCGGAGCAGGCACGACCTGAAGGTGCGCCAGCCACTCCGCACGGTGACCGTCCTCACTCACGATCCCGCGGTGAAGGCGGCTGTGGGTTCTCATGCGGCGCTGATCGCCGAGGAACTCAACGTAGAGGGCGTGGAGGTGGCGTCGGACGAGTCCGGATTGGTCGAGCTCTCCTGCAAAGCCGATTTCAAGAAGCTCGGCCCGCAACTCGGTCCGCGGATGAAGGAAGTCGCTTCGGGTATTGCTTCGCTCGACTCGGGGGATGTCGCCCGCCTGCTCGACGGTGACGTCCTCGAGGTGGCCGGTGTCGAAGTGAGCCTCGCCGACGTCCAGGTTCATCGCGTCGCCCGAGACGGGGTGGTGGTCGAAACGTCAGGCCCACTGGCGGTGGCGCTCGACACGACCCTCGACGACGATCTCCTGGTCCTGGGAGCAGCCCGCGAAGCGATCTCCCGCATTCAGGGGTTGCGTCGGGAACACGACCTGGCAGTGACCGACCGCATCCGTGTCGTGTGGCACAGCGACGACACGCTGGTCCAACGTGCGTTCGCCGATCACTCCGAGTTGATCGCCGCCGAAACCTTGGCCACCGAAGTCGAGCGGGGTCCAGTTGCCAGGACGACCACCGACGACTTCGATCTCGCCGTGGAGATCAGCCGCCTCTGACAGCTCAGCCGAGCTCCCAGGGCCGCACCGGAGCGTCCTCGTCGTCGTCTTCGAGCTCGTCGCTGACTTCGAAGTCGTCATCGGCACTGTCGGAGGAGACGTCTTCGTCCGCGTCTTCTTCGTCCTCGTCTTCGAGGTCGTCCCGATCGTCGAGGGCTGCCGGCTGTTCCCAGGCGGGAACCGGGTCCTCGGCGGCCACGTCAGGCTCTTCGTCGACTGCCGCGACATCGGCGGCGGCAGCGGACACGGCTGCGCCCACCTCGTCGATTCCTGCACCCACCGAAGCCGCCAGCATCGTCACCTGGGATCGCAACTCGGCGACGATGTCCCGAATACGGGAGATCTCCGCTTCGGCGTGGGCTTTCTCGTCGTCCTTGGCCTTCGCCAGTTCCGACGCCTCCGTCCGGGCTTCGGCGATGATGCGCTCGGCCTCTGCTCGGGCGTCGGCGATGATGGAGTCCGCCGAACGCTGGGCTGCGACCAACGCACGAGCGATCGCTCCTTCGGCGTCACCCCGATCGGTCATCTCCATCTCCAGGGTGGAGATCCGCTCCTGAGCGTCGCGCAACCGCTGCTCGTAGTCCTTGAGAGACGTGACGATCTCGTCGAGGAAGTCGTCGACCTCGTCGAGGTCGTAGCCCCGCAAGGCGGTGCCGAACGTCTTCTGCTGTACGTCGATGGGTGTCAGCGGCATCAGGTTTCCCCCTGGAGGTGTCGGCGGATTGTACGGATGGGCTGGCACCCATCCAACGATCAAAGGCCCCGTACCAGGCTCTGCAGGATGCTGACCAGGATCAACAGCACGATCGGCGACAGATCGAGCATCACGCCGCCGAGTCGCAAGGGCGGCAGTACCCGTCGTAGTGGCAGGATCACCGGGTAGATGATGCGGTCCAAGAACAGCTGGAGTCGAGCCAGCGGGTGCGTGGAGGAGATGCGCACCCACGACATGATGATCCAGGCGAAGACGGCGATCCGGTAGATGCCGAGGACATCGGCGAGGATTTCACCCATGCCGAGAGTTCACTCGATCGGGAGTTCGTAGGCGCCGAGTGCGGCCAACCGCCGCTTCTCTTCGGTGTCGATCCGAGTCGACGGCGGCAGCACGAGCACCAGCCCCTTTCCCACCCGGGACATGGTGCCGTCCAGTGCGTAGATCAGCCCTGAGGAGAAGTCGACCACCCTCCGGGCGAGATCGTCGTCGATTCGGCGGAAGTCGAGAACGACGGGGACCCGGTCACGAATGCGGTCGGCGAGGATCTTGGCGTCGCCGAACTCGTCCACGACGAGGATGTCCGCTTGTGCTTCGGGTCGGATCTGCCGCACGCCGGCCACCGACGGTTCGGTGTGTCGCCTGGCAGCAACAGTGCGAGAAGCGGCGGCGGCCGGTTCCACCCGACGACCCTCGTCGAGTGGTATCGCCTGTCGCCCCCGCTCGGGCGTCGGCTCCGGATCGACGTATCCGCCATTTGCGCCGCCGTCCATCTGGTCTTCGTCGACGAGACCGAGATAGACGAGCGCCTTGTTGAAGAGTGAATCTTGGGGCATAAACGAACCTCAATCGGCAAAGATAGCCCGCCCCACGCGTATCGACGTGGCTCCTTCCTCGATCGCCACTTCGAAATCGTCGGTCATCCCCATCGAGAGCCCCGTCACCGACGGGTGGACGGAGGCCACCTGGTCGCGCAAATGCCGCATGGTGACGAAGTAGGGACGGACTTCCTCAGGGTCGTCGGCGACCGGCGGGATGGCCATCAGCCCGATGACTCGATGACCGAGATCCACCAGCCGATCGCAGAAGGCGAGGGTGTCGGAGGGTGCCACTCCTGACTTCTGGTCCTCTTCGCCGACGTTGACCTGGAGGTACACCGGTGGCGGATCACCTGGCCCTTTCAACCAAGCGGTGGCCAACGAGTCGCGATCCATGGAGTGCAGCGCTACGACTGCGGGCCGCACGATGCGCACCTTGTTCGTCTGCAGCGGACCGATGAAATGCCACCGGATGTCGCCGGGCAAGGCATCGGTCTTGTCTCGCAGCTCCTGTGCTCGATTCTCCCCGAAGTCACGATGTCCACGCTCGAAGAGGGCGCGGATCTCCGCCACCGAATGACCCTTGGTCACCGCGATCAGTTCGATGTCCGTCCGCGCCCTGCCGCTGCGTAGGCACGCCTGGCGGATCCGCGCCTCGACCGTATCGAGTGTCACGGCACCCACCCGATCGCCGCCATCCGGGAGGTGGTTCCGTCCCGCCGATGGGAAAACGAGTCACCACCGCATCTGGTGCATCTGCCCGATACCACCGGTTCCACCGGGAGCCGAGCCGCCACGGCATCCGCCAGGTCGACCGAGGGCGTCCCCCAGGTGGTCGTTGTGATGTGGCCGGTGAACCACGCGGCCACCTCCGTCCCCACCTCGAAACAACACGCCTGGATGTGCGGTCCGACGTGGACGGAATCGACCGAGTTCATCGACCGAACGGCCGTTTCGACGACACCGGCGAGGACCCCTCGCCACCCGGCGTGCACGACCGCGACCTCACCCCGCCCGTGCAGCACGATCCCGAGGCAGTCGGCAGTGAAGACGGCCAACGGCAGACCCGCCTTGGTGGTGTGCAACCCGTCGGCCTCCCCGTGGCTCCCTGGACCGTGTGCGGCCACCACGGTCGCGCCGTGCACCTGGTCGACCGTCGCCCATTCGGAGGCCAACCCCAACCGGCGGCGTGCAGATCGGTCGTGGCGCATGTCCCCGTCGACCGCCGTCGTGAACACGACGCCGGGAGCGGGCTGGATCATCCTTGCACGAAGCTCGGGATGTCGAGATCGTCGTCGGGACCGGTGTCGGCAGTGCCGGATGCCGAAACGCTGGAAACCGGTCGGCGCCCGGCACGTGCTCGCTTCTGATCGAAACCGGCCGCGATCACGGTGACCCGCATCTCCTCGCCGAGGGCGTCGTCGACCAATGCCCCGAAGATCACCTCGGCGTCGTCGTCGGCATGGCTAGCAACCACGTTGGCTGCGGTGGTCGCCTCCTGCAGGGTCATGTTCGACGGACCGGCAACCGACAGCAGGACACCGCGTGCGCCTTCCATCGAGGTCTCGAGGAGGGGCGAGGAGATCGCACGGTTGGCGGCCTGCTGAGCACGCTCGTCACCGGAGGCCCGTCCGATCCCCATCACCGCGGTTCCGGCGTCTGCCATGACGGTCTTGACGTCGGCGAAGTCGACGTTGATGAGACCGGGGGTGGTGATGAGGTCGGTGATGCCGGCCACGCCGTTGGTGAGGATCTCGTCGGCAAGCCGGAAGGTCTCGGTCATCGGTGCCTTGGGATCTCCGACTTCCAGAAGTCGGTCGTTGGGGATCACGATCAACGTGTCGACGGCTTCGCGCAGCGCCTGGATCCCCTCTTCGGCGTGCAGCGCTCGCCGCCTGCCTTCGAACCCGAACGGACGGGTCACGACGCCAACGGTGAGGGCACCCAACGACTTGGCGACTTCGGCCACGATGGGTGCGCCGCCGGTTCCGGTGCCACCGCCTTCGCCGGCGGTGATGAAGACCATGTCCGCGCCTTTCAGGACATACTCCAACTCTGCACGGTGCGCTTCGACTGCGGCCTTCCCGACCTCCGGATTGGCGCCGGCGCCGAGCCCGCGGGTGATTTCCCGACCGATGTCCAGTTTCACGTCGGCATCAGACATCAGCAACGCCTGGGCGTCGGTGTTCAGAGCGACGAACTCGACGCCTCGAACTCCGGCGTCGATCATCCGGTTGATCGCGTTGACGCCTCCACCGCCGACTCCGACGACTTTGATGACGGCGAGATAGCCGCCGCTTGCTGCCTTACTCATGGTCGAAACCTCACAGGTCAGTCGGCCGAAGCCGAAAGGATCAACTGAAGCTTTACACACCTTCGACCATCACGTAAACCCCAGATACCTAACCTTCGACTAGAGGTGCAGACTCAGCCGTGGAGTGCCGCCCTTTTCCGAGTCCCTAGTCGTCGGGGTCGGAGTCGGGGGTGGTGGTCGATGTCGGAGGTAGGACCGCCGGACGGTCGGGCGCGATCAGGGTGATCTCCGAACCCGGTTCCAGGCTCTCCCCCGCAACCACCTCCAGCGCCCGCGCCTTGGCCTCCATGTCGGTGGGTCGGCCGAGGCGGATGGTCAAGCCATTCCAGGTGGCGATCAGTTCCTCGGTCCTCGCATCGACCACCATCCCTGCCGCCAATACATCCGGAAGCGTGTCCACGAACACAAGCGCAGCTTCGACCGCCCGATCCCCGCCTGGAGTGGCTCGGATTCTCGGCGCCGCCGGGTCCGGCTCCCCCGTCGCGATCACGGTTCCGTCCAAGGCGAGATGCTCCCAACCACTTCCCCGATCCACCCATGCCACCGGGAACCGCTCGGTGATCGACACCGCCAACCCGCGGGGCCACGCCCGCTCGAGCTCGGCGGCGGCGATGCGCGGATCGGTGAGCAGGATCTCCACGCCCCGGTCGAGATCCAGTTCGATCAGGGGCGTTCCCTCGACGATCCCGACCTCGCCCAACATGGCGACAGGGTCGGTCTGCCGGGCGCCGGACACCTCCACCCGCTCCAACGAGAACAACGGCGAACGGAGCACAGCGAGCCCCGCCAACACCACGCCCACCAGTGAAGCGACGACGAGAAAACGCCGGATTCCGGCGCGCACCCGAGTTTCGGCCACCGTGCGACGCCGCTCTGCCAGACGCGGATCCATCAGAACCCCTCGAACTGGATCTCGACTTCGAGACCGATCCCGGTGCGAGCCTCCACGATGGCCCGAACCTCCAATACCAACTGATGAAGGTCGGCAGCCGTCGCCTCCGGGCCGGCCACGAAGAAGTTGGCGTGCTTATCGCTGACCGAGACATCACCCACCCGAGTTCCTTTCAGTCCGAGCGAATCGATGATGCGCCCGGCGCTGTCCCCCGGTGGGTTCTTGAAGACGCTGCCGGCGTTGTACGTCCCCCCCGGTTGGTGCTCCCGTCTCCAGCGGGTGATCTCCCTCATGGTCGCTTCGCCCACCCCCGGGTCGCCCGCGACGTACTCGAACCTGGCGTCGAGCACGACATCGGTGGGAGCGATCGACGAGTGCCGATACGAAAGATCGAGGGCGACCTTGTCACGCACGGACACGACACCGGTGCGAGCGTCGAGAACGGTGGCGTCGGCCAGCACATCGCGAGTCTCTCGTCCATGACCGCCGGCGTTCTGGCGAACGGCACCACCGACCGACCCGGGAATTCCGACGTAGAACTCGAGACCGAGGCGACCGGCGGCAACGGCGGCCCGGGCCAATTGAGGCAGCCGAGCTGCCGCCCCCGCCCACACGTGACCCGATTGCATCTCGACGGATCCGAATGCCCCCACCAACCGCAGCACGAGTGCGTCGATTCCCTCATCGGCGACGACGAGGTTGCTCCCGCGACCGAGTACCAGCAAAGGGAGCCCACTCCCCTGCCAGGCGGCGATCACCGCCTCCAGCTCGTCACGATCGGATACCTCGGCGTAGTACGACGCCGGACCGCCCAGCTTGTAGGTGGTCAGCGGGCCGACCGCCACCTCGGTGCGCACAAAGGGAAGGGAGGTCAGAGTCGTCATCGTTCGAGCCGGGACAGCAACTCGCCGGCCAGCTCGGTGATGTCCCCGGCACCCATGCACACCACCAAGTCGCCGTCTTCGACGACTTGGGCGACCACATCTGCGGCCGTCGTCCGATCGACCGCGTCGAACACCGCACGCCCTCCCGCCCGACGTACCGCATCGCTCACCAAACGACCGTCCACCCCTGTGATCGGCTCCTCCCGGGCGCCGTACACGTCGAGGACCACGACCGCATCGGCTTTTGCAAGAGCCACCCCGAACGCATCGGCATGCATCGCCGTACGTGAATAGAGGTGAGGCTGGAACACCGCAACCAGTCGGCGACCGAAACGTCGTGCGCCGTCCAGGGTCGCTGCCACCTCGGTGGGATGATGGGCGTAGTCGTCGACGACGGTGGTCGCTCCGACCTCGCCGCGCACCTGCCATCGGCGGCCGACCCCCCCGAATCGCTCGAGACCGCCGATGGCCGCCTCCACATCGACCCCGACCGCCCCCAACAGGGCGATCGCGCCGGTCGCGTTCTGGGCCATGTGGCGACCCGGTCGGGGCAGCCGCACCTGCCAGAAGCCATCCGGACCCCGCAAGGCGAACGAGCTTCCTCCGGGATGTTCGTCGAAGGTCTCGATTCGCCAGACAGCGGCGGAGTCGAACCCGTAGCCGAGAGCTCCCGTATCGGCGGCCACCGATGCCGCCCCCGCGTCGTCCAGACAGCAGTACACCGGTCCGTCGACCGCCCGCACCACTCGCCGGAATGCCTCCTCCAACCCGGCTCGATCGCCGAAGTGATCCAGGTGGTCTTCTTCCACGCTGGTGACGATCAGGCCATCGAGCCGAACGTGTTCGAACGTGCCGAACGCCTCGTCGACCTCCAGGATCAGGAGATCGTCGGTACCCGCAGCTGCGTTGGTCCCGAGATCGAGCAACTCCCCTCCCACCACGAACGACGGATCGGCTCCCGCAGCTCGCGCCCCAGCGACCAGCATGGCAGTGGTCGAGGTCTTGCCGTGCGTCCCGGTGGGTCCGATCGTGGGCATTGTCGAGGTGATCGCCGCCAACAGCCGGGGCCGGTCCCACACCGGAATGCGTCGGGTTGCAGCTGCTTGCAGTTCCGGGTCCTCCGGGCGAACCGCGGACGACGCAACCACGAGCTCCACGTCGGCCATTTCCTCCGGTCGGTGCCCGAACCAGGTGGTGACCCCTTCGACCGCCAGCGCGTCCAGTGTCGCCGACGGCCGCGCGTCGGAACCCGACACCAGATGTCCCCGGCCGGCGAGGAGACGGGCCAGACCAGACATCCCTGCACCGCCGACGCCAACGAGGTGGATCCGCCGGAACCCGAGCAAGAGTTCAGCCATGGGTCGAAATCATCGCAGCCGCAATGGTGTCTGCCGCGTCGGGTCGAGCCAGCACCGCAGCCGCAGCTCGCATGCGCTCGAGACCTGTGGCATCGGCGAGGATGGAGGCCACCACGTCGGGAACAGTGTCCACCACTTGCTCGTCGACCACCACCGCCGAGCCGGACTCCGCCAGGAAGCGGGCGTTGGCGGCCTGGTGACCTGCACTCCCGAACCCGCCTGGCACCAAGACTGCGGGGGTGGCAGTCGCCGACAATTCCGCCACTGCACCCCCTGCCCGGGCCACCACCAGGTCACAAGCGGCGAAGAACAGATCCATACGCTCCTCGAAACCGATGACTCGCCAGTCCTCGGTTGCCTTGTCCGTGAGATCCTCCAGGTGGATCTCACCGGCGAGGTGCACGAGTTGGACGCCGGGAAGTCCGGCAACCGCCGGGGCGATCCGGTTCAGCACCCCGGCGCCGAGACTCCCCCCGAAGATCCCCACGACCGGCCGATGTGGGTCCAGCTCGTATCGTTCCAGCGCCTCGGGCCGTAACGTGGTTCGGTCGAAGCCGGCGATGGCCGAACGCACCGGGTTCCCCACCCATTCGGCATCCAAGCCCTCGGTCACGGGAAACGCTCCGAATCGACGACGAGCCAGACGCCCCGCAACACGGTTGCCCAGACCGGCATGCGCGTTCTGTTCGGCGACCATCACCACCGCACCCGCCAGTCGCGCCGCGATCGCAGCCGGAATCGTCACGTATCCCCCCAAACCGAGCAGGACCCGGACCTGGCGCCGACGGAACGCCCACCACATGCGGACCACGGCGGCGGCGACAGTGAAGGGGATTCGAAGGTTGCGAAGCGTCAGGCTGCGACTGAGGCCTTGCAGCCGAACCTGGAGGAACGGGAATCCTGCGCGAGGAAACACCTCCGCTTCCAGACGGTCTCCGCCTACGAAGAGGATGTCGTCGGGATCGATCCCGGCCGACACCAAGGCCTCTCCGACGGCCAGCCCGGGGAAGACATGACCGCCCGTGCCGACCGCGGCGATCGCGAACGTCACCGCCTACGACCCCCACTATGGGCGATGTTCACGAGAACTCCGGCGGCGGCCATCGTCACCGCGATGGCCGTACCGCCATACGACACGAACGGAAGGGTGATACCGGTGATGGGCATCACTCCCAGGGTGCCGCCGATGTTGACGATTGCCTGTACGGTGATCCACGTGGTGATACCTGCCGCCACCATCCGTCCGAACGCGTCCGGCGCGCGACGGGCCACCGTCCAGCCGGCGGCCGCGAAGAGGGCGAACAACGCCAACACCATCGAGGCACCGACGAAGCCCGTCTCCTCCCCGATGATGGCGAAGATGAAGTCGGTGTGGGCGTTCGGTAGGTAGAACCAGCGGGCGCGACTGCCACCCAGCCCCACTCCGAACAGTCCCCCGGTCCCCAATGCGTAGTAACTCTGGATGAGCTGCCATCCCGTGCCACCGGCATCAGCCCACGGATCGAGGAACCCGGTGATTCGGTCACGGCGGTATCCAGCGGAGAAAGCCAGAATCGACGCAAGGATCCCGCCGACAAACCCGGTCCCGACCACGAACCGGAACGGAGCTGTCGAGGTGACCATCACCGCCATCGCGGCGACCGCGATCACGATGGTGGTTCCGAGGTCCGGCTGGAGCATGACCAGCAGTGCGGTTCCTCCGAGGAACATGGCCACCGGTGCCAGAAAATGCCCCAGGTCTCCCAACATCCGACGCTTCTTGTCGAGCACGGCCGCCAGCGCGACGATCACCGAGAACTTGGCCAGCTCGGACGGCTGCAGGCTGATCGGCCCGAGATCGATCCACCGCTGTGCCCCGGCCACCTCTTCGCCGACGACGAGCACCGCGAGGAGAAGCACACCCACCCCGACGAAGATCGGCATCGCGAACTTCCGGTACAGCTGATATGAGATGCGGGATGTGAAGAAGAGTGCCACCGCACCCAGCCCGACTCCGATGAGCTGACGTTTGAGGAAGAAGAACTGATCCTCTTGGGAGCCGATCCCCACCACTGATGAAGCGGAAGTGGTCGCAGCGAGGCCGACTACCAGGAGCGCAGCCATGACCACCATCAGCGTGGTGGCCGACCTGGCGTTGGCCGTGCGCTGATCAGCCCTTGCCCGGGCAGCCGCACGAAGTTCGGTGATCGAAGTGATCTTGGGGGCGGTTCTCGTACTCATGCTGTCTCCGATCGGGCCGCGGCGGCGAAGGCGTCACCACGCGCGGCGTAGGACTCGAACATGTCGTAACTGGCACATCCCGGTGCGAGCAGTACGACGTCTCCCGGTCGAGCGAACTGATTGGCCAGACGGCAGGCCTCTTCCATGGATCCGGCGCGGTGCCCTCGGTCCCCCGCGGCCTCCAACAAGGCCGGCGCCGCCTCCCCGATGGCGATGACCTTCCTCACCCCGGGGGCGGTGGCCAGGGGTCGCACGTCGAGCCCCTTGGCCAGGCCACCGGCGATCAGCACCACAGACGAAAACGAGGCAATGGATGCGAGCGCCGCGTGCGGGTTGGTGGCCTTGGAATCGTCGATCCAGCGAACCCCCCGAGCCTCTGCGACCACGGTGCGACGGTGCGGCCCCGGGGCGAATCCCTTCGCAACCCCGGTCACTGCCTCCGGACGAGCACCCATCCGGAGGGCGGCCTCCCCGGCCAGGGCGAGGTCGGTGAGGAACAACGGGTCGTCGACCCCGAGAGAGCCGACCGGCACTGTTGCCTCGCTCCACCGCAGCTCGTCGTCGACGATCCCGAGAGGTCGGGATCCGTCGACGGCGATCGCCACCTTGGAGCCGGCGCTACGCGCAGCTAGATCTGTGGCACCCGGGTCGAGCGCGTCGTAGATCACGGTGTCCGACTCGGTGTGCCGCTCGACGATCCTCGCCTTGGCTGCGCGATATCCGGCGACGCTCCCGTGCCAGTCCAGATGGTCCTCTGCGACGTTGGTCACCACCGCAACCTGGCAATGGAATCGGTCGACGAATCGAAGCTGGAAACTGGACATCTCCAGGACGAGCACGTCGGGAGGTCGGTCGGTCCAGTCCGACAGCGGATCGCCGATGTTCCCCAGTGCCGGGGCGTTCATCCCAGATGCCGCCAGCATGTCAGCCACCAGTCCGGTCACAGTGGTCTTGCCGTTGGTCCCGGTGACGGCGACGGTCGGGCGGTCGAATCTGCGCCAGGCGAACTCCACCTCCCCGATCACCTCGACGCCGGCCTCCAGCGCATCGGTGATCGGTGCGGAGCGCTCACCGAATCCGGGTGAGGCGACCACGAGGTCGATACCCTCCAGCGTCAGCGGATCCCACGATCCGAACACCGTGCCGACTCCGTCGGGAGCGGCCACCGGAGTCTGGTCGTACAGCACCACGCGGTGACCACTCCGCACCGCCAGTCGGGCCGCCGCCTGGCCAGATACACCCCCACCGAGCACCAGGGTCCTCATCGCAGGATCCCTTCGACGGTCAGGAAGTCGGCGTAGAACAGGCCGAGACCGAGCGCCACGCCCACCCCGGCCAGGATCCAGAACCGAATGACGACCGTGGTTTCGGGCCATCCTTTGAGTTCGAAATGATGGTGAACCGGTGCCATCCGGAAGATGCGGTTGCCGGTGAGGCGGTAGCTGGCCGTCTGCAGCACGACCGAGAGCGTCTCGGCAACGAACAAGCTGGCGATGATCGCCAGCAGCAGATGGGTGTTGGTCAGAAGGGCCAACGCCGCCAGCAATCCGCCGATCCCGTTCGAGCCGGCGTCACCCATGAAGATCCGGGCAGGCGGGGCATTCCACCACAGGAAACCGAGCAGTGCGCCCAGCATGCCCGCCGAGATGGTGGCCAACTCCAGCGGGTCGGTCGCCATGTACGTCCCACCCGGTCCGCCATAGCGGAATTTCCAGAATGCGATGATCGTGTACGCCCCGAACATCAGGGCTCCGGCCCCCGCAGCCAGCCCGTCCATCCCGTCGGCGAGGTTGGCTCCGTTGGCTGCTCCTGTGAGCAGGAAGAGCACCCATACCACGAAGAAGATGCCGAGGTCGATGCCGAGCGGACGGACGAACGACAGCTCGGTCGACACACCCGCCGCTGACGCCCCCCAGGCGAACAGGCCGGCGATCGCGAGCTGCCCTGCGAACTTGCCTTTGACGCTCAGCCCCAGCGACCGCTTCCGGGTGTACTTGACGAAGTCGTCGACGAATCCGATCACCGACATCCCCACCAGAGCGAACAGCGCCAAAAGTCCGCCCTCACCGAACGGAACGACATCGAGCTGAAATCCGCGGCTTGCCGACCAGATGCGGATGTGAGATGCGACATACGCCAGGACGGCGGCAAAGACGAACACCACCCCGCCCATGGTCGGCGTGCCTTGCTTGTGGTGATGCCCCTCGACCTCCTCCTGGATGAATTGACCGATACTCCGATGACGGAGGATCTGGATGGCGACTGGCATCACCACGATCGAGACGAACAGACCCACCGACGCCGCAACGAGCAGACGGATCACGTCGTCACCCCCCGGCGAGCGGCCAGCGCCAGCCTGCCTTCGATGCGGTCGTCGAAGGGATGTCGAAAACCAGCGATCTCCTGGCCGCGCTCGTGACCCTTGCCGAGGATCACCACCGCATCACCGTCGGTGGCCATACCCACGGCGTGAATGATGGCCTCGCGGCGGTCGGTGATCCGCACTGCGTTCGTACCTGGGGAAATTCCCTCCATCACCGCGTCGATGATCGCATCCGGATCCTCTGATCTCGGGTTATCCGATGTGACGATCACCGCATCGGCCGCGGATGCGGCCCTACCCATGAGCGGCCGCTTCTTGCGGTCGCGGTCTCCGCCGGCTCCGACGACGACGATGATGCGCCCCGCCACGAGCGCCCGCAGCGTGGAGATCACTTCGGCGATCCCATCGGGGGTGTGGGCGAAGTCGACGAACACGCCGATCGGGTCGTCGCCTGAGACTCGTTCGAACCGCCCCGGCACTCCCGGCAGGGTCTCGATCGCTCGAGCGACGTTCTCGGACGCGATCCCCAACTCCAAGCAGACCATGGCTGCCACCGCTGCATTCTCGACGTTGAACCGCCCCGCCATAGGCACACGCACCCGACTCGAACCGGCACCCCAGTTCAGATCGACCACGGATCCGGTCAGGTCTTCGGCCACGACGCTCACCGACAGGTCTCCCACCGTCCCGACTCTCCGTACGGGAATCGACACGGCATCGGCAAGCCTGGCTCCCCACGAGTCATCCACCCAGATCACCCCTCGGGCGGCGCGGGACGGGTCGAACAGCGAGGCCTTCGCAGCGAAGTACGACTCCATGTCCCCGTGAAAGTCGAGATGGTCTTGGGACAGGTTCGTGAACGCCACCACCTCGAACCAGGTGGCGTCGACCCTCCCGAGACTGAGCGCGTGCGACGACACTTCCACCGCGACCGCATCAGCTCCCCGATCGACCATGTGCGCCAGCAGTCGCTGGAAGTCCGGCGCCTCGGGGGTGGTGTGCACTGCGGGTATCGCGTCCTGACCGATCCGGGTGTGGATCGTCCCCACCAGCCCGACCGTCGATCCGGCTTCGGACAGGATGTGATGAATCATGTGGGTGACAGTCGTCTTGCCGTTGGTACCGGTCACGCCCACCACGGCCAGCCGACGACTCGGATGCCCGTGCACCGCGGCGGCGACCGGCCCCATCACACGCCGAGCGTCGGCCACTCGAATCGTCGGGATCGGCAGATCCACCTGTTCGGTCACGATCGCCGCAACCGCCCCGTTGGCGATCGCCTGGTCCAGGTACCGATGACCGTCCGAGGTGAACCCCTTCACCGCGACGAACAGAGAGCCCCGACCCACCTGACGGCTGTCGTGGGTGACGTCGATGATGGTGGGATCGTCGGCACCGACCACCTCCGAGCCGATCAACGCCGCCAGAGTCGAAAGCCGCTCACCCGTCGAAGGCATCCGGCACCACCCCGAGTCCGTGAAGTGCCGCCTCCATCACCTCGGCGAAGGCCGGGGCGGCCGCCGACCCACCAGTCCGGTATTCCCACGCCGGATTGTCGACGATCACCGCGATGACCACCTTGGGGTCGTCGATGGGAGCCATGCCGACGAAACTGGCAACCGTTTCGTCGCTGTACTTTCCGTCCTCCCCGAGCTTGTTCGCCGTGCCGGTCTTTCCCCCGACTCGGTAACCGGGCACCGAGGCGAGCTGCCCGGTTCCGCTCTCCACCACGTTGGCGAGCATCTGGCGCAACACCCACGAGGTGTTCTCGTCGACGACCCGCCTGGTCGTCGGGGTCGGAGCATCGACCGTGCCGTACATGTCCACTCTCGACGCCACTAGGCGAGGTTGCACCCAGAGTCCGTCGTTGGCGATCGCCGCGTACGCTGCGGCGATCTGCAGCGGCGTCACCGCCACGTTGTATCCGATGGCGGTCGAGGCAAGACACGACGTGCACGACGGGTCGTTGTTCACGAGTCCACGCGCCTCGCCGGTGTAGTCCAAGCCGGTGGGAACGCCGTACCCGAATCGGGTCATGTACTCGAGCATCGACCCCTTCGGCAGCATCTCCTGGATCCTGATCGTCCCCACGTTGGAGGATTCGGTGAAGATGTCGGCCGCCGTCATGTCCACTGTGGCGTGATCGGTGAAATCGCTGAAACAGCCGTAGATGTCGTCGTTGGCCGATTTGCAGGCCCCGGGGGTGGTCTCGTAGCGATCGGTCACCGCCCCGATCACCGTCGACGGCTGGATCACGCCCTGGTCGATCGCTGCCGCGAACGTGACCAACTTTTGGGTCGACCCCGGCTCGTACATACCCCGGACTGCGAAATTGGAGAACGGTGCCCCCTCGGGGCCACTCCGCGTCTCAGGATCGAACGGGGGATGGCCGACCATCGCCAGCACCTCTCCGGTCTCGGCATGCAGCGCCACGATCCAGCACCCTTGTGCCTGAGTCCGCTCGACGGTTTGCTCGCACGCCTCGTAGGCAGTGAATTGCAGGGAGAGATCGAGCGTGGTGATCAGATCCGCACCCGGTACGGCAGGAACCACCTCCCGGGTGGCCTGCGGAATGATGTTTCCGGCAGGATCCTCTTCGAACACCATCTCACCCGGAGTGCCGGTGAGTTCGTCTTCGTAGGCGACTTCCAGTCCTTCGATCCCGATGCCGTCGATGTCGACGATTCCGACCACATGGGAACTGACCGGACCCGACGGATACACCCGTTTTGCCTCGGGGATCGTGGCGACGCCTGCCAACCCGAGATCGAGCACTGCCTGGGCAACCGTCGGTTCCACCTGTCGGGCGAGGTAGACGAAGCGAGTTCCCGAGTCCAGTCCACGCTGGATGGCGCTGCGCAGCACCTCCCAATCTCGGCCGGTCAGTGCGGCGATCGACTGGGCGGTGTACACCGGATCCTCCACCTGCTGAGGAACCACCCAGATCGAGTCTGCCTCGATGGTCATGGCGAGCGGGTCACCGTTCCTGTCGAAGATGGTTCCCCGGTCGGGTGCCAGTGTGCGGGTCTCCAGTCGCTGGGTCAGGCCGCCCTCTTGGAACTCTTCCGCTTGCACGACCTGTACTTGGAACAGCCGGTATCCGAGTCCCACCCAGCTTGCAACGAGGACAAACCCGAGCAGCCACAGCCGCACATCGGCGGCACTCAATCGGCGCGCCGCCGGCTTGGCGGCCACGGTTCAACCCGGACGCTGGCGGGGCGGTGGATGCGCGATGCGCACCGTGCCGACGCCAGCGTCACGTCGGGAGCTCACTCTCCGGCCTCCGGAGTTCCAGTCGCAGCAGCCGCATAGCGACCGATACTCGCCCAGCGGGGATCGGCCGGCTGGTCCGGGTCGGCGATGCGCTCGACCACGACCGTGTCACGTTCGGTGGGAAACACCATGCCCATCTGTTCTGCGAGGGGCGCCACCCGAGTGGGGCTCTCCAACCGGGCTACTTCGAGCCGAAGTTGAGTGTTTTCTGTGCGGGCGGCGACG
>JBKHXZ010000122.1:0-10899 GCA_046565785.1 Acidimicrobiia bacterium
ACTCGAGAATGGCGCGCTCGGCCTGCGACAGCATGACCACATCGCTGTGCCAGACCGGGTCGGAACCCATCCCGGCGGGGATGACGCCGAAGGTCTGACTGTGGAGGTGGAACGATGCCACCGGCTCGCCCTCCACCATGTTGACCAGATAGACCCTGATCGGCTCGCCGGCCGAAACCTTGATCGGGTGACGTTCGTAGAACGATGCGATCCCGTTCCACGCCACCACCGCGTTGTGGTGCTCCGCCACGGTGAAGCCAGACAGCAACAAGGCAACTTCGACAGCCGGTGAACGCCCGGCGGGCGGGTCGACGATCATCATGCCGTACAGGCCACGACGGATGTGCTCGGCCAACGGAGCCGTATGGCAGTGGTAGGGATGCAGACCGGCGGGGCCGGCGACGATCTCATAGACGAACTCCCCGCCGGGCGGGATCGGTTCCCATCCGTCCATGGTGGGAGCATGCCGTCCGTGCAGGTGGAGGCTGTGGGGATGCGCCGTCCGGTTCCGCAGCCTGATCCGTACCCGATCGCCCTCCCGGGCGCGGATCAGCGGACCTGGGACGGTCCCGCCATACATCCAGGCATCGACGTGGGCTCCTGCACCCACCTCGATCCTTCCCTCGGTGAGGTCGAATTCGTACTCGGTTCGCCACTCCGGGGTGGGAAACGTGACCTGGTCGAGTGCCTCGGCCTCGACCGATCGAGGCACATCGGCCACCCCGCCGTACAACCTCGACGGATCGTCGTGGACCTCGGACGTCCCGACCCCTCCCGGATAGTCGCTCCCGATGTGGGAAAGCGCATGAGATCCACCGGCGCCGACCACCCCCGCCAGGCCGCCGAGGGCGACCCCACGCAGGAACCCCCGGCGGTCCGGTGATTCCGGGGTCGATTCGGCACGGTCCGGAATATCAGACGATGCCACCGACCAGCGCCCCGGTGACGAAGATGACGAGATACGCGCCGATGCCACCACCGACGAACATCGCCCGCTGCCAGGCGGGAATCGGCGACCCCCCGAAAATGTGATAGGCGATCACTCCCAGGAACGGCACGACGAATACCACCGCCATCCAGCCGATGGTCGCCCCCCGACCCAGATCCTGGCGCCTGCTCAGATCCCACAGTGCGATCGCCACCCACGCCGCGTACAGGACGAACGGAAGGAAATAGGCGTAGAGCCCGAAGAACACAGAGGTGGCGGAGGCGAACAGCACGCCGAACATGGTGAATCCTTTCGTCTGGGACACCGACACCCCGGATGGGAGGTCGGGGATCTGGATGGAATCCAGGTCGAGCGGGTACGAAGCGAGAACGTTCACGGCGGGAGCGACGGGGGCGCCGGCACCGCCGGGGAGCTGGGGCTGCGGGCCGGGCTTCGGGGCCGAACCGTGAGGCGGGTCCGGACGAAGACCCAAACCGTTGTCCATGACCCGGCCGAGCTGCTCGGTGGACCCACCCAATTCGAACAGCCAGGGCAGACGCAGTCCGTCACAGGTCTGGAACACCTCCAGCCCGGGTGGGAGCGACGTAGTGTGATCGTTGCCTTCGAAGCAGTTCCCCGTACCGGCCGGACCAGCCAGCGCCAGATCGGCCCGACCGGAACCGGTCACCACGTTGTCCCGAACCACGTTGCCGTGTGACATCCAGAAATTCCGGTCCAGATTCGGGACGGTCATGATCCCGGCCACCGGATGATTGACCACCCGGTTGCGCTCCACCACAGAGGTGTTGCCTCCGGCGAGAAGGATGCCGTTGCCCCACGCCGCCCATTCGGTGTTGCCGGTGGGATTCTCCCGGTTGCCGTTGTCGTGCACCAGGTTGCCGACGATGGTGACGTCGTGGAACGGCGGAAGGAGCTCCCCGTCGATGGTGTTGGGGACGATGCCTGCTCCGTTGTGACGCCACACCGAGCGGATCAGGTACAACTCGGTCGAGGCATTCGACCCCGAATAGCCGAGCCCGTTCCATTCGGCGACCGAATCGGCGATAACGGCCTCACACGGGTCACATTGGCCGATGTAGAACCCGGCGTCGTACGACCCGCTGGCGTACGAATGTTCGAACAAGCCGTCGGACGAGTCGAAGGCGTAGATGCCGTACACGCGAGCGTCGACCGCGGTGACATAAGAGGCGCGATAGCCGCGTACCCCGGTCCAGAAGACGCCGTTGCCCAACGTGTTCCGAACCGTGAGGTTCTCGACCGCCACCCCATCCGCCCCGAAGACCTCGATCCCGTTCTCTCGCACGAACTCGCCGTCGATGACCGTCTCGTTCCGGTCCACGCCGCGGATCACCAGGCCCGGGGTCGTGACCGACACTTGTTCGGGATAGACACCGCGATCGACCAGGATCAGGTCTCCGGGCGTAGCCGCATCAACTGCATGCTGGATGGTCGGATGGTCTTGGGGCACACGACGGGTGGCACCCGACCATTCCGCAGGTGCTTCGGTGTCGTCCGCACCCTGCGCGGCCGCCGACGCCCCGGCCTCCCCGACGATGAGCGTTCCCGCCATCCCGTCCCGCTCGGCATTGCCGTGGAACGTACAGAAGAACGGGTACACGCCCGGTTGGTCGAAGACGAGAGTCGCCACGTCGCCTTCGAACTGCTCCAGGCTGCCGAAGGCAGACTCGGTGGACCACGAACCGTCGGCGGCGACGGCGTTGTGCGGAGCAAGGCCGGCACCGACGAATGTGACCGATCCACCCACCGGCACCTGGATTTCGATGGGTGAGAACCGGTTGTCGAACATCTCGACGACCACATGGTCCGACGACTCGGACTCTCCACCTCCACAAGCGACCACTCCGACGAGGAGCAGTCCGAGGAGCGGGAATCCGAAGGATCCCAGCCGGGTTCGGATCATCGGCGGCCGAACAGCCTCTTCAACCAGGCGATCAGCGACTCGAGGAAAAGAGTGAACCCGTTGACATCGGCGGCTCTGACTTCGGCCGCCTCCTCCGGGGTCTCGGCGGCCAGCTTTCCCTCCACACAGCTCACGAAGTCACCGATCAGCCGGTTCGACATCTCGCTGATCAGCCCGGTACGGCCGAACTGGGCTGCAGCGCCGGACAGTGTCACATCGGCCTCGATGGAAACACGAGTGCCCCCGTCGGCTTCCTCCAGCCGGTACTGGACCTTGACCTGGCCACGGCTGCCGCCCCGGCGGTCGGCACCCTTGCCGTCGATCATCCCCGACCTGGCGGCCTCGTCCGGAGTGACGGTGGCCTCCCCTTCGAAGTTCGCTGCCATCGGTCCCAGCTTCACCGACACCTTTCCGGCATAGGTTCCATCACCCCGGTCCTCGGTGAGCTCTGCTCCGGGAAGGCATTCGGCCACCGACGGCACATCTTGGAAGAACGCCCACACGGTGGCGACAGGGCGGGACACGGTGAATTCGTTCTCGATCTTCATGGTTCCTCCTCGGAACGCCGAGGGTAGACACCCGATCAGCGGCGGCGCAGCCGCGGCGGACCCTTCCGATCACGGAGGGAACCGCCTTCCTTTCCTCGAGCGACCGCCAGCACCTCGGCCAACACCGACCAGGCGATCTCGACCGGACCTTCGGCGCCGATGTCGAGACCTGCCGGACCGTGCAGCTTCGCCAGATCTTCCTCGCTCGGTGTCACCCCGGTTTCCGCCAAGTCGCCGAGAAGCCGCTCCAGTCGCTCGCCCGGTCCCAGCGCCCCGATGTATGCCACGTCGGTACCGAGCAGCGAACGCAAGGCGTCGAGGTCGCGGAGGTAGTTGTGCGACATGAGCACCACCGACGTCTTGGCGTCGGGGCGGATCGTCCGGGCGAGGTCGACAGGTTCAGCATGGATCAGGTCGTGTGCTTCGGGGAATCGCTCGGCGGTCAGGAACTGGCGACGGTCGTCGACGACCACCGTGCGGAACCCCAGACGGGCGGCCTGGGCGACCACCGGTGCCGCATCGTGGCCGGCACCGAACACGACGAGACGAGGTGGAGCACCGATGACCTCGAACAGATACCGAGCTCCGTCGATGTCCACGGCCCGATGCCGACCGGCGGCCAGGGCGGCCCGGGCCTCGGTGTCGACCGGATCGTCGGTGGCATCGTCGGCACGCACGATGCGTCGCCTCTCGGGGTCAGGAATCGGATGGATCACGCACGCGTGTTCCACTCCCGGACCGGCCAGCAATTCACCCAGTTGGACGGCAGTGTGGGACGGTTCGACCAGCAGGTCGGTGGCACCGTTACACCCCACCCCCCACCCCCAGATCGCCTCGTCGTCGGCAGTGAGATCGAACTCCACCCGTTCGGCCACCCCGGTTTCCATGACCCGTTCGGCCACCTGCCGGAGATCGTTGTCGAGACACCCGCCCGACACGGTGCCGACCGACGTTCCGTCCCGTCCCATGAGTTGACGGGCAGCCAGGCCCCGGTAGGTCGAGCCGCGCACACCCACCACCGTGGCCAGCGCGAACTCCAATCCAGCACCCGACCAGTCCCGCACCGTCTCGAGAACCGGGTCGTTCATGATCGATGCTCGGTGTTCCCAGCGAGCAGTTCCAGGGCGTGCGGAAGCACCGGCAGGAGCGAGTCGAGATTTTCGGTCGCCCCTCGAGGGGAACCGGGAAGGTTGAGGATCAGTGTGATCCCAGCGGAACCGACCAGCCCGCGGGAGAGAGCGGCCATCGGGGTGGAAGCGATGCCGTTCATCAGCATGAGCGTGGCCATCCCGGGTGCTTCCCGCTCGATCACCTGACGGGTCGCCTCCGGTGTGACATCACGCGGACCAAAGCCGGTACCGCCGGTGGTCACCAGGAGGGAAACCTCGCCGATGTGCCGCCGCATGGCCATGACGATGTCTCCCATCTCGTCTGCCACGACCGACCGGGACACGACCTCGAAGTCGTGCTCGGTGAGGCGCCTCGCCAGCGCCTCACCGGAGACGTCCTCCCGAGTACCGGCGCTGACGCCGTCGCTGACAGTGATGATCGCCGCCGTCCGGGTCAAGGACGGAAGCTCCACTGATACAGATCGTCCCACGGCGGAATCACGAGCCCTGGTTCGAGACCGAACCTGGTGACGACGAAAACGAGAAGCAATCCGGCCACCAGCCCCCACGACAGGGTCCGTTCCTCAGCCAGCTGTGGCGCGAGGAAGTGCTTCGTCTGCGGCGCGGCGAGCAGGGTGATCACCACGAACAGCCCGTAGAAGGGCAGCGAGGCGAGAAAGCCGGTGCCCTGGTCCGGCACGAAGAACGGCACCGACAACAGCGGGCCGACGACCGCCGGCACCATGGCGATCGACGCCACGTAACGGAATCGTTCGGACGGTGTATTCACCTCGCTCAGATGCCGACTGAAGCTGAGGAAAGCCGGGGCGGCGGCCAAGGCGATCAGCACCAGGCCCAAACCCCCGGCTGCGGCCAGGATTACGTCGAGTCCGTCGGGCAGATCGATGGCCTGGAGCGCCTTGGCGGTGTTCGAGTCTTCGCTGAACGGGACACTCAACACGTCCATGAACCCGGTCCGGAAACAGAACAGGATCGTCCAGAGCACAGTGAGCTTGCCCACGCTGCGGTCCTTGGCGCCGGGATAGATCATCAGGAAGAAGATCCCGGCGAAGATCGTCGCCACCGGGCCGCCCAGATAGACCAACTCGCTGCTGCCGGCTGGGTCTTCCCGGAAGTACGTCACGACGTTGGTGAGAACCGGTTCGCGCCCGTCGAATGCCGCCCAGACGGCGATCCCGAACTGTTCGATGAGCCGGGTGAACACCACCGCCAGGGCGGCGGCGATGATCGAGTTGGCGAAGAACCCCCAGGCGGTGCGGATCACCGTCGACCGTCGATCTTCGGCGTTGGTCTGCGTCACGTGCTCCCCTTCACCATGCCAGAGCTGTCAGCATATCCGGGCATCCGGCTGTGACGAGGTCAGGTCTGCGATTGGTGGATCTTGCCGTGGTCGAGCCGGGGCAACACCATCTCGGCGAAGCGCTCCGCCTCCCCGATATGGGTGTAGCCGCTGAGGATGAACGCCGACACCCCGGCGCCGGCGTACGCCTCCAGCTTCTCCACCACCTGGTCGGGGTTGCCGACGATCGCCGCGCCCGCCCCAGAACGGGCCTTCCCGATACCGGTCCACAGATTGGGCTCGGCATAGCCGGATTCGTCCGCCGACTCACGCAGCGCAGCCTGACGCTGGACACCGACCGAGGCGGCATCGAGGCTCTTGCCCCGGATGGCTGCACCGATCTCCGGGTCGAGGCGAGAAATCAGCCGATCGGCCGCAGCCTTGGCGTCGGCCTCGGTCTCCCTGACGATGACGTGGGCGCGCAGCCCGATGAGCAGGTCACGTCCGTATCCTGCGGCGCGGTCTTTCATCTCTCGAGCGGTCTCGCCGACCGCGGCCACGGTGTCGGGCCAGGTGAGGAACACGTCCGCCTCCCGCGCCGCAACGTCCTTGGCGTCGTCGCTGAAACCCCCGAAGTAGAACGGCGGGCACTGCCCCGACACGGTGCGGATGCGAGGAGGATCGATCGTCAGATCCACGAACTCTCCGTGGAAGTCGACCGACTCACCGTTCAGTAGTGCTCGCAACACCTGCATCCATTCGATGGTCCGCCGATAGCGGGGGGCAGAATCGAGTTTTTGTCCAGGCATGTCCGACGAGATGATGTTGATCGTCAGCCGACCGTCTGCCATCCGGTCGACCGAAGCCATCTGCTTGGCCAACTGTGGAAGCCAGGTCTCTCCCATTCGGACTGCCACCAGGAGGTTGATGTCGTTGGTGTGGGTGGCGATGGCCGACGCGAAGGTGGTGGTGTCGACTCCGAGCTCGTACCCGCTGGGCAACAGGATGTTGTCGAACCCGAGCCGGTCCGCGGTCTGGACGATGTCTCGACAGTGATCCCACGAACTGGCCAGTGCGGGGTCGGGCACACCGAGGAACTCGTAGTCGTCGTCACACAGTGCCCCGAACCAGGCGATCTCCATCGTCATCTCGTTCCTTTCTCGAATCAGGGAAGTGGCTGACCTTCGGACGCCTGAACCAGGTCGTAGACGTCCTGACGGGTGAGGGCGACACCCAGGGCGGCGGTGGTGGAACGGAGCCGTTCAGGGTTCTGCGAACCGACGATCGCAATCGGTCGTGCCGGATGCGCCAGCACGAACGCCAGGGCGACTGCGGCCCGATCGACCCCTTCCCGGGCTGCGATTCGGTCGAGGGCGGTTCCGAGTTCGCCACGAATTCCTTCCCCGGTGACCACTCCGCCGCCACCGAGAGGCGACCAGGCCAGCGGAACCGCTCCGATCCGCATGGCCAGGTCGAAGGTTCCGTCACGCTGCGGCGCCAGATGAGCCACCGAATACTCCGGCTGTATGGTGGTCAGGGGATGACGGAGGTGCGCGGCCAGCGCCTCGGTTTGGGCAGGGGTGTGGTTGGACACGCCGACGGCCCGCACCTTGCCCTCGTCGATGAAGGCGTCGAGCGAGGCTGCCACGTCTGCCGGGTGGGCGTACATGTCCGGGCGGTGGATCTGATACAAGTCGACGTAATCGGTGCGCAATCGCCGCAGTGAATCCTCCAACGCGGTCCGGAGCCGAGCCGGAGAGGAGTCGTAGGGCACAGGGGGCTGGATGCCGCCCTTGGTTGCCAGGACGACCCGTTCCCGCAACCCGGGGGTGGCTGCCAACACGTCGCCGAAGAGTTCCTCGGCCTGGCCGAACGCAGTACCGCCCCAGTCGAGCCCATAGACGTCTGCGGTGTCCATCAGGTTCATGCCCGACTCGAGGGCGGTCTCGATCAAGGATCGGGCATGGTCCAGGTCATGACCGACGAAACGCCAATGGCCGAAGGCGATCGGACCCACCTCGCCCAGCACCCCGAGTCGACGCGGAGATGAGATGTCGAGTGTCACCGCGGCCGCCTTCCCTGCATGGTTCGGACCCTAGTGTGGAGGCCACAGCGGAGGTTCACACCATGGCGGACTCGCCATTTCGATATGGCGTGATCGGCACCGGAATGATGGGTGTCGAACACATCGAGAACATCAACCACATTCCCGGGGCGGTGGTCACGGCCTACGCCGACCCCCATGCCGACAGCCGGGCGGCGGCACACACCCTGACCGATGGCGCGGTCGGCTTCGAGGACTATCACGAGCTGCTCGCCTCCGATCTGGTCGATGCGGTCGTCATCGCCACCCCCAACTTCACGCACGTGGACGTGTTAGAAGCGGCACTGGCCACCGACATCCACATCCTGGTGGAAAAGCCGCTCTGCATCACTGTGGAAGAATGCCGCAAGGTGGTCGACTGGGCCGCCGATCGCAGGGCCGTCACCTGGGTGGGCATGGAGTACCGCTACATGCCGCCGGTGACCCGCCTGATCCGAGAGGTGAAGGACGGCACCGTCGGCAACCTTCACATGGTGGCGATCCGCGAACACCGATTCCCCTTCCTGCGCAAGGTGGGCGATTGGAACCGGTTCAACCGCAACAGTGGCGGGACGATGGTCGAGAAGTGCTGTCACTTCTTCGACCTGATGAATGAGATCGTCGAACGCCGTCCCGTACGGGTGGTCGCCTCCGGCGGTCAGGACGTCAACCATCTCGACGAAACCTATGACGGCCAGACCCCCGACATCCTCGACAACGCCTACGTCATCGTCGAATACGACGGCGGCGTCCGCGCGATGCTCGATCTGTGCATGTTCGCCGAAGCCACCAAGAACCAGGAGGAGGTGGTGGCAGTGGGCGACCAAGGGAAGATCGAGGCGTTCCTGCCCGAGAAAGTCGTGCGTATCGGTCGGCGCGGCACCCACTTCGTCGGCGACGTCGAGGAATACCACGTCGACGACGAGCGCATCACCTATCACGGACACCACCATGGCTCGAGCCAATTGGAGCACCTCGATTTCATCGAAACGTGCCGCAGCGGCCGCATTCCCGAGGTGACGCTGGAAGACGGCATGCTGGCCGTGGCGATGGGTCTCGCCGCCCAGGAGAGCATCGTCCGCCGCACCTGGGTCGACGTGGACCAGATTCTCGGTTTGTAGCGGTATCAGCCCTTGACCGACCCGGCGAGTACCCCGCGTACGAAGTAGCGCTGGAGGGCGAAGAACACCACCAGAGGCAGCGCGGTCGAGATGAACGCGGCCGCCCTCAACAGGTGTTCTCGCTGTCCGAACTCACCGGCGATCGACGCCAAGGCCACCGTGATCGGCAGTGCGTCGGTGCCCGACCCGATCATGGTGAGGGCGATCAGGTAGTCGTTCCAGGTCCACAAGAACTGGAAGATCGTGAACGCAGCCAGCACCGGCGTCGACAGCGGCAGGACCAGCTTCCAGAAGATCTTGAAGTGATCCGCCCCGTCGATGAAGGCCGACTCGAACACGTCTTTCGGCAGTCCGCTGATGTAGTTGTGCAGCAGGAAGATGGCGAACGGCAGGGCAAACCCGGTATGGGTGAGCCACACCGCGGTCACCGTTCCCGACAGGTCGAAGTCGGGGAACAGCCGCATCGTCTTGTCGAAGAACGGGATCGTCCACTGTCCACCTGTCGAATACAGCCGAAGCAGCGGGATCAGCGAGGTCTGCAGCGGGATCGCCAACAGCGACACGGTGATGATGAACGTCCACTCCCGCCCCTTGAACTCGATCCAGGCGAAGGCGTACGCCGCGAAGGCGGCAAAGGCGATCGGGATGATGGTCGCCGGAATGACGATCGCCAGCGAGTTCAACAGATTGTCGAACAGCGGGTTCCCTCCGAACAGCACCTCGTCGTAGTTGGTCAGCGACGGCGCACCGAGCCCGTTGGCCGAGTCGGTGCCGATTGCCCAGAACGGCGACGCTTGCTGCGCGTCTCGAGTGCGGAACGAGTTGACGAACAGGCCTACGGACGGGACGGACCAGACGACCACCAGGATCCACAGGATCCAGGTGGGGATGGCCCGCAGGAACGAATAGATCCGCTTGCCCAGAGGTCCTCCAGCTTCGAGGCGGACCGGTGTCTCGGTCGATGACTCCGTGCGAGTGGCCATCAGACCCCCTCCCTCTGACGACGAATGTTGTAGTACATGACCGGCAAGACCGAGAAGAACAGGATCATGGCCAGAGCGGCTCCCGCCCCGATGTTCAACTCGGTGAACGCCTTCTGCCACATCTCGTTGGCGAGCACGTTGGTTCCGAACTGACCGTTGGTCATCACCTTGGGGATGTCGAATACCTTCATCACCAAGACGATCAGGGTGGTGGTAACGACACCGATGGTGGGGGCGATCTGCGGCACCGTCACCCGCCAGAACGTCTCGTTTTCGGTGGCGCCGTCGACTTTCGACGCCTCGATGAGGTCGGTGGGGACACCCTTGATCGCCGCCGAGAACACCACCATGGCGAATCCGGTCTGGATCCAGATCAAGACGATGATCAGCCAGAACGTGTTCCACGGCTGTTCCTGCAGGAACAGCACCGGCTGGGCGACGAGGTCGCCGGCAGCGGTGAAGGCCGGTTCACCGGTCTCCGGATCGAGGGCGAAGCCGCCGATCCCCGGGCCCAGGAACCGGTACAGCAGCCAAACGAACGGCGCCGCGGCGACTGCCGATCCGATGGCCACGGTGTTCTGTTCGGCCCGATAGCCCCGCCTTCCCAGGTAGGCGAGGCCGGCGATCAGGACCGCCAGCAGGAGAACGACCACCGTTCCGCCGGTACCGCCGCCCATCGACAGCTTGCCGAGCCCGACCCACAGCCAGTTGAGGACTCCGGTCTGGTCGCGGGTGGGGGGCCGAGCCAGATACATGAAACGCCAGATGATGCCGGCACCGACGAACGAAATCGCCATGGGCATGAAGATGAGCGACTTGGCGACCGACTCGCCCCTGGCGCGATCGGCGAGCACGGCGATGGCAAGGCCGAGGGAGGTGGCGAGC
>JBKHXZ010000123.1:0-2251 GCA_046565785.1 Acidimicrobiia bacterium
TCCGAACCCAACCCGTAGAACACTGCCCGGATGACATCTGTCGGCTCGTGCCATGCGTCCCGGTCGTATGTCACGCTGGTGTTGGACACGTCGTCGACGATGCCGACCGTGAAGTGCCGCCGGGAACGGTCGGCGAGGACACCCATCACCATGGCGGGGGTGAATTCCTTCGATGACAGGCCGTAGCGACCGCCGCTCACCTCGATCGAGGCGATCCGACCCAGTTCGGTCAAGGCGGTGACGACGTCTTGATACAGCGGTTCGCCGACTGCGCCCGGTTCTTTGGTGCGGTCCAGGACGGCGATGGACGACACCGACGAGGGGACGACATCGCCGAACATATAGATGTCGAAGGGGCGGTAGAGCCGGACACACACCGCTCCGACACGCTCGCCCCGTTCGACCGCCGCCTCGACCGCCTCGCGCACCGCGCCGACTCCCGACCCCATCAGGACGATGATCCGTTCGGCCTCCGGGTGTCCCAGGTACTCGAACGGCGCGTAGCGACGACCGGTCAGCCGGGCGAAGCGGTCCATCTCCTCGGCGACCACTTGGGGGACGGCGGCGTGATAGGGGGAGGCCGCTTCCCGGGCCTGGAAGAACACGTCCGGGTTTTGGGCGGTTCCCCGGATCACGGGGCGTTGTGGGTCGAGGGAGCGCAGCCGATGGTCGGCGATCAATTGTTCGTCGAGCATCTCCCGCATCGTCTCAGGTGTGACGAGGTCGACTCCGGCGATCTCGTGTGAGGTGCGAAACCCGTCGAAGAAGTGCAGGAACGGTACGCGCGACCGCAGGGTGGCGGCATGGGCGACGAGTGCGAGATCCTGGGCTTCCTGCGGGGAGTTGGAGGCGAGCATGGCGAAACCCGTCTGGCGTGCTCCCATCACGTCGGAGTGGTCGCCGAATATCGACAACGCGTGGGTGGCCACGGTGCGGGCGGCGACGTGGATCACCATCGGCGTCAGCTCACCGGCGATCTTGTACATGTTGGGGAGCATCAGCAGCAGGCCCTGGGAGGCGGTGAAGGTGGTGGTGAGGGCGCCGGCCTGAAGGGCACCATGCGCTGCGCCGGCCGCACCCGATTCGCTCTGCATCTCGACCACGTCGGGAACGACGCCCCACAGGTTGGTCTTTCCGGCCATCGCCCAGGTGTCAGCGTGCTCGCCCATCGGCGAGGCCGGGGTGATCGGATAGATGGCGATGACTTCACTGGCGGCGAACGCCACCCTTGCGGCGGCCTCGTTGCCGTCCAGCATCTCGACGGTCATCCGTCCACCGATCCCAACCGGATGGCGATCCCCCGAGCCCATGCCCGAATCTCGTCCCAATCCCGGAAATCTCCATACTCGGCGCGTAGCGCCGCCACGATCGCCCGTTCACCGAAATTCAGCCGGGACTGTTCCAGGGCACCGGCAAAGACCCGATGATCGACGGCGGAGGTGGAGGCCACGATCTCGGCCGAATCCACCGGTTCCGAATCGGGCATCGGCGGGTCGCCGATCGGGCCGCTGGAGAAGAGGAATACCGCACGGTTCTCGAGCTGGCCGGCCAGATCGTCGACCAGACGCCTGGCATCCTTGTGCCAGCGTCCGGCGTAAACCGCGCTTCCCAGGACCACCGCGTCGTACGGCTCCACGCCGTCGACCTGATCGGGCTCCAGTCGCGTCACCGACATTCCGTTGGCCGCCAACTCTGCAGCGATGGCATCGGCGATCTCGGCGGTGGCACCGTGCTTGGAGGCGGCGGTGACGAGGACGGATGGCGCTTCAGCCACGATCGGTCAAAGCCCAGAGCAGGTCTTTGATACTGACCATGCCGACCAGCCGGTCGCCGTCGACCACCGGCAGGTGCCGATACCCGGCACCCATCATCCAGTCCGCCGCATCGGCGGTCTCGACGTCGGGGGACAGCGAATCCGGGTTGGGGGTCATGATGTCCTCCACCCGATCCCCGAGTTCCGGTTCGGCGAATCCACGCATCACGTCACGTTCGGTCACGATCCCCACCAAACGGTGGTCGGCGACGACGGCGAGTGAGCCGATCCCGTCGGCGAGCATCTGGCGCGCGGCGTCGACGATGGCGGTACCCGGGTCGCACATGGCGACCGGCCCTCCGATGAGTTCGGCAATCCGCATGGCGGTTCTCCTGTGGTGTGGTGTGATCCGATCTTCTCGCTCTGTGCGCGGTTGTGGTTGCGGCGTCCGTCCCCTTCGCAGGGACCAACGGCCCGAACCGGCTCGCCGACCCGGGA
>JBKHXZ010000124.1:0-22598 GCA_046565785.1 Acidimicrobiia bacterium
AGCTCGCGAGGTGCTCTGCATCCGCGTGCTCGGCGGCAGCCGCCGCCGGTACGCCTCGCTGGGCGACGTCATCGTCGGCGCTGTCAAGGAGGCCACCCCTGGTGGCAACGTGAAGAAGGGCGAGGTCGTGAAGGCCGTCGTCGTGCGGACCACCAAGGAGCGGCGTCGTCCGGACGGAACCTACATCCGGTTCGACGACAACGCCTGTGTGATCATCGACAACAACAGCCAGCCCCGCGGTACCCGCATCTTCGGGCCGGTCGCCCGCGAACTGCGCGACCAGAAGTTCATGCGGATCGTCTCCCTCGCCCCGGAGGTGATCTGATGAAACTCAAGACAGGAGACCGGGTGATGGTGATCGCCGGCAAGGACGCCGGAACCGAATCCCGGATCGAAAAGGTCTATCCGGCCGAGAACAAGGTTCTGGTGGAAGGAGTCAACGTCGCCAAGCGGCACACGCGCTCCAACCCCCAGCAGCCGAACTCGGGCGGAATCGTGGACAAGGACATGCCGATCCACGCCTCCAACGTGATGATCATGTGCAAGTCGTGCGGACCGACCCGTATCGGGGCGACGATGGACCCCAAGCGGGGAAAAATTCGCATCTGCGTGAAGTGTGGGGGTGAGCTGTGAGCTACGTCCCCCGCCTCAAAGAGCGCTACACCGACGAGATCGCCCCTCAGCTCAAATCCGAGCTGGGCTTGGAGAACCCGATGGAGGTTCCCCGATTCACGAAGATCGTCGTGAACATGGGCGTCGGCGACGCACTCACCGACCGCAAGCGGATCGAGGATGCCACCAACGAGCTGGCCATCATCACCGGTCAACAGCCCCGGGTGAACAAGGCGCGTAAGTCGATCGCCGGCTTCAAGCTTCGTGAGGGCGTGCCAGTGGGGGTGTCGGTCACGTTGCGCGGCGACCGGATGTGGGAGTTCTTCGATCGTCTGCTGGCGATCGCCATTCCCCGCATTCGTGACTTCCGCGGCCTGAACCCGAATTCCTTCGACGGACGCGGGAACTACACTTTCGGTCTGACCGAGCAGCTGGTGTTCCCGGAGATTCCGTTCGACCAGGTCTCGGCCACTCGCGGGATGGACATCACCATCTGCACCACGACCGATGACGACGAGGCAGCGCGTGCCCTTCTCGCCGCATTCGGGTTCCCGTTCCGCAAACAGGGCGCCCAGGTCTAGGAGGTTTCACGATGGCTCGGAAAGCAATGATCGAAAAGCAGAAGCGCAAGCCGAAGTACGCGGTGCGTGCCTACAACCGTTGCAAGCGGTGTGGGCGACCGCGCGGGTACCTGCGCGACTTCGGCATGTGCCGAATTTGCGTGCGGGAACTCGCCAGCGTCGGTGAACTGCCCGGTGTGCGAAAGGCGTCGTGGTAACCGTGATGACCGATCCGATCGCAGACATGCTCACCCGCATCCGCAACGCGGTGGCCGTGGGTCACGAGCGGGTGACGCTGCCTGCATCCAAGACGAAAGAAGCTCTCGCCCGGGTGCTCGCATCCGAAGGGTTCATCGACCGGTACGAAATCAAGAGTGGCGACAAGGGCTCGGAGCTGATGCTCGTGCTGCGGTACGGCGAACGACGTTCCCCGGTCATCCGCGGTCTGCGCCGGGTGTCCAAGCCCGGTCACCGCATCTACAGCGGTGCCGCTGAGATCCCGCGGGTGCAGGGTGGCCTCGGGATCGCCATCGTCTCCACTTCTCAGGGGCTGATGGCCGACCGCGAGGCGCGCCGTCGTCGGCTCGGTGGCGAGATCATGGCAGAGGTGTGGTGACATGAGTCGTGTCGGAAAGATGCCCGTGGAGGTTCCCTCCGGGGTCGATCTGAAGATCGAAGGCAACACCGTCTCGGTGAAGGGCCCGAAGGGGGAACTCTCCCGCGAGTTCCACGAACGGGTCACCCTCACCGTCGAAGACGGCGTCGTCACCGTTTCCCGCGCCAACGACGAACGCGAATCGCGGGCGCTGCACGGATTGAGCCGGGCGCTGCTCGCCAACATGGTTACGGGAGTGTCCGCCGGCTATCGCCGGGAACTCGAGATCGTCGGTGTCGGCTATCGAGCCGCACTGAAGGGAAGCGACTTGGAGATGCAGCTCGGGTTCTCGCATCCGGTGACGGTGCAGGCCCCGGAAGGCATCACCTTCGAGGTTCCCGAACCGACGAAGGTGGCGGTCATCGGGATCGACAAGGAACTGGTCGGCCAGGTGGCCGCCAACATCAGGAAGATCCGTCCGCCGGAGCCCTACAAGGGCAAAGGTGTGCGGTACGCCGGCGAGCACGTCCGGCGCAAGGCAGGAAAGGCAGGTCGCTGATGCGCGCACGCAACGATGCCCGCAAGCGGCGTCATGCCCGGGTACGCAAGGCCATTCGAGGTACCACCGCCCGGCCACGGCTGGCGGTGTATCGCTCGAACCGGTACATCTACGCCCAGGTCATCGACGACGACAACGGCACCACCCTGGTGGCCGCGTCGTCCCAGGAAGAGCCGCTCCGTACCAAGAGCCTCACCGTCGAAGTGGCGGGCGAGGTCGGGAAGCTGGTAGGTGAGCGCGCCAAGGAAGCCGGAATCGCGTCGGTCGTCTTCGACCGGGGCGGATATCGCTTCCACGGCCGGGTGAAGGCTCTCGCCGACGGTGCCCGCGAAGCAGGTTTGGAGTTCTGAGATGAGCGATCGAGATCGAGATCAAAGTCAGTTCGACGAGCGCGTCATCCAGATCAACCGGGTGGCCAAGGTCGTGAAGGGTGGACGTCGGTTCTCCTTCACCGCCCTCGTGGTCGTCGGAGACAACAACGGCAAGGTGGGAATCGGCTACGGCAAGGCCAAGGAAGTCCCCGCTGCCATCCAGAAGGCGATGGAGATCGCCCGCAAGGGGATGGTCACCATCCCGATGGCCGGCACGACGGTGATCCACCAGAACGTCGGTACCCACGATGCCTCCCGAGTGTTGATCAAGCCGGCCGCCCCCGGTACCTGCGTCATCGCCGGTGGTGCGGTCCGCCAGATCCTGGAAGCTGCCGGAGTGCGGGACGCTCTCGCCAAGTCGCTGGGTGCTCCCGCCCATCTGAACGTGGCGCGGGCGGCGATGAACGCGCTCACCACCCAGCGCCGTCCGGATGAGGTGGCGCGGGCCCGCGGCAAACAGCCCGAGGATTTCGTTCCGCCGGCTCTGCTGGCCGCCTATCGCTCGACCGAGTCGATGCGAGCGGGGTCCTGAGGTACCGCCATGGCTGACAAGCTCAAAGTCACATTGAAGAAGAGTCTGATCGGCGAGAAGCCCAAGACACGCGCCACGGTGCGTGCCATCGGTCTCCGCCGCATCAACCACACCGTCGAACACGACGACACGCCGGACGTACGCGGAATGCTCCACGCCGTCCAGCATCTCGTCGAGGTCGAGGAGCGCTGATGTCGGAAAGAGAACAGCTCAAGCTGCACGACCTGGCACCGGCGCCGGGATCCAAGAAGCGTCGCATCCGAGTCGGGCGCGGCGAAGGTGGCCGGCGCGGCAAGACCGCCGGTCGGGGCACCAAGGGCCTGAAGGCCCGTAATTCGCTGCGTCCCGGTTTCGAGGGTGGACAGATGCCAATCGTGCGTCGTCTGCCCAAGCTGGGCGGCTTCACCAATGTCAACAAGGAGTACTTCGCCATCATCAACGTCGGGACGCTGGCCGAGGCCTATGCGGCCGGGTCCACCGTGACCATCGACGACCTGAAGGCGAAGGGACTCGTCAAGCACAAGGGCCGGGTCAAGGTGCTCGGTGAGGGTGAGATCGCTCACGCCCTCACCGTTCAGACCCACGCCATCAGTGGCGCCGCCCGTCAGAAGATCGAAGCGGCCGGAGGGACCGTCGAACTCGTCACCGAGTGAGACGGTCCGCCCGGGCCGTTCCCGGCCCCGGGTACGATGACCCCTTCGCGCCGGTCAACTCCCGAACCCCGAACACACGGATACTGAACTCATGAACGTCCTCTCCATCTACCGGCACATGTTCGCAATCCCGGATCTGCGCCGGAAGATCCTCTTCACGCTGGCGATGTTCGGTGTGTATCGCCTTGGGGCGACGATCCCGGTTCCGGGTATCGATCTCGACGCACTGCGGCTGTTCCAGGCCCAGCAGCAGATCGGTGGAATCGTCGGTTTGCTCAACCTGTTCTCGGGTGGCGCATTGGAGCAGTTGTCGGTCTTCGCCCTCGGCATCCTCCCGTACATCACCGCGTCGATCATCATGCAGTTGCTGGCGGTGGTGATTCCGCGTCTGCAGGCGTTGCAGGAGGAAGGTGAGGCCGGTCGCAAGGTCATCACCCAGTGGACCCGGTACATGACCGTCGTCCTCGCCTTGATCCAGTCGACCGGGTTCACATATCTCTTCCACGTCGGCACGTTCACCAACGGCATCGACCTGATTCCGGACTACAGCCCGGGTCTGGTCGCCCTGATCGTGTTGACGATGACCGCCGGCACCGCCTTCGTGATGTGGCTCGGGGAGCTCATCACCCAGCGAGGAGTGGGCAACGGCATGTCGCTGCTGATCTTCGTGTCGATCCTGTCCCAGTTCCCGTTCGTCTTCGGTCAGATCTGGGCACAGACAGCCGAAGTCGGCCTGTGGATTCGGTTCTCGGTGATCATGCTCATCTTCTTCGCCATGATCGTGGCGATCATCTACATGGACCAGGCCCAGCGCCGCATCCCCATCCAGTTCGCCAAGCGGGTGCGGGGTCGTCGGGTGATGGGTGGACAATCCACCTACATCCCGATCAAGGTCAACACCGCCGGAGTCATCCCCGTGATCTTCGCCACGTCGGTGATGTTGTTCCCGGCGTTGATCGTCACCGCCATCCCCAGTGACGGCCGGTTCATCACGCAGATCCGCACCTGGGTGGACACCAACCTCGGCGGAGGCGCCGGTGGCCAGATCTCGATCTGGTACGTGGTGGTGTTGTTCGCCCTGATCGTGTTCTTCACCTACTTCTACACAGCCATCCAGTTCGATCCGGTGAAGCAGTCGGAGATGATCCAGCGGCAGGGCGGGTTCATTCCAGGGGTGCGCCCTGGACGGCAGACCGCAGCGCACTTGGGTCATGTGCTGAACCGCATCACCCTCCCCGGGTCGTTGTTCCTGGCGATCATCTCGGTGTTGCCGGCCATCGCCGGTCTGGTGTGGAACATCGCCATCAGCTTCTCCGGTGTGTCGATCCTGATCGTGGTGGGCGTGGCTCTGGAAACGATGAAGCAGATCGAGAGCCAGCTCACGATGCGGAACTACGAGGGCATCCTCTCGTGAGGCTGCTGTTCGTGGGCCCTCCCGGTGCCGGGAAGGGCACACAGGCCGAGCGGGTGGCCAAAGAACTCGGAATCGCCCACGTTTCGACCGGTGACATGTTCCGGGCGCTCGACGACACCAGCGAGCTGGGTCGACGGGTCAAGGACATCATGGAGTCGGGCGGGTATGTCTCCGACGACATCGTCATCGAGATGCTCGAGGCTCGGATCGCTTCCGACGACGCCCGAGACGGCTACATCCTCGACGGGTTTCCGCGCACGGTCCCCCAGGCTGAAGCGTTGGACGAGTTCTTGGGCGATCACGGACTCGATGCCGTGGTGGTGTTCGACATCGACACCGACGTGGTGGTGCGCAGGATGCTGGACCGGGGCCGGGCGGACGACACCGAGGAGACCATTCGCACGCGGCTCGAGGTGTATGCCGAGCAGACCGAGCCGCTGATCGGCCGGTACGAAGCTCGCGGTTTGGTGCGTCGGGTGAACGCTGAGGGTGAGGTCGACGACATCACCCAGCGGGTCCTCGACGTCCTGGGTGTCTGATGATCACCATCAAGTCATCCCGAGAGTTCGAGCTGATGGCGGTGGCCGGCCGCTGCGTCGCCGCGGTGCACGCTGCGATTCGGGAGGCGGCCCGTCCGGGTGTTTCGATGCTGGAGTTGGACGAAGTGTCCCGCAAGGTGTTGGAGGCACACCGCTGCACGCCCTCCTTCCTCGGCTACCACGGCTTCCCGGCGACAATCTGCGCGTCGCCCAACGACGTGATCGTCCACGGGATCCCCACCGACTACCGCCTGCAGGAGGGCGACATCCTCTCCATCGACTCCGGGGCGATCTACGAGGGTTATCACGGCGACGCCGCTTTCACCATGGGAATCGGCGAAGTACCCGACGAAGTGCAGCGTCTGATCGACACCACAGAGCGGGCGATGTGGGCGGGGATCGCCCAGGTCAAGGCCGGCAATCGGGTGGGAGACATCGGGGCGGCGGTCCAGGAGATCGGCGTGGGCGCGGGTTACGGCGTGGTTCAGGAGTACGTCGGTCACGGGATCGGACGGCAGATGCACGAGGAGCCGCAGGTTCCCAACTACGGCACCCGGGGCAAAGGCATGAAACTGCGCAAGGGGATGGCGCTGTGCATCGAACCGATGTTCAACATCGGTGACGGTGCGACCAGGGTGGACGACGACGGTTGGACCGTGCGCACGGCCGACGGTTCACTGTCGGCGCACTGGGAGCACACCGTCTGCCTCACTCCCGACGGCCCGGTCGTGACCACTCTCGCCGCCGACGCCACCGTCCCCGCCCCTCTCACCTGACCCCACCGCGGGCCTACCAAGGGCCCCGCGAACCCAGGGTTGGTGGGGCCCTCCGAGGGCCCCTGGAGCCCACGGTTCACAGACTGCGCGAGAATGCGCCGTCATGGCCAACGACGAACAACGCTTCTTCGACACCCGTGCCGCCTACACCATGTTCGTCCACGCCACGGACGAAAAGAAGGTGGTGGCAGATCGCCTCGGACGCGAGGTAGACCACCTCACCATCCGCCAACCCGGCCTACGGGTTTTCGACGCCGGCATGGGCGACGCCTCGGTGCTCGACCATCTCATGCGAAGGATCCACGTCGACGAGCCGCACATTCCGTGGCTGGTGGTAGCCAAAGAGATTTCGATCGAAGATGTCCGTCAGGCGCTGATGCGGCTGCCGGACCGCTTCATCGAACATCCCGAGCTGGTCTTTGTCGTCACCAACATGAAATTCACCGAGGCACCGTCCCTGCGGCCGGTGGACGGCCGACCGGTGCGCTGGACCGAGGTGGCGTTGCGGGGAGAGACTTCGCACGAGTTCTCATCTCAGATCCGCGATCTCTTCGACCCGTTGGCCGACGACTGGCAGGTGACGACCAGTCCGAAGACCGGGAACCCGATCCACCGGCACCCCGCCGTCCTCGTCCTCTATCGACAGGACCGCCATTTCATCTTGCAGAACACGATCCCATCTCCCTCCGGCTACGACGCCGGCTACGACTTGATCGTCATGTCCCAGGCGTACAGGGCGAAGACACCGGTCGAGACCAAGGTCCGCAACGTGGTGGTGCCGCTGGCCAAGGCGCTGGCCCCCGGCGGTCGCCTGATCGGTATCCAGTCCTACGGCGGAGACCCTGGGTGTGACATCGTCAAGGGGGTTTGGCCGGATGAGGTCCCGTTTCCGTACGGTCGCCAGCAGATCGTCGCGGAGGCGCGGCGTCAGCTCGGGGACAGCGAATTCGCCTTCGACGCGCTGTCCGACACCGAGTCGATCTTCCGCTACTCGATGCACACCATGCCTTCCCAGGAGATGGAACACATCGGCACGTCCTCGTTGGTCGCTGCCTTCTCCTCGGCCGCCTACGTCGCCCAGATCGACGAGCGGCGTCTATCCGAGGCGATGGCCACCGGCGCCTACCTCGACGTGACCCGCAAGGTGATCGAGCAGCACGGCGGCGTGTGGTTCCGGGACGAGAGCTTTCTCATCACCCGACCGGAGGACTGAGGGCCCGGTCACTCCTCGGTCGGTGCGTCCTTCTCCGCCAGTTCGCGAAAGGCGTCCGGCACCGAACGGCGGGTGGACAGCAGCACCGACGCTCGTCCCACCGCCCCGGTACCGAACCGGGAGCGGGCGGCGTCGATCTGCCGGTCGAGCATCAACGCATCCGCTCCGTCTCGACTCCCCGCTCTCATCGGGTCGCCGCTGTCGAACGGCAACTCGAGCTGCATAGCATCCTGAGTCTCGAGTCTCGACACCGAGATCCCGACCAGAGTGATCGGCCCGGTGACTCCCACCCTCGCGTCTGCCAACAACCCCTTCGCCGCATGATGGAGGGCGGCGGTCGTTGCGACCGCGGCAGGCAGCGTGATCGCCCGGGTGTGGCTGGTCATGTCGCCCAGCCGAGCGCGCACGGTGATCGTCCGTCCGGCCAGGTTCTTGCGGCGCAGCCGACGAGCGACCCGATCGGCGAGCCCCAGCAGGATCGCAGACAGCTCCTCGGTGTCGGTCGTCCCCGAACCGAGGGCCGACTGGGCACCGACCGACTTCCCCTGCCGGTTGGTCACCACTGGGCGAGGGTCGCGGTTCTGAGCCAGGGCATGGAGATGAGCGGCGGCATGCGGACCGAGCCGAGCGGCGAGCACCGACATGGGCAACGCCGCCAACTCCCCAACGGTGTGCACCCCGAGTTCGGTCAGTGCACGTTCGGTGACCGGACCGATTCCCCACATCACACGAGCGGGGAGCCGGTGCAGCCAGGCGAGTTCGTCGGCGGGGAGGACTTCGATCATTCCATCCGGCTTGGCCTGGGCGGAGGCGACCTTGGCCAGGAACTTGGTGCGAGCGATTCCCACCGAAATCGGCAGTCCGACTTCGTCACGCACCCTCCGGCGAATCACCGCTCCGATCTGGCGAGGGGCGCCCAGCAGGTGCTCGGTTCCCTCCACATCCAAGAAGGCTTCGTCGACCGAGATCTGCTCGATGACCGGCGTGGCGTCCCGACAGATGTTCATCACCTGTTCTGAAAATTCCAGATAGCGGTCGAACGATCCGTCGACCACCACGGCCTGCGGGCAGCGGGCGAGAGCGGCTCGTACGTTCATCGGCGCGCTGATGCCGTAGGCCCTCGCCTCGTACGAGGCGGCCAGCACGATCCCTCCGCCTACCAGGACCGGTCTCCCTCGCAAGGATGGGTCCAACAACTGTTCGACCGAGGCGTAGAAGGCATCGAGGTCGACATGGAGGATGTGGGCAAGACTCACCGCCATATGGTATCGAACATGCGTTCGTTTTGTGGAGGCACAGCGGGGTCCGTTTTGCCCTTCTCGGGTTACCGCCTATCATTCCGTGTCCGGTCTCCGGTCGTGCGCGTCTGGGTGAACTCCCAAGTCGTTCACGTGGGTCCTTTCGGCCCGACCTCCATCACCTCGACGAGGCGATGACATGTCGTGCCGTGTGCCTACCGCCGGGCCATACCAGAGACCGAGAATGACATGTTGTCGACATGGCGGCGGCCCTCGAGGCCGAGATGGAGAGTGTGATGAAGGTTCGTCCTTCGACGAAGAAGATGTGCGAGAAGTGTCGCATCATCCGCCGGCGTGGCCGGGTCTGGGTGATATGCGACAACCCCCGACACAAGCAGCGGCAGGGCTGATCCGATGGCCCGTATCGCAGGTGTCGACCTCCCCCGCGACAAGCGGCTCGAGATCGGCCTCACGTACATCTACGGAATCGGCCTGACCCGAGCTCAGCAGATCTGTGAATCCCTGAGCATCGACCCCGGTACCAAGGTCCGGGACCTCACCGACGACGAGACCGCCAAGATCCGTCGTTACATCGACCAGAGCTTCACGGTCGAAGGTGACCTGCGCCGTGAGGTGCAGCAGAACATCAAGCGCAAGATCGAGATCGGCAGCTACCAGGGGATTCGTCACCGCCGTGGCCTCCCGGTGCACGGCCAGCGCACCCACACCAATGCGCGTACGCGCAAGGGGAAGCGCACGGCCATCGCCGGTAAGAAGAAGGCCAAGAAGTAGGAGGCGCCATGGCGAAACCAGCACAGGGAAGCAAGCGCGTCCGCCGTCGTGAGCGAAAGAACATCTCTCACGGCGTGGCCCACATCAAGGCCAGCTTCAACAACACCATCATCAACATTTCCGATCAGGGCGGGAACACCGTCGTGTGGACTTCGGGCGGATCTGTGGGGTTCAAGGGATCCCGCAAGTCGACCCCGTATGCGGCGCAGGTAGCAGCCGAAGAGGCCGCCCGGCGCGCCGGCGAGCACGGCATTCGCAAGCTCGACGTGATCGTCAGCGGTACCGGCTCCGGCCGTGACACCGCCGTTCGCACGTTGCAGAACATGGGTCTCGAAGTGACGTTCATCAAGGACGTGACGCCGATCCCCCACAACGGCTGCCGTCCCAAGAAGCGCCGGAGGGGCTGAACCATGGCTCGTTACACAGGACCCCGTCACAAGGCCTGCCGGCGTGCACGCACGCCGCTCTGCCAGTCGAAGAAGTGCCCGGTCGACCGCCGTCCGTATCCCCCGGGGGAACACGGCCGTGGTCGGATCCGCGAGTCGGACTACCTGATCCAGCTGCGGGAGAAGCAGAAGCTCCGCACCATGTACGGTGTGCTCGAAAAGCAGTTCCGGGTCTACTACCAACTGGCTGCCCGCCAGCCCGGCGTGACCGGTGAGAACCTGCTGCGCCTGCTGGAAACCCGCCTCGACAACGTCGTCTGGCGGGCCGGCCTGGCCGCCACCCGTCCGCAGGCTCGGCAGCTGGTCAACCATGGCCACTTCGAGGTCAACGGTTCCAAGGTGGACATCCCGTCCTACCGGGTTCGCAAGGGCGACGTGGTGACACTGAAAGAGAAGTCGAAGGATCTGCTGGTCGTCCAGCACTCCGTCGACACGCTCGGTTTCGCCATCCCCGAATGGCTCGACGTCGATCACACGGCGCGCAAGGTCACGGTTCGTGACGTGCCGTCCCGTGCTCAGATCGACACCGCGATCAACGAGCAGTTGATCGTCGAGCTCTACTCCAAGTAGTCCGAGAGAGAGGTCTCATAGTGCTGATCGTTCAACGCCCCCAGATCCAGGAGGAGCAGCTCAACGACACCCGCTCTCGGTTCATCGTCGAGCCGCTGGAGCCGGGTTTCGGCTACACCCTGGGCAACACCCTCCGCCGCACCCTGCTGTCCCGCATCCCCGGGGCGGCTGTCACGTCGATCCAGATCGAAGGGGTGCAACACGAGTTTTCGACCATCGAAGGTGTGGTCGAGGACGTCGTCGACATCATCCTCAACATCAAGCAGATCGTCGTCCGTATGGAGGGAATCGACGAGCAGACCCTGTATCTGTCGGCCAAGGGCGCCGGTGAGGTCAAGGCCGGCGACCTGAAGGTTCCGGCCGGGGTCGAGATCGTCAACTCCGATCTGGTGATCGCCACCCTGTCGTCGTCGGGTCGTCTGGAGATGGAGATGACCGTCGCTCCCGGTGTGGGCTATCGCACTGCCGAGTCGAACAAGGGCTCCGGCTCCATCGGTCTCATCCCGATCGACTCGATTTTCTCCCCTGTGCGCAAGGTGGCGTACTCGGTGGAGAACACTCAGGTGGGTCAGATGACCAACTTCGACAAGCTGATTCTCGACATCGAGACCAACGGTGCCATCACGCCGGCAGAAGCGGTGTCGTCGGCCGGCAAGACCCTGCGCGAGCTGCTGAACCTGTTCGCCGACCTCGGCGAAGGTGTCGGTCTCGAGCTGGGGGAAGTGCAATCCGAGTCTTCCGGCTCGCCCGACCTGGAGCTGCCCATCGAGGCGCTCGACCTGTCCGAGCGGCCCCGCAACTGCCTGCGTCGAGCGCAGATCAAGACCGTCGGCGAGCTGGTGCAGCGCACCGGTGACGACCTCTTGAACATCACCAATTTCGGCCAGAAGAGCCTCGAAGAGGTCGTGGCCAAGCTGGACGAGCTGGGCCTGTCGCTGGCGGACGGTGGAGGTTCCTGATGCCGACCCCCCGCAAGGGCCCGCGCCTCGGCCACTCGCCGTCGCACGAACGCAAGATCCTCGCCAACCTGGCGACCTCTCTGATCGCCGAAGGCAAGGTGGAGACCACCCTGGCCAAGGCGAAATCGGTCCGTCCGCTCGCCGAGAAGATGATCACCAAGGCACGCAAGGGCGACCTGCACTCTCGTCGCATCGTTCTTCGCACCATTCGGGACAACGAAGTGGTGACGAAGTTGTTCGACGAGGTGGCCCCCCAGTACGCCGACCGCCCGGGCGGATACACCCGGATCGTGAAGCTCGGGCCCCGTCGAGGAGACGGTGCCGAGATGGCAATCATCGAGCTCGTCTGATCCCGTACCGCACAGTGTGAAAGCCCCCGGTGCTCCACCGGGGGCTTTCTTTGTTCTCCCGGTTCTTCGAAGCCCGATAGTGGCGAGGCCGGGTGCAGGCCTCCTGGACACCGACGGTCCGACCTCGGACCCGCTGCAACTGCGAGGATTCCGGTACTGAGCGAGGAGCCGAGACATGCATGTGGTGACGGGAGCCTCCGAGGGCATCGGGCGGGCGGTGGCCGGCGAGCTGGCGTCTCGGGGCGAGACAGTCGTGGCGGTTGCCCGCAACGGGCGACGTCTGGAGGAGTTGCGGACGGCGACGACGCCTATGGAGGTGGTGACAGCCGACTTGGCCACAGAATCCGGCCGCCAGACGCTTTCCGCGGCTGTGGCCGGACGGGGACGCATCGATTCGGTCATCCACTGCGCCGGCTCCAGGGTCGAGCCCGGTGCCTTGGTGGATGCCGATCTCGACGGATGGGTCGGCGACTTCCAGATCCACGTGGCCACCGTGATCGCCGTCAGCCGAGATCTGCTGGCAGGGAACGGTCTCGGGCGAGTGGTGATCTTCGACTCGTACTCGGCGACGACACCACGGATCGGATGGGGAAGCTATTCGATCGTCAAAGCGGCGGTGCAGATGGCTGCCCGAGTGTTGGCCGAAGAGCTGGAAGGGGTCGAGGTCATGCGGCTGTATCCGGGTGCAGTCCGCACGGGTTTGCTCGACACGATCCTCCGATCGGCACCGTCGCCGGCGCACGATACCTATCGGTCCCTCGAGGAAGCAGGCGGGATCGCGTCTCCCGCCGAGGTCGCACGTTGGGCGGCGGACATCATCCTCACTGGGAACGGCACGATCCATCACTACGCCGACTCCCAACCGCGACCTCGCCGCCGGATGACCGGTCGCTGCCTGTGCGGCGAGGTCCGGTACCGGATCGACGGTGACGTGCGCGACGTGATCGACTGTCACTGCGAACGATGTCGCCGCACCTCCGGTAACCACGTGGCGGCCACACGGGTGTCCCTCGATGAGCTCACCCTGGAGTCCGAGACGAGCCTTCGCTGGTTCGCGGCACCCGACGACCCGAACGTCGAATACGGGTTCTGTGCACGGTGCGGATCGAGCCTGTTCTGGAGGACGGTAGGTGATTCGGCGTGGTCGGTGTTCGCCGGGACTCTCGATCCGCCGACCGGCCTGAGAACCGTTGCCGCCTGGCATACCGTCGGGGCAGCCGACCAGGTTCATCTCGATCCCACGGTGCCCGCATATCCGACCGAGCCGTGGCGTGATCGATCCGGGGATCGTTAGCCTGACGCTCTCCGTGAACGGTTCCGTCTCCCCCTACATCGAATTCGAGCGTGAGCAGTGGGCGTCGCTGCGTGCCACCACGCCGATGACCCTCGCCGAGGACGAGGTCGAGAAGATCCGGGGTATCAACGTCGAACTCTCGGTGGCCGAAGTGGAGTCGATGTACCTGCCGCTTTCCCGACTCCTCAACCTCTACGTCCGAGCCTCACAAGCCCTCTTCAGCGTCACCGACACGTTCCTCGGTCGGCCCACCGAACCGGTTCCGTACGTGATCGCTATCGCCGGATCGGTGGCCGTCGGCAAGTCGACCATCGCCCGCATCATGCAGATGCTCCTGTCCCGGTGGCCCGACCACCCGTCCGTGGACCTGGTCACCACCGACGGTTTCCTCTATCCGAATGCGGTGCTGGCCGAGCGCAACATCATGCATCGCAAGGGTTTTCCCGAGTCCTACGATCGACGTAGGCTGTTGCAGTTCGTCACCGACCTCAAGGCAGGCGCCCCCGAGGTGCGGGCACCGGTGTATTCGCACCTCACCTACGACATCGTTCCCGACCAAGAGCGCATCGTCCGTCAGCCGCAGATCGTGATCCTGGAAGGGCTCAACGTGCTGCAAGGCGGCGGCACGGGAACCTATGTGTCGGATTACTTCGACTTCTCGATCTACGTGGACGCCGACCCTCGGCACATCGGTGAGTGGTACCTGGACCGGTTCCTGACCCTGCGGGACACCGCGTTCCGGGACGAGAAGTCCTATTTCCATCGCTACGCCAGCCTGTCGGACGAACAAGCCTTGGCCGAGGGGCGGAGGATCTGGAACGAGATCAACGCGGTCAATCTCGAGGAGAACATCCTGCCCACCCGAGAGCGTGCGACCCTGATCCTCCACAAAGCGGCGGATCACGCCGTCGACCACGTGCGGCTGCGGCGAGGCTGATGCGCTCCGATCTCGCTCGGCGTCTCGCCGGGTATGTGCCCGTCGACGAGTCGGAGACCGAATCGGTCCGCCTCATCCGGCGCCTCCTGGCCGTTCCCGCAGCCTTTTCTTCGGAGTTCTTCGAGCCGGGTCATGTCACCGCCTCGGCGTTCGTAGTCCATCCCGGTTCTGACGCCGTTGCTTTGTTGTTGCACTCGAAGATCGGCCGATGGCTGCAGCCGGGTGGCCACGTGGAGCCGGGTGACGGGTCGGTCGTCGCTGCGGCGCTGCGCGAGGTGAGAGAAGAGATCGGGGCGGGAGCGGCGAACGAACCGTGGCTGTGTGACGTCGACGTCCACGTGTTTCCTGCCCGCAACGACGTCCCCCGCCATCTCCATCACGACGTGCGAGTTGCTTTCGTGGCCGACACGACCGAACTGGTCATCGGGGATGGTGCGGACGATGTCCGATGGTGGAGCTTCGACGAGGCACTCACTTTGGAAGAGTCGATCGCTCGCCCGGTCCGCAAGCTGGCCGAATGGCGGCAACGCCACAACTAGCATGCTTGCGGCATGCCGAAGATCCTGTCCCGCGCGGCCCGTGGCGCCATGCTCGACCGCAAGGCGTTTTCCGAAGTGTTCTGGGACGACGACGCTGTCGCTGACGGCGTGATCGTCGTTGCGGGAGTGTCCGCACTGTCCTTTCTGGTTATAGCGCTCACCAGGGCGTCGGTGTCGTTGTCGTCGATCCCTGCGCTGCTGCAGACCGCGGTTTCCGGCGTTGCCTCCTGGCTGATCCTCGCCGCGGCCACGTGGTTCGCTGCCACCCGGATGTTCAAGACCGGCGGCGGGATCCAGACGATGATGGCCACCCATGGTCTGGCCTACCTGCCGACCCTGGCCTTCGTCGTCCCGTTCGCTCTCGCTCCTGTGATCGGTCTGGTCTGGTACGTCGCCGTCCTCACCCGTGCCACCCAAGAGGCGGTGTCCTCGAACACCAAGGTGGCATTCCTGTCGGTCCTCGTCGGTTTCGCCTTCATGTTGATGATCCAGGCGCTCTTCCAACTGCCGTTCACTGCTGCTTCGGCGCTGTTCGGCCTGTTCTGAGGGTGCCCCGGTACCGGCTCGACCTGGCCTACGACGGCTCCGGGTTCCACGGTTTCGCCCGCCAGTCCGGCGAGGTTCGCACCGTGGGTGGGGTGCTCGAAGACGCCTTGGAGCGGGTGTTCCGCCAGCCGGTGAAGGTCACGGTGGCGGGCCGAACCGATACCGGAGTCCATGCCCGACATCAGGTGGTCAGCTTCGACGCCGAGCGGCCGGTCGACCCGTCGAAGTTGGTCCGGGCGATCAACTCGATGTTGGGCCCGGAGGTGGCGGCGACGGCTGCCACCATGGTCTCAGACGACTTCTCGGCTCGGTTCGACGCTCGGGCACGGACCTACCGGTATCACATCGACGATTCGGAGGTGGCCGATCCCTTGCGACGCCACACCGTATGGCACGTCGGTGTCGCCCTGGACGTCCCCCGCATGCACGAGGCGGCGCAGGGTTTCGTCGGCGATCACGACTTCGCCTCGTTCTGTCGGCGGAGGGAAGGGTTCGGTACCGAACGGACGGTGCACGAGGCGGCGGTGTGGCGGGCGGATGACGGGCTGGTGGTTTTCGAGATCACGGCAAAGGCGTTCTGTCATCAGATGGTGCGTAGCCTGACCGGCCTGCTGGTCGACATCGGCCGGCACCGCCGCCCCCCCGAGTCGGTCGTCGAGGCCTTGTCGGCCAGGAACCGGTCTGTCGTCCCCAGCCCCGCCCCACCCAACGGCCTCGTCCTCTGGCACGTCACCTACTGAAAAGGGCCCCGCGAACCCAGGGTTGGTGGGGCCCTCTGAGGGCCCCTACAGCCCAGGATTGCGACGCGTGGGCGAACCGTGGGCCGGTGGGGCCCTCCAGGGGCCCGTGGAACCCTGGGTTGGCGGGGCCCTCGTTTGGCGCGAGGCGGGGGGAGGGCGTATCCTTTGGCGCGCTTCCGATCGGAAGCATCTCGTTTCCCACCGAGATCCCAGCCGATCACCCTTGCCCGAATGGTCGGGCCCAACGACCGTCTGGATACCGATGAACAACAAGACATTCTCACCCAAGCCGTCCGACCTCACCCGCCAGTGGTGGGTGGTCGATGCGACGGATCTTCCGCTCGGCCGCCTCGCGTCCGAGGTGGCGAAGCTCATCCGTGGCAAGCACAAGCCCACCTTCGCCCCTCACGTCGACGGTGGCGATCACGTGATCGTGGTCAACGCTTCGAAGGTGGCGATCACCTCCGGCAAGAGCCAGGAGAAGATCTACTACCGCCACTCCGGGTTTCCCGGTGGCATCAAAGCGGAGACGTTCGAGTCGTTGCTCGCCCGTCGTCCCGAGCAGGTGATCGAACGAGCCGTCAAGGGCATGCTCCCCAAGAACCGGCTCGGTCGAAAGATGGCGTCGAAGCTGAAGGTCTACGCCGGCCCTGAGCACCCCCACCAGGCCCAGCAGCCGCAGACGCTGGAGCTCCCCATCCGAAAGGCTGATTCCTGATGACCAAACCACTGGTACAGGCAACCGGCCGCCGCAAGTCGTCGGTGGCCCGCGTCCGTCTCCGGGACGGAAGCGGATCCGTGACACTCAACGGCAAGCCGCTCGAGCAGTTCTTCCCCACGATGGCGCTCCGCATGCGGGTGATGGAACCGCTGCAGATCACCAACATGGTCGGCCGCTACGACCTGGAGGCGACCCTGCACGGAGGCGGAACCACCGGACAGTCGGACGCGCTGCGCCTCGGCATCGCCCGGGCGCTGGTCGAGCTCGACCCGGAGCTCCGACCCACCTTGAAGCAGGCCGGCATGCTCAGCCGTGACGACCGCGTGGTCGAGCGGAAGAAATACGGCTTGCGCAAGGCGCGCCGGGCACCGCAGTACACCAAGCGCTGACCGTGGCCGCCTCAGACCCCCGTCTCTTCGGGACGGACGGTGTCCGTGGCGTGGCCAACGTCGAGCTGACCCCGCACCTCGCTCTCGACCTGGGGCGGGCTGCGGGGTCGCTCCTTTCCACCGGGCCCGTCGTCGTCGGACGCGACACTCGTCGCTCAGGCGAGATGCTGTCGATGGCAGTGCAGGCGGGGTTCCAATCCGTCGGGATCGACACCATCGACGTCGGCGTCATGCCGTCGGGCGGCATTTCGCATCTCACCCATCACAGTTCCGCCGAGATGGGCGTCATCGTCAGCGCATCACACAACCCCGCGCAGGACAACGGCATCAAGTTCTTGGACAAGTTGGGCTCGAAGCTGAGCGACGCCGAGGAAGCACGCATCGAATCCAAGCTGCGTGATCCCGGCACCGCCGCAACGCCGATCGGTGGGGGAGTCGGTACCCGCCTGCGCATGCCCGACGCGCTCGACCGCTACGTCGGTGACCTGGTCCGCGACGCCGCCTATTCGTTCACCGGGATCGGCGTGACCCTCGATTGCGCCCACGGGGCGGCCTTTCAGGCAGCACCAGCTCTGTTCGAGGCGCTCAAGGCCGATGTCGAAGTGATCGGCGCCGAGCCCACCGGTCTCAACATCAACGACGGCTACGGCGCTACCCACCCCAAGACGGTGGCGAAGGCGGCGGGCGGGCGCATCGGTCTGGCTTTCGACGGTGACGCCGACCGGCTGATCGCCGCTGACGAGAAGGGACGCATCGTCGACGGCGACCGCATCATGGCAATCGTCGGGCGGCACTGGCAGCGGGGAGGCAAACTCAAGAACGGCGTGGTCGTCACCACCGTGATGGCCAACCTCGGTTTCATGCGAGCCATGCAGGAGGCGGGCATCGAAGTCGTGACCACCAAAGTGGGCGACCGGTATGTCCTGGAGGCGATGAACGAGCGCAAGGCCATCCTGGGCGGCGAGCAGTCCGGTCATGTCATCTTCTTGGATCGGGGACGTACGGGGGATGGTCTGCTCACGGCGATCCGCCTGCTCGAGGTGGTCGCCGGCACCGGCCGCAGCCTCGCCGAGCTGAGCGACGAGGCGATGGTCACCTATCCCCAGCGCCTGGTCAACGTACCGGTGGAACGCAAGGATCGGCTCGACGGGTCGAGTGAGGTTTGGGACGAAGTCGCCGAAGTCGAGCGAGAACTCGGAGCTGATGGCCGAGTGCTGATCCGACCGTCCGGCACCGAGCCGTTGGTGCGGGTCATGGTGGAGGCGGCTCGTGCAGAGGACGCCGAACGCTACGCTGAACGTCTCGCCGCCACGGTTCGGGCGGCCCTGGAATAGGAAGGAGCACAACCCACCAGATCGATCACAGTCGGGACAAGTCAACGAAGCGCCAGGCCTCCCCAGGGAGGTGACGAGGTGGAAGGTCATCGAAAGATTCGGCGGATGCCTTCCCGGCCGTCCACAGTCGTGACACATGCGGTGAAAACCCGGGGGTGACCCCGGAACAGAGCCGGATGTGATGTGGAGTCGGACCAGCGTCGCATAGACGCCGTCCTTCGTACCCGACTGTCACCCTGTCCATCATTCGGCGCGTCCTGTCGACGCGCCAACAGACGAGGAGGATTCCCATGTGTGGAATCGTTGGATACGTCGGGCCGAAGGCTCCGCTCGACATTCTGATGCCGGGACTGGAGCGTCTCGAATATCGAGGCTACGACTCGGCCGGCATCGCTCTGAACACCGGGACCGACATCGAGATCGTCAAACGTGCCGGTCGCATCACCGAACTGGCTGACGCCCTCGACGGTTCGGATCACGCCGACGCGATCTCCGGCATCGGCCATACCCGTTGGGCCACCCACGGTGCACCCACCACTCGCAACGCCCATCCGCACCGGGGATGTGACGGGAGTGTCACGTTGGTCCACAACGGCATCGTCGAGAACTGGGCGGAACTCAAGGCCGGGCTGATCGACCGAGGCCATTCCTTTGCTTCCGATACCGACACCGAGGTGGTGGCACATCTGTTGGAGGAGCGCGCCGTCATGACGTTGGGTGATGCGGTACGCGACGTGATGAGGATCGCCGACGGCGCCCTGGCGCTGGCAGTCATGCGAGCCGACGACCCCGATCTGATCGTCGGTGCCCGGCGTGGTTCCCCTCTGATCGTCGGACTCGGCGAAGGTGAGAATTTCCTCGCCTCGGACATCCCCGCCTTCCTCGAACACACCCGTCAAATGGTCGTGCTCGACGACGACAACGTGGTCGAGTTGCGTCCCGACGGTGTGCGTGTCACCCATGTCGACGGCACCGAATTGGCCCTCAAACAGCGCGAAGTGGAGTGGGATCTCGAAGCGGCCGAAAAGGGCGGGTACGAGACGTTCATGCTCAAGGAAATCCACGAGCAGTCGACTGCCATCGCCGATACGTTACGGGGACGGATCGAAAGCCCGGATCGGATCACGCTGCGGGAACTGCAGCTCGAAGACCGCATCCTGCGGATGATCGACAAGGTGTTCGTCATCGCCTGCGGCACGTCGTATCACGCGGCGATGATGGCCAAGTACGCCATCGAACGGTGGACCCGCCTTCCGGTCGAGATCGACATCGCCTCCGAGTTCCGGTACCGCGATCCGGTGCTCGACGATCGCAGCCTGGTCATCGGGATCTCCCAATCCGGTGAGACGATCGACACGCTGGCCGCGGTGCGGTATGCCAAGGCGCAGGGAGCGACGCTGATCGGAGTGTCCAACGTGGTCGACTCGGCCCTCGCCCGTGAGGCCGACGCGGTGCTCTACACCCGGGCAGGACCCGAGATCGGCGTTGCCGCCACCAAGACGTTCACGACCCAGCTCGTGGCGATGCAGCTGCTCGGCCTGTACCTCGCCCAGGTGCGAGGTTCGATGGATCCGGGTCGGATCGGCACGATGATCGCCGAGCTCGAGGCGCTTCCCGTCAAGATCGATCGGGCAGTCGAACTCGAGAAGACGGTGGTCGCCATGGCCGCCGAGTGGTCAGATGTGCGCGACTTCTTTTTCCTGGGTCGGTCGGGTGACTTCCCGGTGGCGATGGAGGGAGCCCTCAAGCTCAAGGAGATCGCCTACGTCCGGGCCGAGGGCTATGCCGCCGGCGAGATGAAGCATGGTCCGATCGCTCTCATCGAACCGGGGGTGGTGGTCGTCGGGGTGGCCACCGACACCCATGTCCGTGCCAAGACCCTGTCCAACATGCAGGAGATGAAAGCGCGGGGTGGAACCATCGTGATGGTGGTCGAGGAGGGCGACGAGGAGGAGGTGGCCGGCGTGGCGGACCATGTGATCGCAGTGCCGCGCAGTGCCGATCTGATCTGCACGGTGACCGCCGTGGTGCCCCTACAGCTCTTGGCCTATCACGTAGCGACCGCCAAGGGGTTCGACGTCGACAAGCCGCGCAACCTGGCCAAAACGGTCACGGTGGAATGACGGGAGGGGGCGCACAGCGGTCTGCGTCCCCTCTACCGTGAGCTGATGCGCATCATCGGTCTCGGAGTCGATCTGGCGGACATCTCCCGGGTGCAGCGTGTGTTCGAGAAGTACCCGAGGTTCATCGACCGGTGCTTCACCGAACACGAAAAGGAATACGCGTTGCGGTTCGCCAACCCGTCCCGTCGGCTCGCCGCCCGCTTCGCCGGGAAGGAGGCGGTGATGAAGTCGATGGGTACCGGCTGGCGACGCATTCGCTGGACCGACATCGAGATCACCGGCGGCGGTAAGCCGACCGTCCGTATGACTGGCCGCGCCGCCGAGCGTGCCCGCATGCTGGGGGTCACCGAGGTCTTGGTGACCATCACCCACACCGATGACACCGCCATGGTGATGGCAGTGTCGGTGGGCGAACACGACTAACCGACGACCACGACTCCGGCCTCGACCAGGCTCTGGATCTGGTGGTCGTCGTAGCCGAGTTCGGCGAGGACTTCCCTACCGTGTTCTCCCAGCCTTGGAGCAGGGCGGTCGGTGTCCGTTTCCCCGTCGGCTCTGATCGGGGAGGCGGTGGTGACGACCGGACCTTCCGAGGGATGTTCACCGTGGGAGAAGAACCCGACTTCCTGTAGGTGGGGGTCTCGGAAGAGGTCGTCGAGGCTGGCCACCGGTCCCGCCGGAATGTCGCGGGCGGCCAGGATGTCCAGCCATTCGGCGCTCGAGCGGGTCGACATGAGCTGTCCCAAAAGGGCGTACAGCTCGTCGATGCGCTCCGCCCTCTGTGTGCGGTCGAACACCCACTCGGCCGCACGCCATTCGGGATCCTCAATGAGTTCGATCAGTGAGGCCCAGTGACGATCCGAGTAGGGGAGCAGGACGATGTAGCCGTCTGCGGTGCGGTGGGGACGTCGATGCGGACTGAGCAGGCGGTTGTATCCAGGGGAGCCGAGCGGCGGGTCGAACGCCCGTCCGCCCATGTGCTCGGCGAGGAGGAACGACGCCATGGTTTCGAGCATCGGCACCTCCACGATCGATCCACGTCCGGTGACATCCCGGTGCCGGAGAGCGGCGAGGACGGCGATGGCCGCGTGCAGACCGGTGACCTTGTCGGCGAGGGTGGTGGGGGCGAGCCGGGGGACGCCGCTGTCGTCGGCGAGCAGGGAGGCAAGACCCATGCGGCCTTGGATGACGTCGTCGTAGGCGGGCAGGTCGCGGTCCGGCCCGTTGCTGCCGAAGCCGGGGGTGGTCACGTGGATGAGCCGCGGGCGGTCTCGGGTGAGAGTGGCGGCGTCGACGCCCAGTTTGGTGGAGACCCGGGGGAGCATGTTGTGGATCACCACGTCGGCGCCGTCGACGAGGGCGGAGAGGATGGGGGTGGCTTCGGGGCGGGTGAGGTCGAGAGCGATCGACCGTTTGTTCCGGTTGATGGTGAGGAAAGGGGCACCCATACCGGGATGTCGGGCGGGCGGTCCGGCTCGGTAGAGGTCGCCTCCGGGCGGTTCCACCTTGACGACGTCGGCACCGAGGTCGCCGAGGATGGCCGTGGCGTAGGGGCCGAGTACGACTGTGGTGAGGTCGATCACCCGAACGCCGGCGAGGAGTTGAAGCATCCGGCGCAGCGTAGAGACCGACGATCCCTGGGCGAACCGTGGGCTGTCGGGGCCCCTGGACGGCCCCACCAACCCGGGGTTGGCGGGGCCCTTTTGGTGGGGCGGACGGGGGCGGGTGGCGGCCGTCGGGGCCGCCACCCCCCGTCCATACGGGGCCCGCCCTGACCCGGCGCACGACGCGGGGCA
>JBKHXZ010000125.1:0-2970 GCA_046565785.1 Acidimicrobiia bacterium
CTGAAAAGGGCCCCGCGAACCCAGGGTTGGTGGGGCCCCTGGAGGGCCCCGCCGGCCCAGGGTTCGTCTTCGACGGCGCCATCGAGCTGAACCGTGGGCTGTGGGGGCCCTCAGAGGGCCTGGTGAACCCTGGGTTCGCCAGGCCCTTTTGGGCGGAGGAGGAGGGTGGTGGTGAAGGCGGGGACCGAGACCGCGTGTGCGTCGACCGGACCGGACCGGGACAGGTCGGTCGAGTCGATCTCCACCCTCCACCCGTCCGCACCCACCTCCGAGGCGACCCGGAAGACCACGTCGTCGGTTTCGCCGTTGCACAACAACAGCACGTCGTCGTCGATGACCGTGCCCTCCGAAGAATGGACTACCCGGCCCGCCAGGAACAGAGCGAGTGGGCCGGGCCGGTTCCAGTCGTCCTGTGTCATCTCCTCGCCGTCGGGACGGAACCAGCCGACCAGGTCGTGCAGTTCGTCGGCGTGTTCGTGCAGCCAGGCGGTGCGGCGAAACGTCGGGTGGGTGGCACGCAGACCGGTCAGCCGGCCCACGAACGCCGCCAGCTCAGCGTCGGCGCCTTCCCAGTCGAACCAGGAGAGTGGGGTGTCCTGGTTGTAGGCGTTGTTGTTGCCGCGCTGGGTTCGGCCCAGCTCGTCTCCTCCGAGCAGCATCGGCACCCCTTGCGAGAGGAGCAGCGTCATGAGCATTGCCCTGCTCCGTCGGCGGCGGATCTCCAAGACAGACGGGTCGTCGGTTTCGCCCTCCACCCCCGAGTTCCACGACCGATTGTCCCGATGGCCGTCGGCGTTGTGCTCTCCGTTTTCCTCGTTGTGGCGCCGGTCGTAGGAGACCACGTCGCGCAGGGTGAAACCGTCGTGGGACGCCAAGAAGTTGACCGACGCCGTCGGCGACCGACCGCTGATCTCGTACAACGAAGACGACCCCGTCATGGCCGTGGCGAACGGACCGCGCCGCCCGGTCGCCTTCCAGAAGTCCCGCACCGTGTCCCGGTACGAGTCGTTCCATTCCGACCATCGGCGAGGGAACTCACCTACCCGGTACCCCGCCGGGCCCACGTCCCACGGCTCGGCGATCAGCTTCACTCCGGCCAGTATCGGATCCTGAGCCACCGCGCCGAAGAACCCTCCCAGCTGATCGAAGTCGCCGTGGGTCCGGCCGAGCGTCGTCGCCAAGTCGAACCGGAACCCGTCGACGCCCATCTCCTCCACCCAGTAGCGGAGGCTGTCCATCACCAGCGTCAACGCAGCGGAATTCGACGCGTCGACCGTGTTCCCCGTGCCGGTCCAGTTCACGTAATGGGCTCGATTCTGCGGATCCAGCCGGTAGTAGGCCGGGTTGTCCAAACCCCGGAAATGCAGCGTCGGACCCAGATGGTTGCCTTCGGCGGTGTGGTTGTACACGACATCGAGGATCACTTCGAGTCCTGCAGCATGCAGCAGGCGCACCATCCCCTTGAACTCGGCGATCGGGTCGTCGGTGGCGGCGTAGTCGGCATGCGGCGCGAAGAACCCGAACGTGTTGTAGCCCCAATAGTTGCGTAGCCCCTTCTCGATGAGGAACCGGTCGTGGAGGAACTGCTGAACGGGCAGAAGTTCGACTGTGGGCACGCCCAGGCCGGTCAGATGATGGATCACGGCGGGGTGAGCCAGTCCGGCGTAGGTTCCGCGGAGCTCGGGCGGGACGTCGGGATGGGTGGCGGTCATCCCTCGCACATGTGTCTCGTAGACGATGGTGTCGGCCATCGGAATCGACGGCCGCCGGTCGTCTCCCCATTCGAACTCGGAGCGAGTGACGATCGATCGATGTCCGGCAACCACCGAGTCGCGCAGATCCAAGCGGTACAGATCACCCGGCGCATGACCCACCAGTACGCCATGGGCGTCGTCGTTCGGTGCTCGGTGGAGCCGGGCGTACGGGTCGAGGAGCAGCTTGTTCGGGTTGCAGCGCAGCCCTTGGGTCGGGTCCCATGGACCTTCCACCCGGATCCCGTACTGCTGGCCGGGTCCGATCCCCGGAACATGGACGGCGAAAACGTCGTCTTCGTGAGACGAGAACTCGATCCGATGCTCGTCCCCGTCGTCGAACAGGCACAGCCAGACGGCTTCGGCGACGGTGGAGCGGACTGCGAAGGTCACACCGCCGCCGACGACATGGGCTCCGAGCCGGGGATGCTTCCGACGATCCTGCATCGGACCATGTTGGCAGTGTGGGCCGAAACCGCGGACATCGGCGTACGGTGAGGCATGGCCACGATCGAGCTCCGTAAGGTCGACTATCGCCGGGGGGATCGCCACATCCTCGGTGGGGTGGATCTGCGGATCGAGGCCGGGATGACCACAGTCGTGGTAGGCCCGTCCGGTGCAGGCAAGTCGACCCTTCTGCGACTGATCGCCGGATTGGAACGGCCCACGGCGGGAACAGTCCATGTCGGGGGGTTTCTCGTCGACGGGTCTCCGCCCCCGCGGATGGCGATGGTGTTCGAGGAGGACGGGCTCTACGAACATCTGGATGTCGGATCCCAGTTGGAGTTCCCGTCACGCATGCAGCACGTCCCCCGTCCGAAGATCCGGCCGGTGGCGCGGCGGGCTGCCCGCTGGATGCGGATCACCCGACTCTGGCAGTCGTTTCCGTCGGGGCTGTCGGGTGGTGAACGCAACATGGTGGCCGTCGCCCGGGCGGTGGCGAGGGACGAACTCGACCTTCTGCTCTTGGACGAGCCGCTCTCCCGGGCCGATCGTCACGCCAGACAACAGTTCCGGCTCGATCTCCGGCGCCTCGCGCAGGAGGCGGGGCTCACCGTGGTCCTCGCCACGAACGATCAAGAGGAGGCGATGGCGGTTGCCGACCGGCTCGTGGTGCTGATCGACGGGTCGGTGGCGCAGGTCGGCCCGCCCCTCGAAGTGTTCGACCGTCCGAAATCGACCGCGGTGGCGTCCTTCGTCGGCCCGCTGCCCATGAACC
>JBKHXZ010000126.1:0-3928 GCA_046565785.1 Acidimicrobiia bacterium
ATCACCTCATCCGCACTCTTGATATCCCGCGCCCGCATCATCGCCTGCTGGCCATCACGCAGATCTAACCCGGCGTTCTGGAGATGGAAGATGAACTCGGCTTCGGCCACGTCGAGGCCGATCGGCATTCCTTCGACGCCTTCTTCTCTCAGCACCGATTGGAGTTCTTGGATGGCCCGAGGCATCAGACCTGCACCGGGACCGATGGCACCCTGGAGGCCGGTGTTCCCCCCACGAGAGTTCGACGTGTCGTAGATCGACGGGAGCTGCAGCCGGTGTGCCTTGGCAGCCGAACCGAAGTCCCAGATGTAGGGGCCTCCCGTGCGAGTCACCAGGGCATATCTCTCGGTCTTGTTGAACCCCCAGTAGCCGATGTTGGTCGAGGTGGCGTACCGGATGTTCGAAGTCTCGAAGAGGAGGAGGGCGCCGAGGTCACTGGCTTCGAGCTGTTCTCGGACTCGGCCCAGGCGGTAGTCACGCAGCCGCTTGAAGTCGACCCGGTCCTCCCAGTCGACTGCCATCACCCCGGGAGCCGGCGTGGTGGCGACGGGAAATTCGCTCATGTGTCCCTCCTGCTGCGCATCGGACAGAGCCCAAGCTCTGCAATCGATTGTATCAATCGACCGACCCCTGTCCATTCCGGCCCAGGAGTCGCTCGGGATTGTGGGTCTCGACGGCCGAGCGAGCGTCGTCGGGAAGCTCGACGAGGAGCCGGCGCGGGTCGGACTCGCCCATTTCGAACGGATAGTCGGTGCCCAGGAGGACACGATCGACGCCTTGTGTCTCGATCAGGAACCGCACCACGGCCGGATCGTGGACCACGGTGTCCACGTACACCCGACCGAACGAATCCCGGGGTGAGGCGGACAGATGACGTCCGGCGACACCTGGCTTGGCTCGGTAGCCCTGCTCGAGACGACCGATCTGGAAGGGAACGAAGCCTCCTCCGTGGACGGCGCACAGCCGCAGGTTCGGGTATCGCTCGAACACTCCGGAAAAGATGAGACCGGCGAGGGCGATGGTCGTTTCCGCCGGCCTGCCCACCATGTTGTCGAGGAAATAGCGGCCGAGGTCGACGCCGTCCAGGGGGCGCATCGGATGCAGGATCACCAGTGCGCCGAGTTCTTCGGCTGCCTGCCAGAACGGGTCGAGGGGGGCCTGGTCGAGCCACTTGTCTCCGACCGTGGTGGCGATCTGGACTCCTGCCGCGCCGAGTTCTGACATTCCCCGCCGCAGCTCTTCCGCGGCAGCGTCCGGTGCTTGAAGGGGAGCGGTCACCATCGGAATCAGCCGATCAGGGCGGCTTGCTGCCTCTGCGGCGAGGAGGTCGTTGTGGACCCGGGAGTATTCGACGCCGGCGGCCGGGTCGAGGTCGTAGGCGGTGAGGTCGATCCATCCAGCCATCAACTGGACGTCGACGCCCATCCGGTCCATTTCCGAGATACGACGATCGAGGTCGGAGAGCAGCGGGTTCATCGGTGCGGTGGTCGTAGTCCCGAAACGGGCACAGGGCCCACGCTCTGCTTGCACGATCGAAGCACCGACACGATGACCGGATCGTTCGATCCACTCCCGAAAGGCGGGGGGGATGCAATGGGCGTGGACATCGTAGATCATGAGGCGAGCCTACCTGTCCCGCAATCGCTGCCCGCAATCGTTTGCAGCAGCGCAACGAAGGGCGTAGCTTCCACCGAGGATGATCGAGCGACTCACAGACGACGCACGGTTCCTGACCGGGCGGGGCCGCTATCTGGCGGACCTGGCCGGTCCCGACGTCCTGCATGCCTGGTTCGTCCGTTCCCCCGTCGCCCACGGACGGATCCGATCCGTCGACACCGACGAAGCCACGGGCCTTCCCGGGGTTCGGGGGGTCTTCACCGCCTCGGATCTCGACCTGCCGGCCATTCCGAGCCAGACCGGTCGGGGCCCGGAGGCCGCCGGAATGGAGCGGCCGGTTCTCGCCGGGGACACCGTGCGTCACGTCGGGGAGCCGGTGGCGGTGGTGGTGGCCGACAGCGCGCGGATCGCTGAGGACGCCGCCGCGCAGGTGTGGCTCGACATCGAAGAATTGCCGGCGGTCGTCGACCCGGCGCACGCGGCCACGTCCGAGACACTTCTCTTCCCACAGGCGGGGACCAATCGCGTGTCTCACAGCGGGCAGGGAGATCCTCCGACACCGGGTGCGGTGCAGGTCACCGTTCACACCGTCAGCCAGCGCCTCGCTCTAACCTCGATCGAACCGTTGGGCATCCTCGTTCGGCCGATCGGGGAGGATCTGGACGTGTGGTGCGGGCACCAGGCACCGCACCGGTTGCGAGCCCAACTCGCTTCGCTCCTCGGACACGACCGGATCCGAGTACGGGTTCCCGACGTCGGCGGAGCGTTCGGGATGAAGGGGATGCTGTTTCCGGAGTACCCGGTGATTACTGCCCTCGCCGAGCGTCTCGCAGCACCGGTGATGTGGTTGCAGACCCGCCGCGAGCACATGCAGTCGGGAACCCACGGCCGGGGTCAGATCCACCGGGTCACCCTGCACGGCACCGAGGACGGCAGGATCACAGGGGCGGAGGTGGCGATCCTCGCCGACGTGGGCGCCTACCCCCACAACGGTTCGCAGATCCCCACTTTCAGTCGACTCGTCGCCGGTGGCCTGTACGACATCGCCGAGGTGCGGGTGGAGATCGAGGCGGTGGTTACCAACCTGGCACCGATCGGTTCGTATCGGGGGGCGGGACGTCCGGAGGCGGCACTCGCCATCGAGCGCGCCGTCGACGCCTTCGCTCGCCATCTCGGGAGGGACCCGCTGGAGGTTCGGTTGCACAACCTGATCACCGATCTGCCGCACAAGACCGTCACCGGTGCCCTCTACGACAGCGGCGACTACCGGGAGGCGCTGGCAACGGCAATGGAGCTGATCGACGTTCCGGCGGTGCGTGCCGAACAGCGCCGCCGCCGACAGGAGGGCCGCGACCCGATCGGGCTGGGGGTGGCGGCGTTCATCGAACGGGCCGGTGGAGCAGTCGACTCCGGTGAGTACGCCAGGGTCGAGGTGGACGACAGGGCCATCCACGTTCGGGTCGGCTCGGCCGATTCGGGACAAGGACACGACCGCCTGTGGACATCGCTGGCGAAGTCGGTCCTCGGCGTCGACGTCGTGGTCCACACCGCGGATACCGACGAGGTGGACGCCGGGGTCGGCACCTTCGCCTCCCGTACTACCCAGATCGCCGGTTCGGCTGTCCTCCGGATGGCAGAACAGGTCAGAGAGGAGGGTCGCCGTCGGGCCGCGGACCGGTTCGAGGCGGCGATCGAAGACGTCGTCTACCAAGCCGGCGAATACCGGGTCCGAGGCGTTCCCGGTCCGGGGATCAGCATCCACCAGCTCGCCGACTCGGGCGAACTGGCCGCCTCTGAGATGTTCGTACCCGGTGCCCAGACCTTCCCGTACGGAGTGCATGTCGCCGAAGTCGAGGTGGTGCGGGAGACCGGCGAGGTTCGGGTGCGGCGGATCGTGGCGGTCGACGACTGCGGGACCGTGCTCGACCCCCACATGGTGGAAGGACAACTCGTCGGGTCACTCGCCCAGGGACTGGGGCAGGCGTTGTTGGAAGAGGTTCGCTACGACGACGGCGGTCAGCCGCTGTCCGCCTCGTTGATGGACTACCTGGTGCCCACCGCGGCCGACATGCCGCCGGTGGTCTCGGATCGGCTCACCCACCCGGCCCCGTCCAACCCTTTGGGGGCGAAGGGGGCAGGCGAAGCGGGGTGCATCGGGCTCCCTCCGGCGATCCTCAACGCGGTGATCGACGCCCTGTGGGACGACGGCGTGCGCGACCTGCAGCTTCCGTTACGTCCCGAACGAGTGTGGGCGGCGATCCAGGCGGCGGGTTCCTAACCCGTCTGCCAGAGACCGCGCGGCGCCCGCTGG
>JBKHXZ010000127.1:0-5331 GCA_046565785.1 Acidimicrobiia bacterium
CCACCGGCGGCGGGATCTACTCCGACCTGACCGCCTCCCAGCACGCCGAACTCGACGTGATCTTCGCTGTCCCCGAATCAGAACGCAGCGTCGAACAGGCTCGCCGTCTGGCGGAGTTGGACGGCGAGCACCGGGTCGACCGATTGAGCGGCGACGGGTGGACCCGGTATCGGCGCAACACCCAGGTCGTCTTCCAGGATTCGTTCGCCTCTCTCAACCCCCGACAACTCGTCAAGGACATCGTTGGACGTCCTTTGCGAGTACACGGCGAGGCGTCTGGAAACGAACTGACCGAAAGGGTCGTCGAGCTTCTCGAACAAGTCGGCCTCGGTCGTCAGCATCTCTACCGATACCCCCACCAGTTCTCCGGCGGTCAACGCCAGCGCATCTCGATCGCCCGAGCGTTGGCGCTGGATCCGGAGCTGGTGGTGCTCGACGAGCCGACCTCGGCCCTGGATGTATCGGTGCAGGCCCAGATCCTGAACCTCCTGCACGAGCTGCAACAGGAGCGGAACCTCACCTACCTGTTCATCACCCACGACCTCTCGGTGATCCGCCACATGGCAGACCGGATCGTGGTGATGTACTTGGGCAGGGTGGCCGAAGAGGGAAGCACGACGCGGATCTTCGACGCTCCCTCCCATCCGTACACCCGTGCCCTGCTGGATGCCAGTCCGGACGTGGATGACGACCCCACCGCTCCACTCAGCACCCTGGAAGGCACGGTGCCCGATCCGGCTCGTCCTCCCAGTGGGTGTCGGTTCCACACGCGCTGTCCGCTCGCCAATGCTCGCTGCGGCTGGGAGATCGACGACGTGGTGCGATGGCTGGAGGACGCCGAAGGGATGTTCGACCGGCTGGCAGGCATCGACCGAAAGGATACCTTCACCGCCGCGTTGGAGTTCGAAGACGAGAATTCGCCGGCCCGGCTGGCCGGAACGCTCAAGACCGACGCCGTCCCTTCCGCGCTGCGGGAAGCGTTGGTCGAGTCCAAGCTGGACGGCAGGCGCCTGCATCTCCGGTTCGAGCCGGTACCGGAAGTGACACTCACCCGGCGCGGACCCGACCACGTCGCCGCCTGCGTCCTCGACGAGCTCCCCACCTGACCCCGCTGTCATCCCCGGCAAGGTGACGACATGGCCGACCGGCGTCTGCGAGGACTGTCGCGAAGGCTGATCGTCGACGTCACTCCCCTCCGCCGGTCGCCCGACTACCGGCTGCTCTATCTCGGAACGGTTACCGCCCACCTCGGGCGACAGATCACCGTGGTCGCCGTCCCGTTCCAGGTCTACGACCTGACCGGCTCCACCCTCGCCGTCGGCCTGTTGGGGGTGGCCCAGTTCGTCCCGTTGATCCTCGGATCCCTGGTGGGCGGTGCCGTGGCGGACGCGGTCGACCGGCGGCGCCTGTTGGCGATCTCCCAGGTTGGATTGGCCCTCACCGCCATGGGCCTGGCGTGGAACTCGTGGTCGGAGGATCCCCGGCTGTGGCCGCTCTACGTTCTGAGCGGCTTGAACGCCGCCATCTCGGCGGTCGATTCGCCCACCCGGTCGGCGGTGCTGCCGGGTCTGGTCGGCCGCGAACTGCTGGCTTCGGCGCTCGCCCTGAACCAGATCCTCGGCAACGTCGCCAAGGCGGTGGGGCCGGCCGCCGCCGGATTCCTGATCGCGCGCTTCGACTTGGCCGTCAGCTATGTGGCTGAAGCCGGCCTCTTCGCGGTCAGCGGACTGCTCTTGACCCGTCTCCCCCAACTCCTCCCCGAAGGTGGCGGGACCAGATTCGGCCTCGAGTCGATCGCCGAGGGATTGGCCTTCGTTCGCGCACGGTCGGTCCTGCAGGCAAGCTTTCTTATCGACATCAACGCCATGGTGTTCGGCATGCCCCAGGCCCTCTTCCCGGCGGTGGGAACCGAGATCCTCGGCGGGGACGTGGCCACGGTGGGGCTGCTGTACGCAGCCCCGGGGGCCGGGGCTCTGCTGGCGGCGCTGACGGCGGGATGGGTGGGGGCGGTCCGCCACCAGGGACGGGCGGTGATTGCATCGGTGATCGTGTGGGGTGGTTCGATCGGGGCGTTCGGGCTGGTCGGTTCACTCCCACTGGCGCTCGCTCTGCTCGCAGTCGCCGGCGGCGCCGACGTCATCTCGGCGGTGTTCCGCAACACCATCCTGCAGATGGCGGTACCCGATTCGCTGCGCGGCCGTCTGTCGTCGATCCACCTGGCAGTGGTGGCCGGTGGTCCCCGTCTGGGGGACGTCGAATCCGGCTTGGTCGCCGCGGTGACCTCCGTTCGCTTTTCGATCACCTCCGGTGGAGTGGCGTGCATCCTCGGCGCGTTGGCAGTGATGCGCTTCATGCCCAGCCTGCGCAACTACACCTCCGATGCAGTCACCCCGTGAGGGCGACGATCGCCGACCCACCGAGGATCGCCGCTACTGCCACCAACAGCGCCGGAGTGGGCCGTTCCATCTCGCCCCCCACGATCAGTGGCGCCGAGACGATCACCACCGGAGGGGTGATCTGCATCACGGCATAACCGACCCCGATCGGGATCAGGTCGAAGGCGGTCCACTGGGCGGTGATGGCGATCGCCACGATGGTTCCGGCGATCACCACCCAAACCCGGGCCGGCATCGAGCCGAGCCCGGCGGGATCCAACCCGATCTGTCGGCGGACGGCGAAGAAGACCGCGAAGGCGACGGCCGCCGCCATCAACCCCACCAGGACCCCGACCAGGGGGACAGACAGCCGCTCCAACCCCCACCGGATGAAGAGCGGGCTGGCGCTCCAACTCAGCGCCGCCCCCAAGGCATGCCAGGGAACCGTCTGGCGCACCACCCCGCTGGTGCGGTTGCGCAACGAGAGCAGGGCCACACCTCCAGTCACGAGCGCCACCCCCGCCCAGGTGACCGGGTGCAGCGCTTCGTCGAGCACCAGCGCGGCGAGCACGCTCGCCATCAGCGGGGTCGACGCCAATACCGCACCGGTACGTGCCGCGCCGATGCGCTGTTGACTGAATGCCAGCAACGTCCACCCGGCGAAGAAGTGGATCACCCCGGCCCCTGCGAAGTACGCAAAGGCGGCGACAGGCGCCGCCAAGGCCGCTCCGACGTCTTGGGTGAGGCCGACCACGACCGCCAGGCCGACGGCCCCGACCACGACCACCCCGAAGGTGGAACGGAATCCGTCGATGAGTTGGTTGGCCCGCCGGTTGACCGACTGGAACAGGCCGAACGACACCCCCGCCACGATCGCCCAGGCGATTCCGTTCATCCGCGACGTCCGTGACGAGGTAAGGTCGAGTCGATCATGCAATCGATTGTAGGGTTGGGTACCGCTCCGTTGTACGGTCGGGGGGCGGTCTCGTGACCGGCGACTATCCGCGCTTCAGCCCAGACGAATTCGCTCGACGTCGCAGGTTGCTCTTCGCCGTCGCCGGCGAGGCGGGGCTCGACGCCATCCTCGTATACGGGGCCGACCGCTCGGGGTCGGCGGTGCAGTGGGTGACCGGATGGCCGGTAACCCGTGAGGCAGTGGTACTCATGCAGCCCGACCGCCCCGACCTGATGTGGGTCCAGTTCTACAACCACGTGCCCAACGCCGCCCGTCTCGCCCCCGAAACGCAAGTCATCTGGGGTGGACCCTCGACGTTCGCCACTGTCGCGGACACGCTGGCCGCCCGGGGAATCGCCCGGCTAGGCACCATCGGGCCCCTCCGTCACACCGACCACCAGCGCCTCGAGGCCGGACTGGTCGACGTCGTCAGCCTGGATTCGACCTACACCCGGTTGCGGATGCGGAAGTCCGCCGAGGAGATCGGGTGGCTGCGCACCGGAGCCGACCTGTCGGATCGGGCGGTGGTGGCGCTGCGAGACGGGCTTCGGCCCGGCCTGAACGAGTACGACCTCGGAGCCCTGGTCGAAGGCGCCTACGTTCCGGTCGGCGGCACCACCCACATCCACTACTTCGGGGTCACGTCGATGTCCGAACCGCGCTCGTTCGTGCCTTCTCAATGGCCGAGCACCAGGCAGGTTCGCCCAGGTGACATCCTCACCACCGAGATCAGCGCTTCGTGGTGGGGGTATCCGGGCCAAGTGCTGCGCACGATGACTGTCGGCGTCGAGTCCACGGCCCGGTACCGGGCACTGCACGAGGTGGCGGACGCGGCGTACAACGCCCTGGTCGACCGTATCCAGCCTGGGCTCCATGTCTCCGAACTGGTGGATGCCGCCAGCCTGATCGACGACGCCGGCTACACCATCTGTGACGACCTGGTCCACGGGTTCGGCGGCGGCTACCTCCCGCCGGTGCTCGGCACACGAAGTCGACCGGCCGGTCCCATTCCCGACCTCGTGTTGGAGGAAGGTATGGCGCTGGTGGTCCAGCCGAACGTGATCACCCCGGACGAACGGGCCGGGGTCCAAACCGGGGGTCTCGTGCTGGTCACCGCCCACGGCTGCGAAGAACTCCAGCGGGCGCCGCGCGGTCTCTGGCAGACGGGTTAGGAACCCGCCGCCTGGATCGCCGCCCACACTCGTTCGGGACGTAACGGAAGCTGCAGGTGGCGCACGCCGTCGTCCCACAGGGCGTCGATCACCGCGTTGAGGATCGCCGGAGGGAGCCCGATGCACCCCGCTTCGCCTGCCCCCTTCGCCCCCAACGGGTTGGACGGGGCAGGGTGGGTGAGCCGGGCAGAGACCACCGGCGGCATGTCGGCCGCGGTGGGCACCAGGTAGTCCATCAACGAGGCCGACAGCGGCTGACCGCCGTCGTCGTAGCGAACCTCTTCCAACAACGCCTGTCCCAGTCCCTGGGCGAGTGATCCGACGAGTTGTCCTTCCACCATGTGGGGGTCGAGCACAGTCCCGCAGTCGTCCACCGCCACGATCCGCCGCACCCGAACCTCGCCGGTCTCCCGCAAGACCTCGACTTCGGCGACATGCACTCCGTAAGGGAACGTCTGGGCGCCAGGCACGAACATCTCAGCGGCGGCGAGTTCGCCCAAGTCGGCGAGCTGGTGGATGCTGATCCCCGGACCGGGAACGCCTCGGACTCGGTATTCGCCTGCTTGGTAGACGACGTCTTCGATCGCCGCCTCGAACCGGTCCGCTGCCCGACGGCGCCCCTCCTCTCTGACCCGTTCTGCCATGCGGAGGACAGCCGAACCGGCGATCTGGGTGGTACGGGAGGCGAAGGTGCCGACCCCGGCGTCCACCTCGTCGGTATCCGCGGTGTGGACGACGACGTCGACGCCGAGGACCGACTTCGCCAGCGATGTCCACAGGCGGTCGTGTCCTTGTCCCGAATCGGCCGAGCCGACCCGAACGTGGATGG
>JBKHXZ010000128.1:0-4372 GCA_046565785.1 Acidimicrobiia bacterium
GCCGACTGCATGCTCGCCGTGCCCGCATCCACCGACCTGACCGCCTGCTTGGTGGTCATCGCCACCGCAGTTGCCGTCTTGGCTCCACCGTGCGACGAGCCGTTGGACCCGCCCGACACCGGTGCCGGAGCCTCCGGGGCGGTCATCGGGCCGTCCACCATCGTCGCGGCGCGTTCCACCGCATCGACGTCGGCTTCGGCGGCGGCGTCGTCCAGCCCGAGCTGCACGCCCGCCTCCACCGCCAGACCGGCTGGCGGTTCGGGCAGGTCGCCTTCCCGGTTCGGCGGCACCTGGGCCAGTTCGTCCCGGTGCAGGTATTCGACACCGAGGGCCCTGAACACGTAGTCCACGATCGAGTTGGCCATCTTGATGTTGGGATGGCCTTCGACCATGCCACGGGGTTCGAAGGTCTGGAACGTGAACGTGTTGACGAACTCGTCCAGCGGCACCCCGTACTGCAGGCCCTTGCTCACGGCGATCGCGAAGCAGCTCAAGATCCCCTTCAGGGTTGCCCCCTCCTTGGCCAGGTCGATGAAGATCTCGCCCAGGGTCCCGTCCTCGTATTCACCGGTGCGGAGGAACACCTTGTGTCCACCGATCCGCGCCTCCTGGTTGAACCCGGCCCGACGGGCGGGAAGCAGGAAACGCGGCGGCCGCATCCCGGCGGCGTACGCCTGGGTGGGACTCATCCCGGCGGGGATCGCACCCCACGCCAGCTTCTTCTCGGACTCGATCGCCGACGTGAAGTCGTCAGTGTCGTCTTCGTGGTCGTCGCCTTCGTCCGACATCGACGACAGCGGCTGGCTGGCCTTCGACCCGTCCCGATACAGGGCCATCGCCTTCAGCCCGAGGTCGTTGGACAGCTTGTAGGCGTCCATGATGTCTTCGGGCGTGACCTCGTTTGGCATGTTGATCGTCTTCGAAATCGCCCCGGAGATGAACGGCTGGGCGGCGGCCATCATCCGGATGTGCCCGGTGTAGTGGATGAACCGTTCGCCGTAGTGGCCGTTCTTGTTGGCGGTGTCGAACACCGACAGGTGCTCGACTGCCAGGTTGGGGGCGCCTTCGATGGTCTGCCGGCCGCAGATGTGGTCGTTGGCTTCCCGGATCTGGGCTCGGCTGAACCCGAGGGCGGCGAGCAGGTCGAAGTCCCACGAGGTGTACTCGTCGACTTCGAACCCGAGCCGCTGCAGCGCCGCCTCGCCCACCACGAACACGTTGAAGGCGTGCTTCAGCTCGAACACCGACGGCAACTGCTTCTCCAGCTTGTCGATCTCCTCGGAGGTGAACCCCTTCTCGGCCAGAGACTCCCGATTGATGTGCGGGGCGTTCTCCAAGCTGGAGGTGCCGACGATGTAGGTGACGATCTCTTTGATCTCGTTCTCTGCGTACCCGAGGGTGCGGAGCGCCGGTGCCACCGACTGGTTGACGATCTTGAAATACCCACCGCCGGCCAGTTTCTTGAACTTGACCAGTGAGAAGTCAGGCTCGACCCCGGTGGTGTCGCAGTCCATCAGCAGGCCGATGGTGCCGGTGGGGGCCAGCAGCGTCGCCTGGGCGTTGCGGTATCCGTGCTTCTCGCCCAGCGACAGCGCCAGATCCCACGACTCCCGGGCGGCAGCCAGCATGTCGGAATGGGCGAACGCCGGGTCGATACCCATCACCGAGGTGGTGATCGCCTCGTAGTCCTCGGCGGGGGCGTTGTAGGCGGCACGACGATGGTTGCGGATCACCCGCAGTATGTGCTTGGCGTTCTCGGCGTACTTGGGGAACGGCCCCACCACCGACGCCATCTCGGCGCTGGTGGCGTATGAGTACCCGGTGAGGACGGCAGTGAGCGCTCCGGCGATCGCCCTTCCCTCGTCCGAGTCGTAGGCGATGCCCTGGCGCATCAGCAGCGACCCCAGGTTGGCGTAGCCCAGGCCGAGGGTGCGGTAGTCGTAGCTGTTCTGGGCGATCTCCCGACTGGGGAAATGCGCCATCGTCACCGAGATCTCCAGCACGATCGTCCACAGACGGATGGCGTGCTGGTAGCCCTCGAGGTCGAAACCGCCGTCGGGAGTCTCGAACTTGACCAGGTTGAGCGACGCCAGGTTGCAGGCGGTGTCGTCCAAGAACATGTACTCCGAGCACGGGTTGGACGCCTTGATTCGCCCGCCCGCCGGGCAGGTGTGCCACTCGTTGATGGTGGTGTCGAACTGCAGGCCGGGGTCGGCGCACGCCCAGGCGGCGTCGGCGATGGTCTTCCACAGGTCACGGGCGCGGATGGTCTTGCGCACCTGGCCGGTGGTCCGTTCGATCAGATCCCAATCGGCGTCGTCGACCACGGCCTGGATGAAGTCGGCGGTGACCCGCACCGAGTTGTTGGAATTCTGCCCGGACACTGTGGCGTAGGCGTCGCCGTTGAAGTCGGCCGGGAACCCGCCCTTTTCGATCAGGATGCGGGCTTTGTCCTCTTCGACCTTCTTCCAGGCGGCGAAGGCTTCGATGTCGGGATGGTCGACGTCCAGGATCACCATCTTGGCGGCCCGGCGGGTGGTGCCCCCGGACTTGATCGCTCCGGCGGCGCGGTCGCCGATCTTGAGGAACGACATCACCCCCGAGGACTTGCCACCCCCCGACAGGTACTCGTTCTCACCGCGGATGTCCGAGAAGTTGGAGCCCGCACCTGACCCGAATTTGAAGATGCGGGCTTCTCGCACCCACAGGTCCATGATGCCGCCGTCGTTCACCAGATCGTCCTTCACGCTGAGGATGAAGCAGGCGTGGGGAGCGGGACGGGAGTACGAGTCGGGGGAGGCGACCAGATCCTCGGTCTCCGGATCGACATACCAGAAGCCCTGGGCGGGACCGGTCAGGCCGTAGGCGTGGTGCAGTCCGGTGTTGAACCACTGTGGCGAGTTGGGGGCGGCCATTTGAGTGGCGAGCATGTACTTGAGTTCGTCTTCGAACGCTTGGGCGTCGTCCGCGGTGGCGAAATAGCCGTGGTTCTCACCCCACCAGCGCCAGGTGCCGGCGAGGCGGTCGAAGACCTGCTTGGCAGACTGCTCCGGTCCGGTGACGGGGTTTCCTTCTGCGTCGAGCACCGGGTTGCCGTCGGTGTCCACCTGGGGGACTCCCGCCTTGCGGAAGTACTTGGAGACCATGATGTCGGCGGCGACCTGCGACCAGCCGGCGGGGATCTCGGCGTCGGTCATCTCGAAGACGATCGAACCGTCGGGGTTGGTGATCCGCGAATCCCGGTGGGACCACTCGATGGTGGCGTACGGGTCGGTCCCCTCGGTCGTGTACCGGCGCTCGATCCGCAGACCCTGTGTCCCTTGCGTGGTCCCCGTTGTCGTCATTCTGAACCTTCCTCCTCGACGGTTCCCGGACGTTCCGGGAGCCGTTACTCCTCGTGGTCCTCCACCGGTCGATGGTCTGGTCCGCTGGCTGCCGCTTCCTCCAGATCGGAGGCTGGCCACAACATGTTGTGGTCAGGGCCGTCGCAGACACCACATCTAGGGTGAAGGGAACACGACTGTAATTACAACCGTGTGACTTGGCAACGACTTCTTCGACCCATTTGTGGCGGGTTTTCGCGACCTCGACGAGACCGCCGGGTGCGTGAGACGGGAACCTACGACACGGGGAGGGGGACGCGAAAACCGGTCGGCAGGAAGAATTTCGCGGTGAGGGTTCCTCTGTCCCCCCGGAGCGAAGCGATGGGGGGGGACAGGCCCGCCTCTGGCGGGCCAGGTGCTGCGAGCGTCAGCGAGCTCGTCGGTCCACCTTGTCGTGGATGGCCCGGGGAGAAGGTTTCAGCTGGCGATGGGGTCGATCATCCAGGAGGCGCGGATGGCGCGGAGGAAGGTGTCGGAGGCGTCGGCGATCCACGAGCCCTCGGGGGCGTACTGGCCGAGAGTGACGAAGGTGACTGCGCCGATCACGACCAACGCCAGGATGCGGACGGCGACCCGCATCACAGCACCCGCAGGGCGTTCACGGTGTCACGCTCCCGACGGCTCAAGGCGGTGATCACCGCCTCGTCGCCGTGGCGCACGCGGGCCACACCGACCAGGCAGTCGATCACCGCCCCGGTCGCCTCCCGGGAGAACGCCGGCGGGATGGCGCCGACAGAAACGGCGAGGTCGTCGGAGTGGACGATCAACTCGACCAGCCGGGTCACCAGGTAGTCGTCGAGGGAGATCAGTCTGCCCCCCCAACGCTGGCAGCCGACGGTCGGGTGGCTCGGTGGGCAACCGGCGCCGAAGACGTTCCAAAGCCACATCCCAGCGTTCGATGACGCCGGCATGGCCCCACGCCGCCTCGGACTCCGCTCGCTGACGGATCGCCGTATGGAGTCTGCTGTCCAGGTCGTCGCCGACCAACC
>JBKHXZ010000129.1:0-7678 GCA_046565785.1 Acidimicrobiia bacterium
GCCGAGATCGTCGACCGCTACCACCCCGAAATCCTCGGGTATTGGCGCTCGCTCGGGATCGCCTTCGATCTGTTCACCACCACCGACACCCCCAACCACCACCGGGTGGCACAGGAGTTCTTCCTCAGGCTGTTGGAGAACGGCTACCTCTATCGAAAAACCGAACTGCAGTTCTTCGACACCGAACGCAGCCAGTTCCTCCCCGACCGCTACGTCGAAGGGACCTGTCCGCACTGCGGATATCACCCGGCTCGCGGCGACCAGTGCGACAACTGCGGAAAGATCCTCGACCCCCAGGATCTGATCGATCCGATCTCCAAGCTCTCCGGCACCGTCCCCGTTGAGAAGGAAACCGAGCACTACTACTGGAAGCTGAGCGCCTTCGAAGACCGACTGCTCGAATGGCTCGACACCCGCCAGGGTTGGCGGCCCCACGTCATCAACTTCGCTCGCGGCATGGTCAAAGACGGGCTCCACGACCGCTCGTTCACCCGTGACCTCGCCTGGGGCATCCCCATCCCGGTCGACGACCTGGGGCCGGGCAAATCGATCTACGTGTGGTGGGAAGCGGTCATGGGCTATTACTCGGCGCCGCAGGAGTGGGCGGAACAGCAGGGGGATCCCGACGCCTGGAAGGCGTGGTGGACCGACCCCGAGGCCGAGACCTACTACTTCATCGGCAAGGACAACATCCCGTTCCATGCCGTGTATTGGCCGGCGTTGCTGATGGGACACGGCGGTCTCAACCTGCCGACCAACGTTCCCGCCAACCAGTACATCACCTTCAAGGGGGCCAAGGCGTCCAAGTCGATGGGCGTCGGTCGTTCGATCCGTTGGTATGCCGACCGCCTCCAACCCGATGCCCTGCGCTACGCCATCGCTGCCGTGTTGCCGGAGCAGAACGACACCGACCTCTCCGACGACCAGATGATCGAACGGATCAACTCCGAACTGGTCGCCACCTGGGGAAACCTGGTCAACCGGGTGCTCTCCATCACCGCCAAACACTTCGACGGCCTCGTTCCCCAGCCGGAGGCGCTCACCGACGATGACCGCCTCCTGCTCGAAGGGGTCGACGCCGGGCTGACCGAGGTCGGGGACCTGATCGAACGGGTGGAACTCCGCCAGGGGCTGCGACGGGCGATGCTCACCGCCCAGTCCGCCAACGGATACCTCAACACCCAGGAGCCGTGGAAGGCGATCAAGGTGGACCGTGCTCGGGCAGGAACCGTGCTGTGGACCGCCATCCAGGCCATCGCCGGGGTGCGGACCGCCTTGGCGCCCTATCTGCCGTTCTCGACCGAGACGCTCGGGACGATGCTCGGCCTCCCCCCTCAGCCCCAGTCGTGGGAACGCCCCGAGGTTGCAGCCGGGTCGGCGTTGGGCGAGATCGCCCCCTTGTTCGTCAAGCTCGAACCCGACGCGCTCGACGACTGATCCACCCAGAGCGCTCCCAGAAACCACGCCCCGAGCCGGCCGGGATGGCCTATCCAACCCCCGGCAACCTCAGCCCCGTGGCAAGCTTTTAGCGCCGGTGTCGTCTACCTGCGATCTCCGGGAACCATTCGGCCACCGATGACGTCTCGTCGGGGTGAATTGGGCAGTAATCACCGACCCCACAACCTCGCAGACGTGGCATGCTGTGGACGTGCAGCCTGAACAGCGTTCCCTCGTCGTTCGCACCCTGATCTCGTTGGTCGGGGGGCTGTTGGTCGCCGTCGGTTTCGTCGGGCTCTTTTTCCCGGTGATCCCCGGATTGGTCCTGATCGCATCCGGCCTCGCCCTGCTCGGACGCCAGTACCACTGGGCTCGTGCCGCCCTGGACAAGGTCACACCCGCACGTCTGAAGAAACCGACCACGGAGGCGGTCTCGGACGCAGAGGCGGCCTAGCCTCCGACGCACCCGACGGAGGCCGCGCGATGTCCGAATCGGTGACGGTGAAACGAGTCGTCCTCCATGCCGATTGTCAGACCGTCTTCTGGGATCTGCTCGAACCCTCCCACGTTCCGTCCTACGACTCGCGTATGCGCCGCTGGCAGCCATCCGAGTTCCCGCCCACGGTGGGAACCACCGCCGACTTCGAGATGAAGATGGCCGGCGTCTGGATGAGGGGACGCTCACGATTCACCGAATTCGACCCTCCCCATCGCCTGGCGCTGGTTCAGGTCCGACCCCCTTCGCCGTTCGGATTCGAGGTGGAGTGGACTCTCACCCCTCATCCCCCCGGATGCGTCTTCGAGTACCGGTTTCGTGCCTCGTCACCGCTGGGCCTCGGCTGGCTGGGAGGCGTCCTCCTCCGCACGGTGACGTCGCATCTCGAAGTCGAGATCCCCGCCCTGGCGACGAGATACCGCTGAGACGCGACAACGGCGACCCCGCGGGGCCGCCGTCGCCTCAGATTCTCAGCCTCTCATCCGGGCGGATAGACGCCCATTCCCTTGGCCTTTTCGGTCTTCCAGAAGATGGCGGCGATCTCGTCGATCAACCCCACCAGCTTCTCGCCTTCGGCAGGGTCCATCGACTTCTTGGCGACGCCGGCCTGGTTGATGGCCCGCCAGAACAGGTCGTCCAATTCGGGGAACTCCTGGCGATGATCGGGCGTGAAGAAGTCGGTCCACAGGACTCCGAGGTGATGCTTGACGAGCTCGGCCTGCTTCTCCTTGATGAGAATGGCGCGGTCCCGGAACACCTCGTCGGAGGAATCGTGGTACTTCTGGGCGGACTTCCACACCGACATCGCCTCGATCTTGGCCTGGGCGGGGTCGTAGACGCCGCAGTAAAGATCGCAATGTGCGTAGGCCGTGGTGGCCGTTCGGAACAGACCCATGGTTGGGGTACCTCCAGTCGGAACGTGGTCCTCCGACCATACTCCCACCGTCGTGACAGGTGAATTGCGAATACGGCGTTTCCGAGTGGCCGAGGACTCGATGCGGCCCGCTCTCGCACCCGGCGACACGCTGTTGACGATCTCCGACGCCGACCCGCCGATCGGCTCGATCGTGGTGTTTCGGCATCCCACCGTGCCCGACCGCTGGCTGGTGAAGCGGGTCTCCGCAGTCTCGGGCGGCGAGGCATGGGTGGAGTCGGACGACTCTGAGGCCACCATGGCCGACTCTCGTACTCTCGGCTGGGTTCCGACTCACGGCATGCACCGGGTCGTTCTCCGCTTCCGGTCGCCGTTTTCCTGGGCACGACCCTGAGTTCCCGCGGTCCGTAGGATCCGGCTGTGAACACCGTCCCCAAGACTCGATACACCCGCAGCGGTGACGTGAACATCGCCTATCAGGTCGTCGGGGGAGGCCCGGTCGACCTGGTCTACGTGCCCGGCTTCGTATCCAACATCGAAGTCATGTGGGAAGACCCGGACATGACCCGATTCCTCGAATCCCTGGCCGAGTTCTCGCGGCTGATCGTCTTCGACAAGCGCGGCACGGGCATGTCGGATCCGGTCTCGATCGACCGTCTGCCGATCCTCGAGGAACGGATGGACGACGTGCGGGCGGTGATGGACGCCGTGGGGTCGTCCCGGGCGACGCTTCTCGGCCACTCCGAGGGCGGGAACATGTCGATCCTCTTCGCCGCCACCTACCCGGATCGCTGCTCGGGGCTCATCCTGGTCGCCTGCTACGCCAGACGCCGGTGGGCGCCCTGGTATCCGTGGGCGCCGCATCCGGAAGATCGCGAGGTGCACATCGCCGAGACCGAGGCGACATGGGGCGACCCCGCCCACCTTCCCGAATGGATGGCGCCCAGCCGGGCGAACGACCCGGCCTTCCGGGAGTGGCTGACCCGATATTTCCGCCTTGGCGCCAGTCCCAGGGCAGCGGCCGCCCTCTTGCGTATGAACACCATGATCGACACGACTGCAGTCCTCCCCACCATCGGCGTGCCGACCCTATGCCTGTATCGCGCCGATGACGAAGACGTCCGAGCCGAGGAAGGCCGGTGGATCGCGTCTCGCATCCCGGAAGCGAAATATGTCGAGCTACCCGGGCAGGATCACTTCCTGACCGCCGGCGACTACGGGCCGCTGGTCGACGAAATCCGCGAATTCATGACCGGATATCGAGCGCCCGTCCAGCCCACCCGGGTGCTCACCACGGTGTTGTTCACCGACATCGTCGGCTCGACCGAACACGCAGTCGCCAAAGGCGATCGGGAATGGACGTCGACTCTCACACGCCACCACCGGATCGTCCGCGACGAGTTGCATCGGTATCGGGGCACGGAGATCGACACCGCCGGTGACGGCTTTCTCGCCACGTTCGACGGACCAGCCCGGGCCATTTCGGCGGCGCGTTCGATCGGTGTGCGAGTCCGTTCCCTCGGACTGGAGGTTCGGGCCGGTATCCACACCGGCGAGGTCGAACTGCACGACGGAGATGTGGCCGGGATCACCCTCCACATCGGTGCGCGTATCGCCGCAGTTGCCGGGCCCGGCGAGGTCATGGTCTCCCGCACCGTCCGCGACCTGGTGGCCGGATCCGGTATCGAATTCGAAGATCGCGGTATCCACGGCCTCAAGGGGGTCTCCGACCCCTGGCAGTTGTACGCAGTCGTTTGATCAGCCTTCGAGCGAGAACCCCTTGCGGTAGGGACGGATCACCCGCTCTTCGATGAAGCCGAGCGAGCCGTACAGCCTGCGCGCCACCGTGTTGGTCTCCCGCACCGTCAGATTGACCGACGTCGACCCGAGTTCGAGCAGCCGGTCGGTGGCGGTTCGGACCAACGCTCCGCCGATCCCTCGGCCGCGGTGGATCGGATCGACGCCCAGGTAGTCGATGTAGCCGGCCTGATCGGACTGCACTTCCGCCGCCACGTACCCCCGTACCTCACCTTTCTCGGCGTACACGAGGCGCACATCATCGGAAGGGACCAAGGCTCGCCCCGGGGTGTGGGTGCCGGGAAACAGTCGATCGTGCAGCGCCACGACGTCGTCGAAATGCTGCGGACCGACCGCCACCACCGACGGATGGGATCCGAGTGGTCCGCCGTCGTACCGCAGGACCGCCGACGCCGTCTCCCCCGTGAACCCCCAGCGGGAAGCACACCGCGCCACCCAGCGGTTCCGCTCGTCCGGCGCCAGTTCCTCCTCTCGAGCGCCGACCGCGCCAGCCAGCAACCGGTACATCCGGTCGACCACGGCATCGCGGTCCTCCCGGTCGGCACAGAACGGTCCCCACCACCACACCCGGGACATGTCGTCGTCTTTCTCGGCGAGCAGCCAGCCGACGACCTCGCCGTCGACCCGCGCCACCACCGTCCGCTCGGTCCATCGGTCGACGTTGCCGACATCGGTGACGATCGAGGTCACCGTGGTGCCCAGGTAGCCGATGTGGTGGTCACCCTTCGCCTGCAGATCCGCTGCCAGGACCGCCATCGCCTCCAGGTCCGTCTCCAACGGCGGAGTGATATCCATCCGCCCAGCGTGGCATCCGCAACACGGCAGTACGCTCCAATTTCCGCACTACCTTGGATCCATGACCCCTCGGGCACGGTTCGACGATCTGCGTCCGAGATCCCGCCGCTCTTTCACCCTCGACGGGTTCGTCGATGTCCTCGCTGCGGTCGAGCCGAACCAGGTGCTCGACGTCCTCGCCCGAGCCGAAGAAGCGGTCGCCGCCGGATTCTGGGTGGCCGGATTCGTCACCTACGAAGCCTCGCCCGCCTTCGACCCGGCGTTTCGGACCCACCCGATCGAAGGGTCGATGTTCGAGACGTTGCCGCTGGCCTGGTTCGGAGTGTTCCAGCGCCGCGTTTCGACGCCGCCCCTTCACCAGTCTCCGATGACCGTCGGGCCGTGGATCCCGTCGGTCAGCGAAGCACAACATCGTGAGGCGGTCGAACGGATCCGATCGGAGATCGTGGCCGGCAACACCTACCAGGTGAACCACACGTTCCGCATGTCGGCACCCTTCGACGGAGATCCCGAACCGCTCTACCACGAGCTGATCGAGGGCCAGTCGTGCCGATACGGGGCATTCCTCGACACCGGCGAATGGGCCATCGCCTCCGCCTCGCCAGAGCTCTTCTTCGAGTGGCGCCACGGCCGTCTCACCTCCAAGCCGATGAAGGGAACCGCAGCCCGGGGGCTCGATCTGACCGAAGACGAAGAACGCCGCATCCACCTCGTCTCCTCCGAGAAGGAACGGGCGGAGAACCTGATGATCACCGACATGGTCCGCAACGACATGGGCCGGATCGCCCGAGTCGGGTCGGTCCAGGTACCGGCGCTGTTCACCGCCGAGAAGTACGACACCGTGTGGCAGATGACTTCCACTGTCACCTCCGAGCCGGTCGCCGGTACCCGGCTCGCCGATGTCTTCGGGGCGTTGTTTCCCTGTGCATCGATCACCGGAGCGCCGAAGGTGGCCACCATGGACATCATCGCCCAACTCGAGGCATTTCCTCGAGGGGTGTACTGCGGTGCGATCGGCTACGGCGGCCCTCGACCAGCCGGACCGGAGTGGGCCTTCAACGTGGCCATCCGCACCGTCGCCGTCGACCGCGCAACGGCGACCGCCTGGTACGGCACGGGCGGGGGAATCACCTTCGACTCGACGCCGGGAGGCGAGTACCGGGAGGCGTTGCTCAAGGCGAGGATCCTGGAACGGCGGGCAGTGGGGTTCTCGCTGCTGGAGACGATGCATTGGGATCCCCACCACGGGTTCCGGGACGTCACCGCCCATCTGGCCAGGCTCACCAACTCGGCGTGGTACTTCGACGTTCCGCTCGACCCGGCCGAAGTCCGCAGTGCTCTCGATGGTGCGGTACGCCACGCCGACGGCCCTCGCCGGGTTCGGCTGCTGGTGGCACGCAACGGCACCATCACCGCCGAAGCCGCACCTGCACCCTTGCCTGCCCCAGTGGTCCACTTGGCGATCGACCTACCGCTCCTCGACCCACGTGACCCCCTGCTGCGTCACAAGACGACGGAACGTACCGTCTACGAACAGGCGGCTGCCCGCCACCCGTCTGCCGACGACGTGATCCTGGTCACCCTCGACGGTCTCGTCGCCGACACGACCATCGCCACCCTGTGCGTCGAGATCGACGGGATCTGGTTGACCCCACCGGTCGAAGACGGCGCATTACCCGGAGTCGCCCGCCGCCGCCTCCTCGACTCGGGCCGCCTCCACGAACGGTCCATCCCGATCGAGGACCTGTTCGAGGCATCGCGGTTAGCCCGAGTGAACAGCCTGCGTGGATGGGAGGAAGCCACCTTGGCGGAGACCGAACTCCCCCACCCGACCAGGTCCCGAGACCCGCGTCGGCATTGAGAGTCAGCCTCTACGCCGGTGTCTCGGTGTGGGCGACTCCGCCACCGGTCTCGCCGCCAACGCCCGTTCGATCTCGCTTCGCTCCGGCCGCTCGCCCCCACGATGGCCGTCCACCGCCCGCCGTACAGCGGCGATGTGGTCCGGCGTCGAACCACAGCAGGTGCCGACGATGCGCGCCCCCGATCTGATCGCCAGATCGACGAACACCCCCATCCCGTCCGGCCCGATCGGATAGACCAGACGGTCGGTCTCGTACAGCGGCATTCCGCAGTTCGGCTTGGTCACACCGATCAGATCCCCGGCTACGGCGGTGAGATCGAACACTGCCGCCACCGCATCTCCCGGACCGATGCCGCAGTTGGCACCGACCGCGGCCAAGCGTCCGTCCGTCCGAGTC
>JBKHXZ010000130.1:0-4092 GCA_046565785.1 Acidimicrobiia bacterium
GCCATCGACCCCGACACACTCGCCCAGCCCCACGTCTACCCGGCCTGGGAACGGGCCGACCTCGAGACCTTCGCCGATCATCTGCGCAAGGCGGCGACGTTTCTTTCGGTTCCCCGCCGCCGGCCGAGCGGGATCGTCGTGGAGGAGCCGCTCTGACGAGTGGACCCGCGATCACGAACCGGTGCAGCGAAAGTGTCTTCTACTGCCACAGGAACCCAGGGTTTCAGAGCTTGGGTGGCTTGAACCCGGATCGGGCGATCACCTGATCACGGGACTCGGTGGTCATCCTCCGGACCGCCTCCCAATCCACGTGGAGCAGACGCCCGCCACGTTTCATGATCCGTCCCCTCACCATGACCGTGTCGACATTGGATGTGTCCATCCCGACGACGATGGCAGTGGCCGGATCGTTCAACGGGGTGACGTTCAGCCGGTCGGTACGCAACAACACGATGTCGGCTTCCTTGCCGGGGCTCAGCTTGCCGATCTTGTGCTCCAGCCCATTGGCCTTCGCCCCGTCGACAGTGGCGAACCGGAGCACGTCCCGGGCGCCGATGAACGCCTTGTCCTCCGCCGTGGCGATAGCTCGCTGTAACGCCAGCACCGAGCGCATCTGGTTGAACATGTCCGATGGAACGTTGGTCTCCACGTCGACACTCAGGCTGGGTGGCAGTCCTCGATCGAGGAACTTCTGGATCGGCGGCAGGCCGTGGCCCATCATCATCTCCACCGGGGCGGCCAGTGACACCGTCCCGCCGCTGTCCACGATCATCTGGATCTCGGTGTCGTTCAACGTCGTGCAGTGGATGTATGTCGTGTCCGGACCCAACAACCCTGCCTCGCCGAACTCCTGGACCTTGCCGTCGAGTCCATAACTGCCGACCCCGACATGGGTGGTGATCCGGGCGTCGGTCTCCCGGGCCAGCTTCCAATGGTCGCGGGTGACTTCGAAGTCGGTGAACTCCGGCCCGGGCGCGGCGAGCGCCAGGGTGAGGAGTTGGTCTTTGGTCGAGAAGTGCTCGGTGGCGGCCCGCACGAACCAGCTCGGCTGGCGTTCTTCCCACTTCCCCCACCAAGGGAACCCGTAGGCGAAGACCGCCCGTATCCCCGAATCGCGCAACGCCTGGCAGACCGCGTCGGTGTGGGCGGGCGAACCCTGGATGTGTGACCAGTCGAGCAGCGTGGTGACACCCGCATCGAGCGCGCCGAGCGCCGACACAAGGTTGCCGGCGTAGGCGTCCTCAGGCCGGAAGGCGGGCGCCAGCTTGTGCAGCACGAAAGAGATGTAGCTGGTGCGTCCTTCCAGCGGAACGTCGGTGCCGATGTTCCGCAGCACCCCTTCCCAAATGTGGCGGTGGGTGTCGACGAAGCCGGGCATGACGATCATGTTCCGAGCGTCGACCACCTCAGTCGCCGGCGCCTCGATGTTCGCCGCGACCTGGACGATCTTTCCGTCCTGGACCAGGACGTCGCCGATCTCCAGGTCACCCAAGGCAGGATCCATGGTGAGCACCCGGCCGCCTTGGATGAGGGTCAATCCGGAGGCGACAACCTGGAAGTCGGTGCCTTCCGGATAAACCTGGGTGATGTGTGTGGCTGTCGGCGGGCGCCCCCCGACGACCAGGCGGCGGGCGCGTTTGTAGTTGCGCTTCACCAGCTCCTTCATGTCACCCACCTGGAAGAGGGTGATGCCCACCAACACCAGCACACCGATGATCATCTGACCGTCACTGTTGGACAGACCGAGGTACGGCAGAACGGTCAGGATGAGCGCCAGCAGGACAGCCGCAACCATGCTCCCGACGAACGTCGCGCGGCCTCCCGCAAGTGACGCCCCGCCGAGCACGGCGGCGGTGATGCTGGCCAGGGCGAACGTCGAGCCGATCTGGGCATTCCCGATCGGCGAGCGAGCCATCACCAGGAACGACGCCAGCGCGGCGAGCCCCGCACTGAACAGGAGGGCGCGTACTCGTACCCAGTTGGTGCGGATGCCGCTGCGTTTGGCGGAGCGCTCGTCGAAACCCACCGCCCGCACGGCCAGTCCGGATCCCGACCCGTGCAGCCAGGCGTCAGCCACGACCGCTCCCAGTACCACGACGACGAAGGCGACCGGGATCGGACCCCAGGAGGCCTTCAACCAACCCACCAATTCGGGGGAGATCGTGCCTTGCGGTGACGGGCGCAGATTGAGCGCGATCCCGTCGAGAATGCTCATCGTCGCCAATGTGGCGATGATCGACGGCATCTTGACCCACCGGATGAGTCCGGCGTTGGTCAGTCCAAGTGCGATCGCCACCAACCCGATCACGGCGACACCGAACACCATCTGACCGGTACTGGCATCCGCGCCGATCAGGAACGAGGCGGCCACTACGCCCACACTGATCATCGCCCCCACCGAGAGGTCGAGATAGCCGACCAGCAGCGCGTGGGTCTGGGCGTAGGCGGCGACGATCAGGGGCAGAGCGAGCAGCAGGATCTGGGTCACGTTGGATGCGCTGACGAACCCGGGGAACCGAGCATTGGTGAACCACGCCAATCCCACCACGAGGACGACCTGGAGGGCAACAGGCATCCACAGCCGCACCTTGACGATCTTGCGCCAGCGGTTGTGGTCCCGCGCCTCTCGGATGAACTTGCGCCACAACTGTCGGGCGCGGTCGATGCGGTCGGTCACGCCGACCCCGCCCCGGTGGGTGCCTTCGGCATGGCCACACCCAACGGTGACCGGCCGGCTTTCGACAGCCCAGGTCCGCGCACGATGGCCTCGGTGATCCGTCGCTCGTCGAGCTCGTCGCCGGGGATCTCTTCGATCACGGTGCCACGGGACATGACGAGCACCCGGTCACACAGACCGGACAGTTCGATGGGATCGGAAGACTTCACCAGCATCGCCGCGCCGGCGTCGACTCGGCTGCGCAGCGCTTCGTAGATGTCGAAACGGGATCCCACGTCGACACCCTGGGTCGGCTCGTATGCGAGGATCACCGACGGCCCTCGCAGGAACGTGCGGGCCACGACCACTTTCTGCTGGTTGCCACCGGACAGGAACTCGGTGGGCTGTTCGATCGACGGGGTACGCACCCGGAGTTGATCGACCAATCGGGCAACGTCGTCGCTCTCTCGTCTGCGCCGCAGAAAACCGCCGATGCTGAAACGCCGCAGGGACTGGATGGTCATGTTCACCCGGACACCCAGCACGGTGGCCAATGCCGCCCGCTTGCGGTCGCCCGGTAGGAGCATGATCCCGGCCCGCACGGCCTCGGCGGAAGAAATGAGGTTCAGGTTCTTTCCGTCGCAGACCACCCGGCCCGCCTTGGGGGGTACCAGCCCGGCGAGACACTCGAACAGGTGCTCCTGGCCGTTGCCCTCCGCTCCCGCCACGCCGACGACTTCGCCGGCGTGGAGAACGAAGCTGACCGGGCCGAACGACTGACCCTGGAGTCCGTCCACGACCAGAGTCTGCCGCTCCTCGTCGGCGCCGGTAGCCGGAGCGGGAAATGCCGTCTCGAAGGGTCGACCAACGATGAGTTCCACCAGGTCGCTCTCGGAAACGGTGCGGGCATCGAATGTCCCCTGGTTGCGCCCGTCTCGGAGAACTGTGATCCGATCTGCGATCTCGAGCACCTCGGGAAGGCGATGGGAGACGTACACCACGCCGATGCCGCGCTCCCGACATTGGACGATGGCGCGATGCAATGCCTCGACCTCGTCGGGGCCGAGCGCCGTCGTCGGCTCGTCGAGGAGGAGGACCTTGGGTTGGGAGATCAGGGCCTTGGCTACTTCGAACAACTGGCGATCGGCCAGGGTCATGAATTCGACCGGGGCGTCGGGGAACAGTTCCAGATCGAGGTCGAGTTCGGCCAGCACTCGCCTCGCCCATTTCTTGCGGCGCCAGAACGGAGGGCGCTGATCGGGACGGGCAGCGAGGAAGAGGTTGTTCTTGACCGGTTCCGGGCCGACCAGCGAGGTGTCCTGGTAGGCCATCGCCAGGCCCAGCCTGCGAGCCACGGCAGGTGAATCCCGCCGCAGGGCGCGACCGCCGATGTGAACCGTTCCCACATCGTGATCCACGAAGCCGCTGGCGACTCC
>JBKHXZ010000131.1:0-1363 GCA_046565785.1 Acidimicrobiia bacterium
GCCGACGGGATGTGGGCGAAAGTTCCGACGGTGCTCGGGGTGGATGCCCACACCACGCTGCAGGGTCTCGCCGAGGCCCGGGCAGTCTTCACGGGCGACTGAACCCAACGTTCACCTGCCGTTCACCAGATGGCGAATCCGGATTCACTTGCCCTTCGTAGCTTGCCGTTCGGGCATGGGATACAGCCATGCTCCTGACCCTTCCGGGTCGCCGAAATGGCATACGGAGGAACCTACGATGAACAAACCCCTACGGCTGACCGCGCTGATTGCGGTACTCGCACTGGTCCTCGCTGCATGCAGCAGCGCGGACTCGACCGATGACGGAGAAGACACGACGACCACGACTGCGGCAGCCACCACCACCGCAGCACCCGACGACACCGACACCACCGAGGCGATGGACGACAGCGACGACATGGCTGAGGTCGATCCTGTGACCGGTCTTCCGGTCATCGACCCGTTCGAAGTGACCGGGGATATCGTGACGGCCGGCTCGTCGACGGTCTTTCCGCTTTCCGAGGCCGTGACCGCTCTCTTCGTAGACGAGGGCTACGGAGGCCAGATCACGGTGGACTCGATCGGCTCCGGTGGCGGCTTCGAACGGTTCTGTGTGGCGGGCGAGTCCGACATCTCCAACGCCTCCCGTCCCATCAACGAGGAAGAAGTCGCCGCGTGCCAGTCCATCGGCCGTGACCCGCTCGAATTCCGGGTCGGTACCGATGCCTTGGCCGTCGTGGTTTCCACCAACAACTACTTCGTCGAGAACTTGACGCTGGAGGAGCTCGCTCTGGCCTTCTCCACCGCCGAAACATGGGCGGACGTGAATCCTGAGTTCCCGGCCCACCCGATCGCACGATTCTCCCCCGGAACCGATTCGGGCACGTTCGACTACTTCGTCGAAGAGGTCTTCGACGAAGACGAAGGTCCGATCCTGGCCGCCGATCCCCAGCTCTCCGAGGACGACAACGTGCTCGTCCAGGGCGTGTCGGGTGACGGCTGTACCGAAGGGGACCTCAGCACATCCTGCGCCATCAGCTACTTCGGATTCGCGTACTACGTCGAGAACGACGACGTGCTCCGAGCGATCGCCATCGAAGGCGTCGAGCCCAGCGCCGAAGCGGTGAACGCCAACACCTACCCGCTGGCCCGGCCGCTGTTCATCTACAGTGCCGCCAGCATCATCGAGGAGAAGCCGCAGGTCGGGCAGTTCATCGCCTTCTACCTGAACAACGTCAACTCGGTGATCGACGAGGTCGGGTACTTCCCGGCACCGCAGGAGATCATCAACGAGGCTGCAGCCCAGCTGATGGAAGCGATGGGAATGTGACAGGAGGTCGCACTGGCGACCATCGACGTGTGG
>JBKHXZ010000132.1:0-1450 GCA_046565785.1 Acidimicrobiia bacterium
CTGCTCGCAGAAGTGACGGGACCTTGATCCGACCGAGGCTGCGATCGAGAAAGAGGTCAGGCAGCCCGTCTGGATGCGACACGAACTACATCTTCGAGTTGCTCGGGCGGTACGCCGTAGTCATCAGCGAGTTCGTCGAGGGACTCGCCCGCCCAGAATCGCTGCAGGACGTCTTCGATCCGTCCTGCCCCTCGTTCGAAGATCGGAGCCCCGAAAGAGCGGCTCGGATCGACGACCACTTCTGCTCTCCGATATGCGGGCACATGGATGAGACGGGCATAACCGTCGGACGGGTCGTATTCGATGCGGCGCAGGTACTCCTCGATGACGCTCTCGAACACCCGCTGTCCACTTCGAATAACGACCAGCTCGAGCGCAACCTGGCCATCGATCGTGTCTTTGTGGTGTTCACCGAAGTCGTACAACAGCTCTGCACCGTCGGTGTAGAGCGCCTTGGAAGCCAGAGCATGGTCCAGCCCGAGACCCTCGCTCAGTGCTTCGAGCGCAGGACGTACCCGCTGCATCGGCACACCACTGCGCCGGATGGCAGCCAAGACGAACGACTCGGCCAAACCAACGAACGGGATGACCGGCGCTCCAGGCCGTTCCGACTGGACGTAGGTGATGATCGGCGCACCCTCGACTTCGGGCCGATCAGGGAACCGCCTTACGTACCCTTTGGCCCAGGTGGCAAGAGTCGAAGCAGGGACATCGACGATGCGCGCCGCCTCTGTGACCGTGTACAGAGGAAGCTCGAATCGAAGATCACGATCGCCGTCACTCATGCCGGTCTCCTTTCGACTCCCATTCAAACAGCGATGGAGGGCGAGCTCGCGGCCAGCTACGTGGCGTCCCGCCTTTGGCTGTCCCTTCGGCGACCACCGGCGAACTCGACTCCCCGGCAAAGCGGATAAGCAGTGTCACCAGCCACAGCCAGGCGCCGAGATACAGGTGTACCAACACGAACGACGCCCACATGCCTGCCGCGAAGAGGTGGGAGGCGGAATGCTCCTCCAGCACCCGTCCGGTGCCGAAGTTCCAGGCCACCGCCAGCACACCGACGAGAACTCCCGCCCCCACCAGCCGGGGACGACGTCGCATGCCCGGTAAGTGACGAGCCACCCCCGGGAACTGGCGGGCAAAACCTCCGAGACCGACGAACAGGAACGTGATGGCGACCAGGGACCCGATGACGGCGGCGGTCCAATAGCCGAACCCGTCCCGGGTGAACCGCGCCATCGCCCCGAACACCCACAGCAGGGTCACAGCGGCGGTGGCCACGACGACTCGGTCGATCACCGCCCGGGGGCCTCGCCTCCGCACCCAGCGAAGCGCCCTGCCGGGCGCCTGGTACATCCGCTTCGCCGCCTGGGTGACACCGTGAGCGAAGATCAATACGACGACGAAACCGGCATAGGCGACTGCCATGACGCCGAGGATCGTGCCCAGA
>JBKHXZ010000133.1:0-1934 GCA_046565785.1 Acidimicrobiia bacterium
ACGTCAACGCCAGCACCGACGACGTCGCTGACCACACCATGGCGCTGCTCCTCGCCCTCCAACGCCGCCTCTTCCCGATGGTGGAGGCCACCCGCTCCGGTGAGTGGGTTCTACGCAACCTGCCGGACGCCTGGGAGATTCGACGACTCGACGGACAGACACTCGGCATCCTCGGAACCGGCCGAATCGGGCGTGCCGTCGCGCGTCGGGCTCGCGCCTTCGGATTCGTCACGATCGGTCATGACCGCTACGAGCCGGATCCCCCGGACCCCGATCTCGAGATGGTCGGGATCCGCGACCTGTTCGAACGCAGCGACGCCATCGCCGTGTGCGCTTCGCTCGACCCGGACTCGCGACATGTAGTCGGAGAAGAGGCTCTCTCCTACGTGAAGCCTGGTGCTTATCTTGTGAACTGTGCCAGGGGAGGCCTGATCGACGAACACGCCCTCGCCACAGCCCTCGACGACGGGCGGATTCGAATGGCAGCGCTCGACGTGAGGGATCCCGAGCCCCCCGATCCGGACAACGACCCACTCGGGTTCCGCCCCGACGTCATCCAGACACCGCACATGGCGGCGATGTCCGACCGTACGAGGATCGACGTTCACCACCTGGTCGCGGCCAACGTCGTCACGATGCTTCGCGCCGCAGGACGCCTGACACCATGAGCAACGTCCGCGTCGGCATCGTCGGGCTGAGTTGGATCGGCGCAGATCCGGCCGGGCCTGCATCCGCCCCAGAACTCGGCACGGCCGTGCCGTACAGCCACGCCTCGGCGATGGACGCCATCGCGGACATCGAGGTGGTAGCGGCCTGCGACCTTGATCCGGACCGACGACGGGATTTCGTCGAGCGGTGGTCGAATCGATGGCCTCGTATCGAAACATATGGGGACATCGATGAAATGCTGACCACCCAACTGGACCTCGTAGCCCTGGTCACCCCCGATCACCTGCACGGACAGATGCTGTTGCGGTGTCTGGACGCGGGTGTACCGATGCTATTCAGCGAGAAGCCGTTCACCACCGACCTCGCCGAGGCAGATGCAGTACTCGACCGGATCGCCCGAACCGGCGCCACCGTCAGCGTGAACCATACGTGGCGCTGGCGACCCGACATCGCCGAGACCGTGGCCATCGCCCGGGAGGGACGATACGGCCCGATCTCCCAGATCATCGTCGAAGCAGGCGGACCGCGAGCGATGCTGTTCCGAAATCTGAGCCACTTCGTCGACCTGGCTATCCATCTGCATGACGCCGCACCGGTGTGGGTAAGCGGTCTGCTCGAAACCGGTAGCAGGGACTACGGCACGAGGTACGCCGGTGATGGGGGCCGCGACCCGAGGCTCGACCCAGGGGCGCTCTCCCTGATCGGGTTCTCCGACGGCACGACCGCCTTCGTTTCGGGATTGAAGTCCTCGGTGGCAGATGTATCGATCAACGTCGCCTTCCGCGATGCCAGGATCACGATCGACGCATTGGGCGCCAGAGTCGTAGCTGTGCCCCGGACCGGAGACGGGACGCCGGGCGGCGTATCGGGCCCGATCCTTCAGCCGCTCAAACCCAGAGCGACAAGATCGGGCATGGTCGCCGGCCTGATCGACCTGATCGACTCGCACCGAGCCGGGCGCGAGCCGACCTGTTCCGCCCAATCGGCGCGCTCAACCGTCGCCGTACTCGACGCCATCCTGAGATCCAATGCCGGAGACGGTGCCAGAGTCGACCTGCGACGGCACACACAACGGACATGACCGTGAAAGGACGCCCCCGATGACCGCAAACCTGGTCACCCGAGTCCGAGCCTCGATCCGCCGCGGCACCGACCATCTACTCGAGCGAGTCAGACCCGACGGCCATCCGGGTGCCGAGCACGGTCACTACTACCGGCTGCCGTGGGCGCTGGCACTGGCTGGCCAACGCTTCGAGGCGGCCTCA
>JBKHXZ010000134.1:0-13136 GCA_046565785.1 Acidimicrobiia bacterium
GATCGACATCCTCCGCCGCCTGCTCTTAGGCCTCGACGACCACCCGCGCTGAGGGGTCAGTGCTCGACGTCGCTGCCGCTGCTGGAGGGAGAGAGCCCTTCTACTGGCGCATCCGTTCACCTTGTGGATCCAGCACCGGTTCGGTGAGCAGCCGCGCAGGGCGGCGGTGGCCGATGATCTCCACTTCGAAACCGTCGGTGCCCGGAGCGGCGAGTGCGCTGGGGACATAACCGAGGGCGAGGGACTTGCCGGTGTAGTGCGAGTACGCACCGGAGGTCACCCAGCCGACCACTTCACCGTTGTGCCAGATGGGCTCGTCGCCGATGACGTCCGCAGGCTCGTCGGGATCAGGATCGACTTCGAAGTAGACGATTCGTCGCTTCGGTCCCCCCGTCGCACGTTCGGCTTCGACCGCTTCCCGGCCGATGAAGTCGTGGTCGAAACGCAGGTAGCGGTCCATTCCTGCTTCCAGCGGGGTGTAGATCGGCCGGTACTCACGGAACCAGGTGCCGAACATCTTCTCCATACGCAGCGACATGAGCGCCCGGAACCCGAACAGCCGCATCCCGTACTTCAGGCCGGTCTCCCACAGCAGGTCGAACAGGACCCGCTGATATTCGGGAGCTACCCAGATCTCATAGCCCAGATCGCCGGTGTAAGTCATACGCCCGACCCAGCACGGAACCATGCCCAGATCGATCCGCCGGAACGACATGAAGGGGAAGTCTTCGGTGGCGAGGGAGGTAATGGTCAGTTCGGCCAACACGTCCCGGGCGTGCGGTCCCGCCACCGACAGACCGACCATCGACAACGCCAGCACCTCGAAGCGGATCGGGCTGTCTGCGGGCAGATGAGAGAGGAACCATCGCGAATGATGGACCTCTGCTGCCTGGGATCCGAACAGGAAGAAATCCTCCTCCCCGACCCGTGCCACCGAGAACTCGCCGACGATCTTCCCCTGTGGGTTGAGCATGGCGGTGAGGTTGATGCGGCCGACCGCGGGCAGCCGGTTGGTGAACAGGCCTTGCAGCCACTCGGCGGTGCCCGGCCCTGACACCCGGTACTTGGCGAAGTTGGAGGCTTCGGTCAGCCCGACCGTCTCCCGAACCGCCCGGCACTCTTCGGCGACCACGTCGAAGGCGTTCGACCGCCGGAAGGTGACCTCTTCGACTGGTTCCAACCCCGGCTTCTGGAACCACAACGGGTGTTCCAGTCCGAACCCGACACCCCACACGGCGTTGTGCTCGGTGAGCCGGTCGTAGATCGGGGTGGTGTGGAGTGGACGTCCGGCCGGCAGTTCCTCGTTGGGGAAGGTGATCCGGAAGCGGCGGCGGTAGTTCTCTTGGGCTTTGGCGTTGGTGTAGGCGAGGGTGGCGTAGTCACCGAACCGGGCGACGTCCATGCCCCAGATGTCGTAGCCCGGGTCGCCTTCGGTCATCCAATTGGCCAGCGTGAGACCCACGCCTCCGCCTTGTGAGAGCCCGGCCATCACTCCGCACGCCACCCAGTAGTTCCGCAAGCCGCGGACGGGGCCGACTAGCGGGTTTCCGTCGGGGGCGAAGGTGAACGGCCCGTTCACGACTGTCTTGATGCCGGCGTCGGCCATCGCCGGGAAGTGTTTGAAAGCCACATCGAGTTCGGGGGAGATGCGGTCGAGGTCCGGGGGGAGCAGTTCCATGTCGAAGGACCACGGAGTCTCGTGTGGCGACCACGGACGGGAATCCTGTTCGTAGGTGCCCATCAGCATCCCCAGGCCTTCCTGGCGGATATAGATCTCGCCGGCGAAGTCCATCACCATCGGCATCTCCCGACCGGTGCGGGCTTGGTTCTCTTTCACCTCGTCCATCTCTTCGGTGACCAGGTAGTGGTGTTGCATGGCCAACACGGGGAGTTCGAGTCCCACCATGCGGCCCACTTCCCTGGCCCACAGCCCGCCGGCGTTGACGACGTGCTCGGCGTGGATCTCGCCCTTGTCGGTGATCACCGTCCAGGTGCCGTCCTTGCCCAGTTCCAAACCGCTCACCCAGGTGTGGCGGTAGACCTCGGCTCCTGCCTGACGAGCGCAGATGGCGTAGGCGGTGGTCACCCCGGTGGGGTCGACATGACCTTCCACCGGATCCCACATTGCACCCACGAAGTACTGGGGGTCGAAGAGAGGGAACAGTTCGTGGGCTTCGGCGACCGAGATCATTTCCAGTTCCATCCCCAGATATCGACCTCGGGCTTCGGCCATCTTCAACCAGTCCATCCGGTTGCGGTCCGAAGCCAGGGTGAGGCCGCCGGGGAGATGGATGGAGCAGCTCTGGCCGGAACGCGCCTCGATCTCCTTGTACAGCTTGACGGTGTACTGCTGGAGTTGTGCGACGTTGGGGTCACCGTTGAGGGTGTGCATGCCACCGGCCGAATGCCAGGTGGATCCGGCCGCCAGTTCTTTGCGTTCCAGCAGGACGACGTCGGTCCAGCCGTTCTCGGTGAGGTGATAGAGGACCGAAGCCCCGACGACACCGCCGCCGATGACCACGACCTGGGCTGAGTTCTTCACTGGCTTTGACCCCTGTGTCGGCGCGGCGGTCATCGTGGCAGACGAGATCGGTCGGTGTCAGGCGGACCGGCAATCAGTCGTCGTCGGCCACGATCTCGTCGGGGGACCGACCGGCGACCAGGGCACGAGCACCGTCCGGTACGACCAGCGCCGATGAGGTGGCCATCGCCACCGTCTTGCCTTCGGCATTGGTGATCTCACAGGCCGAGACCCGCAGCCGTCGGCCGAAGTGGCGCACCTCGGCGAGGGCGGTGAGATCTCCAGAGTTGATCATGGCGGGTCGGAGGTAGCGGACGTTGAGGTCGAGTGGGGCGTACAGGGCGCCGGGTTCCAGGGTCGAATAGACCGCACCGCCCATCGTGTGGTCCGCCATCCATGCCAGTACGCCACCGTAGATCGCGGGTCCCCCGTTGGCGAACCAGGGCGAGGATGGGATTCGGGCCGTCAGGGTGCCCATTTCGACCTCGCCCGGCTGGAAGCCAGTGAGCCGCCAGTTCGGGAAGCGCCGGTCCTCGTCCTGTGCCCGCCGCATCAGGTCGATCGGTGTTGCGTCGATGACCTCTCGCGCCGTCCAGTAGGCGTCCGCTCCCGGCGGTTCGCGCAGGTATGGATCGGGCGGCTCGTCCGGGCCGGTGTCCGGCGCCGGATAGTCGGCGTCGAGGTCGACGGGAATATCGGCGATCAGGCACTTGGTGGTCCCGTGAGCCAGCAGCCGGCCGGTTTGGTCGGTGATGTGGATGCTCGACAAGCCCACCTGGCGACCGAGGTGAACGGTTTCCGCTCTCCCCACCAGATTCGTGGTGTTGCGGGCGACCGGTCGCACGAAAGACATGTTGAGTTCGGAAGTAGTCGAGACCCGTCCGGGGGGCAGTCCGCTCCACAGGGCGCTGGCGAGTGGTGCGTCGGCGAAGAGGGCGAAGATTCCCGCTTCTATCAGGCCGTGGGAGTCTTCCAGCCAGGGGGTGATCGGCATGGCGGCGGACACGGTGCCGAGGCCGACGTCGGTGAGCCGCGACCCGAGGAGACGGGAAGGTGGGAAACCCGGTAACTCTCCGCTGATCAGCTTGCGGATGGAGTCGAACCCCGAGGTCTGGAAGAGTCGCAGATCCCCGATCGCGCCCCGATGCGGTTCGTCGGTGATGCTGGGGATGGTCATGAACGGACGGTAGCGATGCGATGCAGGTGTGAAGCGGGCTATGACCAGTCCCAACGCCGAATTCGCTGCAGGGTTTGTTCCGACGGCTGACCCGTGGGCGCGGCGGGCGTCGTGGAGAGCTCTGGTTGGAAGCTCTGATTCAGTCTGGGCGGAGTCCTCGTTCTGCGAGCCACGGGACTGGAACGTCTCGTGTGCCTCCACTGTGGTGAGGTCCGGTTGCGCTATCTGAACACCGGGCTCGCCTGGGAGCAGTCAGCCTGACGGTTCGGTTTCCATCCGGACAACATTGGGCTGGCTGGCGAGGTGTCGTCTGTTCCCGCCTCGCCGGTCCGGTTCCCACGAGTCGTCGAGGTTCACGAACTGGTGGCGATCCGGCTGCTCGACGACGAGACGCGTCCGGTTTCCGAACTCGTCCAGTTTCCACCGGAAGAGATGGCTGTGTTCTTCCCGCTGGCGGAGACAGTGGTCATCGCACCCCCCGCCGCCGGCGGAGGCCGAGTCGGAGGGTGGTCCACCTGACGTCGCCGGTTGCCCGCCGCACATCGGGCACGAAAGTTCGCCGAATTCGCAGTGATCGGTTGAACCCTGGACGAATCAACGCAGGAAGTCGGAAACGATGTCAGCCACCCGCGGTGCTTCGCCGAGCCACGGGGCGTGGCCACCGGGAACCACTTCGAGCCGAGAGTCGGGTATTGCCTTGCTCAGCCGATCGGCGGTGTCGGTGCTTCCAACCGGCTCGCGATCGCCCCACACGATGAGGGTGGGCGCAGTGATCCTTTCGAGATCCGACCGTTGAACCCGGATCGGGGAGCGGAACGTGGAGGGGGATAGGAGCGCGCGCGGCGGAATGAGGGCCTGAACCTCGGTTCGCACAGAGTTCTTGGTCACCGGATCGTTCGTGCTCGCCACCTGGAGGTCGAGGAGTTCGGGCTGACCGGCGAGGGCGTCTCGCTCGCCGACGAAGCCGGCGAACTTGAGTACCGACGCAGGCGTGGCGTGCTGGCGCTGGAGGAGTCGGCCTACTCCCGGCAGGGCCATCAGCCGGAAGGGCAATGGTGCTCGTGTGCCAGGCAACCCTGGAGCCGCGCCGAGGACGACCAACTTGGTGACCCGTCGCGGGCGGCCGCATGCGTACCACACCGACCACAGGCCCCCCATGGAATGGCCGAGAAGCGAAGTCCGGTCCAGGCCAAGCTCGTCGAGGACACCGTCGATCCAGTCAACGGCGTCAGCCTTGAAGTGCTTCCTCGAACTCGGTCGTGGATCGCTGAGGCCGAAGCCCGGTCGATCCACCACGATCGCTCGCACACCTTCGAGCCTTTCCACCAGCGGAAGGAGGAACAGCCCGGAGTTCCCGGTGCCGTGGATCATCACGAGGGGGTGTCCTTCGCCCGCTTCGAGCACATGTACTCGTCTGCCTCGAGCGCCGATGAACCGCTCGGCGAGGGCGGCTCGGTCGGCGAGCTGTCTCTGGATGTCGCGGAGTGAGTGGACGTCGGTGGAAGCCATGCATCGAACGTACGCCCATGGCCGTTCAGTCCGCTATCGGGAGTTCTCCTGAGGCGACCAGCCCATGCTCCATGGCGAACAAGGTGGCTGCCGCCCGGGTGGAGACACCGATCTTCCGGTAGGCGTGCTGGATGTGGGTGTCGGCGGTCTTGGGGGAAATCCCGAGGCGGCGTGCGATCTGTTTGGTCTGCAGGCCGCGGGCCACCAGCACGAGAACTTCCGACTCGCGTTCGGTGAGCCCGACCGGCGTCGGAAGGTCTAGTACTGGGAACCCGGCGGCCTCGATCACCGACGCCACCATCTCGGAGTCGAGCAGTCCGGCACGAGCGGCGTCGGTGATCGCACGAACCGCGTCCTTGCCGGCGAGGGCCGGCCGGTGTGGTCGCGGTTCGCACATCGCATGGAACATGTCGGCGACCGCCAAGAGGCGGGCCGGTCGGCTCAACATCTGCGCCGGTACACCGCGGTGATAGCCACTTCCGTCCAGACGCTCGTGATGGAATCCCGCCACCGAACCGATGTGGGAAAGGAAGGTCGATGGCGAGAGGGTCCGTTCGGTCAGATACGGATGAAGTCGCACGGCCTCCCGATCTTGGACCGACAGCGGCCCGGATCTCTCCCACACGCGGACATCGATGCCGACTCTTCCGACGTCGTGCACCAGCGCCGCCCGCCGGGCCAGTCGGGCCTCCTCGGTCGACAGTCCGGCGACGTCGGCACTCCGGGCGACCAGCATGGCGACTCCGGCGGCGTGACCGCTGAAGAAGTGGGAGAGGAGGTCGGCGAAGTCGCCGATGCCGGAAAGTGCGGTGTCGATGGCGGAGCCGTCGAGATACAGATGCGGTGGCGGTTCGGCTTCGAGAACCGCATCCCAGACGGACGCTCCGCGGTCAGCGTAGGCAAAGGCGCTCGGGTCTTCCTCGAGGTAGGCCGCCGCCACTCTCGGGTCGTGCCCCCGACCGGCTCGTTGGGCGATGACATCTCGGGCATGGGCCGGCCCGCCGACGAGACCTTGGTATGCAGCGTCACGGGCCAGATCCGCGATCCGCAGACTGAGCGGAATGTCCTCACCCGCTGCCCGTCGCAGCACGCTCTGTCCATCCCAGCGTTCGGTCAGATAGAAGAAGAGTGCCGAGACACGGTCGGGCACACCGAGTCGACGGCTGAGCATCTCACCTACCTCACACAGCGCGGTCTGGTGGTCCCGGACGCTGAGGAGCACCTTCGGGAACCTCCGGGCGATCTCCGTGGTACGGGTCAGCGGTCCCAGTTCGGGCGGCGGAAGTGCCCTTGTGATGCCGCGGATGCGTTCGCCCACCGACCCGAACAGCGCTGGGACGAGATTTGTCGTCTGCGGCCCGCCGAATATCTCTGCGCCTTGGGAGACATCAGTTGTACAGCCCGTGTAGGTGAGCATCGAGGCGTAGTACGTCTCGGTTGCGGTTTCGGTGTCCGTGTCGAGCAGTTCGCACAGGCGCATGGCGATCAGCGTGGCCACGAAACCGTGCTCGAGCGGGAACCCCATGCCGAGGTCGGTGGCGAGGCAGACAGACCCGATGAGTTCTGCGGTCCTCACTCGGTCGGACAGTTGAGTACCTGTCACCTTCTCAACCGTAGAGCGTCGGGGGTGCTCGGGTCGGGCTGGATACAGTTCCGCTGTGGCTCAACTCTCCGCAGCGGAACGGAGCAGGCTTCCCGACAGCGCGTTCGCCTACGTCGATTCCAAGGGCAACCGGCGCCTGCCGATCAACGATGCTTCCCACGTGCGCAACGCCCTTGCTCGTTTCGGGCAGGTGGCGTTCGAATCCGATGAGGCGCGGCAGCGGGCGCGGCAGAGGTTGTTGGCGGCGGCCAAACGTCACGGGATCGTGCCGCTCGGGTTCATCGAAGCGGAACTTCGGAACGAACGACACCAGTCGGCGGCAGCCAGGGTGGTGGTCGAGGCATCCAAGATCGGTTCGGTGGAGGACCTCGAAACTCAGCTGAGGGCTGCACTCGGCGACGAGTCGCTTTCGGTGCTGCGCCGTTCGGGCGAAGAGTGGATCGATGCGACGGGAGCCACGGCGATCCTTCCGCGGGCTCGGGGCCGGGTGACCCGACTCGACGCCCATGGCCGTCCGGCGGTGGCGATCACCCACGGTGCCAAGACCCTGCGTGACCCCGACTTGCGGGAGGCAGTGGAGGGGGCGGTGCGGTTCGTGGTGGAGCGACAACGTATCGACGAGGAGATGGCGGTGCGACGGTCGGCTCCCGACCGGCTTCCGACCGGCGAGGTGGCGTTGCTCTTTGCCGACTTGGAGGGGTCTACTGAGCTCCTCACCCAGTTGGGTGACCGGTATGCCCGGGTGTTGGACCGGTTTCGGCGGTTTTCCAGCCAGGAGGCTCGTTCCCGGAACGGCCAGGTGGTCGACATGACTGGCGATGAGGTGTTCCTGGCGTTCACCGACGCAGCCTCCGCGGTCGTGACCGGTATCGGAATCCAGATGAAGATGGCCAAGGCCCGTTGGCCGGAAGGGCTGAAGGTGCGGACCCGCATCGGGATCCACGCCGGGCCGGTGACGTTGACCGAAGCCGGGTATGTGGGGCTCACCGTCAACGCCGCTTCCCGGATCATGTCCCTCGGTCACGGCGGCCAGATTCTGGTGAGCCGTGCCGTAGCGGACAGGGTCGGCGACACCCGGTTCGTCGGTCTCGGTTCGTACCGGCTCAAAGGGCTGGGAGAACCGATGGAAGTGTTCCAGGTGCAGGCCGACGGGCTGGCTGAGTCGTTCCCGTCGCTGCGATCGTGAGAGGAGGAGCGATGCGAGATCGGCATTGGTTCCCACCGACGATGGCGCTGGTGGGCGGGGTCATGTTCGTGTTTTTCGGGGTGTGGGCGTTGGCGTCGCCGCGAAGCTTCTTCGACCAGTTGGCGACGTTCGCGCCGTACAACCGCCATTTCGTACAGGACATCGGCGCCTTCCAGATCGGTCTGGGTGCGGCACTGCTGGCCGCACGTTTCCTGCCGGACGCACTGTTGGTGGGGCTGGCGGCCGGGGCCATCGGGTCGGCCGCGCACACCGTGTCGCATGTCGTCGGGACGGACCTGGGAGGGACGCCGGCGGTCGACATTCCGACTTTTGCGATCGTCACCGTCCTGCTCGCCGTTGCCGCCGGGATGCGGTGGCGGGAACTCCGTTGATTCACTCGTCGGGGTACTGGAACACTTCTTCGAGCGGCACGCCGAAGATGCGCGCCATTTGAAAGGCCATCTCCAGCGAGGGTGAGTAGCGGCCCTGTTCGATGGCGATGATCGTCTGGCGGGTGACCCCGAGGCGGTCGGCCAGTTCCGCCTGAGTCATCTCACTGTTGGCGAAGCGCAATGCCCGGATCGAGTTGGTCACCCGGGTCTTTTTTTTCGCCATCAGAACCCTCGGCGATAGCTGACGATCTTGACTCCGGCGGTGGCCAGTTCGGAGACGAAGAACCCGGCCAGCATCGCATGGGCGATCCAGAATTGATCGAACTCGAACACGGCCAGTCCGAGTGCCGGGAGCATCGCCAACGCCAGCACGATCCCGCCGATATTGCCGGCGAACCGGCCGATGGTCTTGTCCCTCTCGTCGGTGCGGTCGATGTCGAGGTCTTCGCCAGTAACGGCGGCTCGTCCGGCGAGAAAGATCGACACAATGATGGTGACGGCGATGGTGAGCACCACCGTGGCGACCACGAGTGTGACCAGATCGCCCAGGTAGGAGATCTCGGAGACAGGCGTTGTCTGGGCCTTGGACACGATGCGGCTGGCGTACCAGATGCCCAATCCGAGCTGAATGGCCAGGTTGATCCAGGTGCTCTTCTCTTCGAATGACATAGCGGTCCTCAGTGCTGTTGAGCGGACACGGCGGCGGTGCGGAGGCGGAGACATCGGTCGACGCCGTAGAGCCGCTGGGTGCGCCGGTCGGCGGTGGTGAACGCCGCTCCGCTCGATTCGACTGGCACGACCTGGGGGTCTGTCACCGGGAAACGCCGGCCTTCGTGGGTGATTTCCGCCTTTCCTGCTGCCATCACGTTCTTCACCCAGTCCGGCCGGGTGCCGTAGGGGAGGACGATCGCCACGCCACCGTCTGCCGGGACGATCCCCACCGGAGTCTGGTACTCCCGGCCCGAACGACGTCCGACGTGGTGGATGATCCCGGCGTACGCCCCGGGAGTTCCAGCGGAGCGCATCTGGCGGGGGTTCATGAATCGCCGATTTATGCGCCGGACGCCGTTGAGAACGACCGGCCACTTGTACCGTATGCCGGCCATGAAAAGGGCTCCGATGGCTGCCACGAGCCCGGAGAGGGCGAGGATGATTGTCCAAAGTGTGTTCACGGTCTACTCCTGTCAAGAATGTTTTACATCGGCAATGTAAGACATGCTGAACATGATGTCAAACAGACTTTACAGAGAACCGTCCGACCCTCAGCCGGGCCAGGTGTCGGTGAGCCGGTAGCCGAGCGGCCACGGGTCGGTCGGGTCGACGGTGTAGGTGAATCGGCCGGTCTGCCACGCCCGACCAGAGATCAGAGGGACGATCGCCGGTCGGTCTCCGACGGTGGTGTCCGATTCGATCGTGCCGTCGAACTGGGAACCGATCACCGAGCGCATGGTCAGGCGGTCCCCGACCTCCATCACCCCCTGTACCCGGAGGAGCGCTATCCGGGCGGACAGTCCGGTCCCGGTCGGCGACCGGTCGAGCTTGCCCGGTTCGATCGCCACCGCGTTGGTCATCGAGAAGGCACCGTCGGCGTCACGCGTGAGCGGTCCGGCGATCTGACAGAACGAGAAGTGGTCCCAGTCGGCGGTGGGGTGAGCGAAGGTGAGTTGTTGGTTGGCGGCTTGGGTGATGTGGCTGCCGAGTTCTGCCACTTCGCGGGCGTTGTCCGGGACGAGATCGACGCCCAGGTCGGCAGCGTCGACCATCACGAAACTATCCCCCCCGAATGCGGTGTCCACCCGCACCTCGCCGATACCCTCGACGACCAACCGGGCGTCCAGTTCAACCGCGAAGGAAGGCACGTTGCGGACCGTGACCCGTGTGGCCTTGCCGCCGGCGCACTCGACCTTCGCCTCGACCACTCCGCCCGGTGCTTGGAGGACGACGGTGGTGATCGGTTCGACCATCGGCACGATTCCGGTCTCGACGACCACGGTGGCGACGCAGATCGAATTGGAGCCTGACATCGGCGGGGTGTCCTCCGGTTCCATGATGACGAAACCGACATCGGCGGCCGGGTCGGTGGGGGGAACCAGCAGGTTGACGTGTCGGAACACGCCTCCACGCGGCTCGTTGAGCATCAAACGGCGGAGCCGCCCATCCGAGGCGACCCAGCGGGACTGCTCCCACACCGTGTCTCCGGGGGGAACCGCGATGCCGCCGACAATGACGTCGCCCACCTCGCCTTCGGCATGACAGCCCACGACCTCGATCGGACCGGTGACGAAGTCGAACGGTTGCATCGGTGAGACGCTACCGATCGGCCCACAACTCAGAAGGCGGTAAGGGGGCACAATGAGTCGGACACTTACGTATCGACATGAAACCGGGAACAGTGGATCGTCGGCGGCAATTCGATGTCCTCTTCGAGTCCCACTACGACTCGGTGTATCGCTACTGCTTGCGTCGCCTCGGCGCGGCTGAGGCAGAGGATGCTGCCGCCGAGGTGTTCGCCATCGCCTGGCGCCGAAGCGACCAGATGCCTGGTTTGCAGGTCGAGCGTGCCTGGCTGCTGGCGGTGGCGTATCGGGTGGTAGGCAATCACTACCGGGGGCGTCGGCGCCGGGCGCGACTGGTCGGTCGTCTCGCGTCTATCTCGCCGTCGTCCGACGTCGCCCAGACCGACGGTGACTTCCGACTTGTCCACCTGGCGCTTCAAGCGCTTCGCCCGGCGGACCGGGAGCTTCTGCGGTTGGCGTCCTGGGATGGCCTGACACGCGAGGAGATCGCCGAGGTGATGGGCATCACCACCAACGCCGTCGACCAGCGTCTGCACCGGGCACGGGCGCGGATGAAGGACCGGCTGGAGCGGATCAGCCAGAACGAACTCCGAATGGGAGCGAAGGAGGCATCGGCATGATCGAGCAGATGGAACAGGCCGATCCTGCCGCCGGCGTGGTGATCGACAAGGCGAGCCTGCGTGCCACCGTCGACGAGATGATCGCTGGGGTGCCGAGCGTGTCGCAGCCCGACACGAGGCGACGCCTGGTGGTGGCATTCGTCGCCATGTCGGTGGCGGCCGCGGCCCTGCTCGTCCTTCAGCCGAGTCCACGTGTGGATGCGCTGCCGTTGTCGACACCCACCTTCGGGGATCTGGGCGGTCTCGACGGGATCGAGGCGGTGGTGACCCTGGAGATGGGCGGGGTCAAGACGATGGCAGTGGACGGCGACACGATCTGGGTGGTGGAGGCCCTGTATCGAAAGCTCGACCGGGTGGATGCCAAGCGGGGGTCGATCGTGGCCACCTACCAGATCGATGCGTACGTGGAGGGAGTGGTCCCGGGTGGCGAATACCTGTGGTTGTTGAGCTATGACGACGGTGGTGAGGTGCTCCGGTTCGATCCTTCAGCCGGGCGGATCGACAAGCGGATACCGCTGGGAGGCGAGCCTTGGTACGGAGCTGCCTGGTTCGGTGACCGCCTGTGGGTCAGCAACGACCAGGGACAGCTGCTGCAGATTTCCGCTGCCGGCGAGATCCTGTCGACGAGTTCCGGTGAGCTGAAGGGCGAGGGTTTCGGCTACCTGTGGGTGAACGACCCTGCGACGGGTCTCATCTCGAGCATCTCGGCGGACGGCACGATCGGCGAATTCGTGATCCCCACCGTGACCGGAGTCGAGACCGCCGACGGCTGGGGCGTCCGTGGCGTCGCCGAGGCAGGCGGGCTGCTGTTCTTGATGGACGGCTCCTACCCGTGGGGGACCAACCTGACCACGTTCGATCCCCTGACGGGCGACTTTCGTTCCTTCGCCAGTCTTACGTTCGGTCTCCTGGACATGGTGTGGTTCGACGATGCGCTCTGGGTCACGTCGCACACCGACCACCTTCTCATGCGGGTCGATTCTTCGACCGGGGAGGTACGCCGCTTCCCCATGCCGGGCAAGGCTGGCGGGTTGGTGGTGGCCGACGGTTCGCTGTGGGTGAACCTCTATCACCCGGGGGCTCTGCTGCGGCTGGATGCAGCCGGGTTGCTGGAGGCTGGGCCGATCGTCGCCGACGATTGGGACCGCTTTCCCCACCGCCTGCTGTGTACCGGCCCTGAGGACCCCACAGGCCCGACGGTGATCCTCGAGCCGTACGACTGGATCGACTATGGCTCGTGGTCGGTCATCCAGGCCCAACTCAACCAGGAAGGGTATGTGGCGTGCGTCAACGGGTACGTCGACGGCGAGGCATCTCCCCAGGAGCGGGCGGCAGCCCTCGAGGATGGCCTCGCTGCATACGGGATGACGGGGCCATACGTCCTGGTTGCGGCCGGCGACGGCGTCCATTCTCTCCGCATCTTCGCCGACGGGCGGGACGATCTGGCAGGGGTGGTGTTGGTCGACCCCACGCCGGTCGGTTTCGGTGACTTTCTCGATACGGTGATCGACGAGGCTGGGGATACCCCATGGGCCGACCTCGCCCCGGAGCTGTCGGACTCTCTCGACGACTTGGGCGACGTGCCACTGACGGTGATCGGGCAGGATCCCCAGGCGGTGTTCCTCCACGCACGAGCGCTGGAAGGGTTCGGAAGGGCGCAGGCCGAGGCGATCAACGGCTTCTGGCAGGACGGACTCGCGTTCTACTCCGGTCTGTCCACGGATGTCGTGTCTGTCGTTGCCGAAGGAACCGGGATGCACCTGGTGGTCTGGGAACGGCCAGACCTCGTGACCGGAGCCGTGCTGGGGGTGCTCACCCGGGGGTGAAGGGC
>JBKHXZ010000135.1:0-4054 GCA_046565785.1 Acidimicrobiia bacterium
CCTCGGCGTCGCTGCGCTCCTGGGGGGCCAGACACCACACGCCACAAGGCAGGCTGGACCTACACCATCAGACCCGACGGGACGATCACCTAGCACTCCCCACTCGGCACCACATACACCACCAACAACCGCGACCCGTACCCCCACGAGACCCGCCCGAGAAATTTCTCCACCGACGCGCAATAACTCTGCGCACCGGGTCGTCCTTCTCTATGTCCATCGAGGAAGGAGCGACCCAATGCAGACAACAACCCTGGACACCTACACAATCGGCGACACGGTCGACGACTTCGTCCTGCCTGATGTCGACGGCAACCCGGTGCGTTTCAGCGACGTGACGGGCACCTGGACCCTCGTGTACTTCACGACCACCTGGTGCCCGTATTGCACCGCCGAAGCGCCGTATCTCGAAAGCGAGGTCGTCGCCCAGTTCGAGGATGCCGGCCTCAAGCTGGTCGTCATCGACGTGAAGGAACCGGCGGCGGTGGCCCGGATGCTGCCCGACCGCTTCGGCTGGCAATCACCGTTCCTGATCGACGCCGACGGTGCGGTTTCCGAGCGTTTCGCTCCCCGCAAGGAGGGACTCGCCCCGGAAGTGGCGATCATCAACGCGCACCTGGTCCTGGACGAGAACCGAGTCATCCGCTTCGCCGAGTACCTGAACATGGAACGGTTCGACATCCATGCAGTGGCGGTACGCAAGGCAATCGCCGACCTGATCGAGGAGGCGGCGGCATGACCGACTCGTCCACCACCACCCTTGGAACGTACCTGCCGGAAGTCGAGTCCATCTACGACGGGGAGTACATCCACATCGCGCTGCGCCTCGACCTCCCCGACGGCGTCCACATCGAACCGCACGAACCGGACGACCCGTTCATGATCCCCACCGTCGTCACCGTCCACGGTCTGGATGAGGTGGCAATCGGATACCCCACGCCGGTGGAGAAGCACCTGGGATGGAACGATCTGTCGCTGAACGTCCTCCAGGGGCGCCTCACGTTCGTCATCATCGGACGGCCTCGACCCAACACCACCGTCACCGGTGGCCTCACCTACCAACCGTGTGTCGGCGGAGCCTGTCTTCCGCCCCGAACCACCGTCTGGTCCGTCCCCGACCCTGCGTCTGTCGCAGCCTGATCCGGGAACACGTGTCACCGTTCATTACCGCCGGGATCCGACCGTCGCCGTGCGGCGACGGTCGGTATCGTTCGCTCTCCCATCTCCAGCAGGTGCGATGACCGACCATTCCGTCACGTTCGGAGTCATCGCCCGGGAACAGCTCCCGTGGCTGTATTCGCTGGCGCGCCGACTGGTCGCCGACCGTGCCGAAGATGTCGTCCAGGAGTGCCTGCTGCGGGCCTACAAGGGCTTTCCCAACCTGCGCGATCCCCAGGCTGCACCGGCATGGTTCCGCCAGATCCTGATCAACTGCGCCAACGACCTGCACCGCCACCGGCTGCGATCGCCGGACGAACAGCCGCTCGACGACACCCACGAGACCACCCTGTTCCGGCGCATCCTGGATGAGGATCCGCTGCCCTACTCGGACACCGTCCATCTCGATTTCCTGCACTCGTTCACCGATGACCACGTGTGGGCGGTGCTCGACCGGCTCGACCCGAAGTACCGGGTGCCGCTGGTCCTGGTGCATATGGAGGGCATCCCGACATCCGACGTGTCCCGCATGTTGGGTGTCCCTCTCAACACCATCCTCTCCTGGCTGCACCGCGGTCGCCGTCTCTTCGAAACGGAAATGTGGAATTACGCCGAGGAGCACCAGCTTCTCAAAGAAGGAGTCCCGTCGTGATCGACTGCACAAGTGCAGTGCGCCGGCTGTGGGATTTCATCGAGCTGCGCCTCGACGAACCCCAGCGGGAAGAAATGGAAGAACATCTGGCATTCTGTCGCCGCTGTTGTGGCGAGGTCGAGTTCGCCGAGGAACTGCGTGGTCTACTGAAGGAATCAGCCGGCCCCGCACTCCCCCCTGATGCGGCCGAACGTCTGAACGAATTCATCGAAACCATCGAAGGCGAACAATGACTGTCGCCGGCGACCTCATCCGCGCCGAGGAGATCGACCGGCTGGTCTGCGACGCCTACCGGTCGCTGGCCTCCCCGGCAGGAGCCGCCACCTGGCTCTACAGCGACGAGCAGTTGGCCAGCCTCCCCGAAGGTGCCCGCGATTGGGCTCTCGGAGTCGGTAATCCCGTTCCCCACGCCGAACTCCACGCCGGGGAGACGGTGCTGGATCTCGGATGTGGGGCGGGGATCGACGTCCTCCTCGCCGCCGCCCAGGTAGGTCCCGGCGGCTCGGTGATCGGGCTGGACGTCCTCTCCGAAATGGTGGAACGGGGACATCGGTTCGCGGCAGAAGCCGGATTCGATTCGGTCAAGTTCCTCGAAGGCAAGATGGATGCCATTCCCCTTCCCGACGAGTCGGTCGACGTGGTCATCTCCAACGGAGCGATCAATCTCGCCGCTCGCAAATCCCGCGTCCTCGCCGAAGCCTTCCGGGTACTCAGGCCGGGCGGGCGGCTCTGCGTCGCCGACCTGACCATCGTCGAAGACGACATCCCGCCCCAGATCCTCACCCATCCGTCGGCCTGGGCCGGTTGAGTGTCGGGAGCCCTGGCGGAGCGTGTCTTCGTCACCAAACTGCAAAGGGTGGGATTCACCGAGGTCGCCGTCCGTGAGCGGTTCCCGTTCGGGCTCGACCGGACCGCCGGCTACCCGCTATTCACCCCGGATCTCGTCGACCTGATGCGAGAACTGATCCCCGCGGACAAACACGACCACATCGCCACCAGCATCATCGTCACCGCCCGCAAGGTCTGACGGCGTTCAACCCTGGTAGCTGCGCAGGACGCAGAACTCGTTGCCTTCCGGATCGGCCATCACCACCCAGCTCACCTCACCCTGCCCGATGTCCACCCGAGTGGCTCCCATCGCTTCCAGCCTCGCCACTTCGGCCTCCTGGTCGTCCGGCACCAGGTCGAGATGCAGGCGGTTCTTGACCGTCTTCGGATTCGGATCCGACAAGAAGAGGAACGGAATGGCGTGGGGGAACGCCGCCGGGTCGGTGCCTGGTGCCAGCCAGATGTCGCCGTCGTCGTCGCCCGGCAAGGTGAAGCTGACCCACCCGAGCATCTCCGCCCACCATTCGGCCAGCCGTTTCGGGTCCTGGCAATCCACCGTCACCGAGTTCACACGCACAGCCATCGGGCTCCTTTGGTCGGCTCGAATCCTCGCACGAATCCACCAGTCCGCGTGGGTGGATCCGGCGATACGATCCGCCGATGCTTCTCGTCGCTGAGGTCGTCACCTTCGTCTTCACCGACATCGAAGGCAGCACCCGCCTGTTGGCGACCCGGACAGAGGCCTATCCGGAGATCGTGCAACGACACCGGGCGATCATCACCGCAGAAGTCGAGGCACGGGGCGGCAGGGTGCTAGGCCACGAAGGCGACTCCTGTTTCATCGTCTTCGACAAGTCCACCGAGGCGATCGCCGCCATGGCGGCCGCCCAACGTCGCCTGGCTTCTGAACCGTGGCCGCATGGCGTGGATGTCCGGGTGCGGATGGGCATCCACACCGGTCCGGCCGAGCGTTCAGGCGAGGACTATTACGGGCTCACCGTCCATACCGCCTCTCGGGTGGCCGACGCCGCCCACGGCGGACAGATCGTCCTGTCCGAGGCGGCGGTCGACGCCGGACTACCCGAAAATCTGAGCACCAAGGATCTCGGCGTCCACCGACTCAAACACCTCGACACTTCCGTCCGGCTGTATCAGCTCACCGGCGAAGGCCTCCGCGCCGATTTCCCCCCTCCACGAGCTCTGCCGTCGATGGCACGGGTCCGCACACCGACGACCTCGTTCGTCGGACGGGAGGCGGAGACCGCAGAACTGTTGAGACTGCTGGAAACGTCCCGGCTCGTCACCCTGCTCGGCCCCGGCGGCATCGGCAAGACCCGCTTCGCCTTCCACATCGCCACCGTCGGCGGAGACCGGTTCCCCGACGGAGTGTGGTTCACCGATCTCACCGGCATCGAC
>JBKHXZ010000136.1:0-12894 GCA_046565785.1 Acidimicrobiia bacterium
CGAATACCTGGGTACGGGTCCGATCGCGGGCAAGCGTCTCGCGCAGACGACGCAGCACCTGCTGCTGGTTCTTCTCGGTCTCCATGTCGATGAAGTCGATGACGATGATCCCGCCGATGTCCCGCAACCTGAGCTGCCGCCCGATCTCCTCGGCTGCCTCCAGGTTGTTCTGCAGGACCGTCTCTTCGAGGCTGGAGGAGCCGACGAACTTGCCGGTGTTGACGTCGATGACGGTCAGCGCCTCGGTGCGGTCGATCACCAGATGTCCACCCGACGGCAGATAGACCCGCCGGTCGAGGGCCTTGCGCAGCTGATCCTCCACGTGATAGCGCTCGAACAGCGACATCTCGTCCTGGTAGTAGGTCACCTTGGACACGAGGTCGGGAGCGGTGCTGCGCAGGTAGGAGATCACCTGCTCGTATGCCCGTTCGTCGTCGATCAGCATCCGTTTGAAGTCCCCGGTGAAATGCTCACGGATGACACGGATGAGGAGATCCGGTTCGGCGTAGACGAGACGTGGCGCCCCACCGCCCTCACTGTCCTTGACGATCTGTTCCCAGGTCTTGTGCAGACGGCTGATGTCGGCGGCGATCTCCTCGTCCGAGGCGTGGAGGGCGGCGGTGCGGACGATGACGCCGAAACCCTTGGGCTTGACCTTGGAGATCACTTCTCGCAGGCGTTGACGCTCGTCGTCGGGAAGACGCCGGGAGATCCCCTGTGCGTCCGAGTCGGGCACCAGCACCAGGTAGCGGCCGGGAAGCGACGGCTGGCCGGTCAGTCTGGCGCCTTTCGCCCCCATCGCGTCCTTGACCACCTGCACCAGGATCTCGTCGCCTTCTTTCAGGACTTCTTCGATGCGCGGCTTCTTCTTGTTCTTGTACGACTCGTCGAGGCGGACATCCGAGGCGTAGACGACACCGTTCTTGGTCGCCCCGAAGTCGACGAAGGCGGCTTCCATACCGGGCAGGACGTTGCGCACCCGCCCGAGGTAGATGTTGCCGACCAGCGATTCGGACTCGGCGGTGGCCACGTAGTGCTCGACCAACTGCGGGCCTTCGAGGACCACGACTTGGGTCTGATGCGACCGTACCCGGACGAGCATCTGTTTCCGCAGCGAGTCGGGCGGAATGATGATCTCTTCTTCACGGGGAGGACGTCGCCGCCGGGTGGTGTCGACCTCGCTCTTGGAAGACTGATCCTTACGCGGCCGTTGCTGTTTGGCCTGCTGCTTTTTGTTCTTCCCTCCCCGCTTGGCGGTGTCGTCCTGGGGGGTGGGCGTTTCGGTGACCCGGCGGACTTCGACCTTTTGGCCGCCGATGCGCCGGGTCTTACGAACCTCGACCTTGTCTGCCGAGCCTTTCGTGATCACCTGCGCGTCGCGCTTGCGAAAGAATGCCATCGATGAATGCTCCTGTCGGTGGGGTCGGCCCTGACGTGGGCCGGTTCACCGGATGCGGGGAGCCGTACGCGGTGGACCATCCACGGAGCATCCTCCTGGCGAGGTGCTTCGACGGTGGGTGTGTCATGTACACGAACGACTCCGAGGCCGGTGGAAGATACGTGTCGGCCCCGGTGGCGGTTGAGAAGTCACCTGGCCGATGCGCAGCCATCGCTGGATGGCGACACAACGGTAACAGGCGGGGCGGATTCTTCGCGAACCCGCGTATCCTCGCGCCGGTTCACGACCCGGGGTGGGTGGTCCCGTCGTCGAGGGCGAGGGCGGGTTGTTCGGGTTCAGTGGGGTCGTAACAGAACCGACAGCGCGCCTCGTAGGCGTCCAGCGCTCCGAGTACGACGAGGTCGTCGGAGCGGACAGTGCGCTGGGTGTACAGCGCCGGACCTCCACAGCGATGACAGACCGCCAGCGTCTTGGTGACGTATTCGGCCCGCCCGCACAGGGTGGGGATCGGCTCGAAGGGTCGCCGCATGTAGTCGAGGTCGAGTCCGGCGACGATCACCTGTTTGCCGGTGGCTGCCAGCGCCTCACACGCCTCGACCAGGCCCTGGTCGAAGAACTGACCTTCGTCGATCCCCACCACGATGGTGGCGTCCTCGACTTTGCGCAGTAGTTCGGCGGAGTCCGCTACCGGTGTCGCTTCGGCCCGCAATGCGGAGTGGGATACGACATGACGTTCGGCGTAACGCACGTCGACGGCGGGTTTGAAGGTCTGCACGGGGAGGCGGGCGATGCGGGACCGGGTGACACGGCGGATGAGCTCCTCGCTCTTGCCACTGAACATCGGGCCGCAGATGACCTCGAGCCATCCCGACTGGGGTCGGCGGTACATGGGGGTCGACGCTAGCGGGTGCGGCTGCGGTACCGCTCCCCCGGCACCGGTGTCCTCCGCAAATACACGCTGTTGCAGATGGCGAACAGGATCGACATCGCCAGGTAGAACGATCCGCCCATGGAGAGGAACGGCAGGGGAAGCCCGGTCACCGGGGCGATGCCGATGGTCATCCCGATGTTGACGAACACGTGGAAAACCACGAGCGATGCCGTGCCGGAGGCGATGAGGACTCCGAATCGGTCCCGGGCGGCGAAGGCGATCATGACCAGCCGCCACACGATGAGAGCGAACAACCCGAGCACCACGATCCCGCCGACGAACCCGAGTTGTTCCCCGACGGCGGTGAAGATGAAGTCGGTTTCCTGGTCGGGGACGTAAGAGAAGTTGGTCTGGGTGCCTTCGAACAGGCCCTTGCCGAACAGCTGACCTGATCCGATCGCCAGTTTGGATTGACGTAGTTGGAATCCGATCCCCTGTGGGTCGACCTCGGGACGGAAGAACACGGTGATCCGTTCCACCTGATGTTCTTCGAACAGTCCGAAACGCCAGGCGAGGGCGACGGACGTCACCGCCCCGACTGCGATGGTGGTCAGTTGCTTCCAAGTCGCCCCGGCGACGAACAACATCATGAACCACACGAACGGAAGGACGAGGGCGGTGCCCAGGTCGGGCTCGATGACGATCAGTCCGAACGGGATCGCCATCAGCAGACCGGTCTGGAAGATCTTCTTCCAGACCAACGGCTGATCCTCTTTGCTGCCTGCCGCCAGCATGTAGGCGACGGTGAGGATCACCGTGACTTTGGCGAACTCGGCAGGTTGCAGGTTGAACCACTGCAGCGGGATCCACCGCTGCGCACCGTTGACCGGGTCGAAGAAGAACACGACGACCAGACTGAGCAGCGTTCCGCCGTACAGCAGCGGGATCATCGTCTCGTATTCCCGGTAGTCGACCTGGGACAGGAAATACAACACGATCAGACCGGCAGTCACGAAGATCGCCTGCCGTTCCATGGTGAACGTCGGAAACTCCTGCGCTCGTTCCAGTGCGAACCGGGTCGCCGAGTAGATCATCAGCAGCCCCAGCCCGCTGAGAATCACCTGCAGGGCGACGAGCATCACGTCGGGACGGTTCCCCCGGCGGTCGTCGATGGCGACCGGATTGGACGGAGCGAGCGTGGCCATCAGCGATCCCTCATTGTGCGGCTGCTCCGGCAGTGATCGGAGTCAGTTCCTCACCCTGCAGGTACTGCATGATCTGTCGTGCCACCGGGGCGGCCACTGCCCCACCGGAACCGCCCTCGTCGATGAGGACCGCCACCACGTAGCGTGGATCGCTGATTCCGACGACTCCGACGAACCAGGCGTGGTTGTCTGCGGTGGCGATCGACTGCCCGGTTCCGGTTTTTCCGCCGACGTCCCAAATCGTGGCCCCGAAATCTGAGAAGGCGGAGGCGGCGGTGCCGCGGGTGACGACCCGGTTGAGGTCGGTCAGCAGGGAAGCCACGTTGGCGGGGTCGAGTTCGACCCGGTTGCTGACGGTGGGCGAGTTGGCGTAGACGAGGGCGTCGTTGGCGTCGCGGATCTGGTCGACCACGTACGGCTTCCACACGGTCCCGCCGTTGACCAGCGCGGCGTACGAGACTGCCACTTGCAGGGGGCTGGCGACCAACGAACCCTGGCCGATCGCCACGTTCATCAGGTCGCCACCGAACCACGGGTCGGACAGTTCGAGACGGGAGGCGTCGAGCAGCCGGGGGGCGTCCGGATCTTCGAGCTGACGTGCCTGCCACTGCAGGAACAGGTCACGGTCGGGGACGATCCCGCTGGCGTCTCCGGTGAGGTCGATCCCGGTTGCCGACCCGTATCCGAGGTCACGTGCCATGTCCTGCAACACCGTTTCCCTCGGGGTTTCGTCCCACTCCTGGTAGATGCCGAGTGCAGCCGACCAGAACCAGATGTTGCACGACTGCTCGAACGCCCCGCTGAGGTCGAGCCAGCCTTTGTTCTGCGGGGCGTACCAGTCGTTGCGAACCTGCGGCGACCCGTCGGACAGGTTGGGTAACTCCAGGCGGCCGTCACAGTGGACCACGCGGGATGCCGCATCGACGCCCTCCACCGACGACGGAAGCGGCACCGAGTCCTCCAGCACCGTCATGTAGGTGATGGCTTTGAAGGTCGAGGCCGGCGGATACAGGCCGGAGACGGCCAAGTTGCGCAGCGCGCCGGATTGGTTGAGGGCGGCGAAGGTGTCTTTGTCGAGCCCGATGACGAACAGGCTGGGGTCGAAGGTCGGATGGGATGCCATGGCCAGCACCTTGCCTGTGCGTACGTCCAGGACGACCGCCGCACCCCGTTCCGTGACGTTCTTACCTCCATCACGGCCCTGGGCACGCTGGTCGGCTTTCCACTCGTTGGACAGCACGATGCCTTCCGCCAGGGCACGTTCCACCACTTCCTGGAGTTGCAGATCGAGAGTCAGGTAGAGCGAATTGCCGGGAATCGGGGAAACCTCGGGACGTTGTTGGGTGATCTGGGCGCGCTGGACCCGATAGGCCAGCTCGCCGGGTGTTCCCTGCAGCCATTCGTCGTAGATCCGTTCCACGCCCAGCTTGCCGATCCGAGTGTTGGGGTCGATGTCGGGCCGGGCTTCGAGGTCTTCTTCGGTGGGCAACCCCAGATGCCCGAGGACGTGTGCCATGGTTCCGCCCACCAGGTTGATGCGTTCCGGAACCCGCTTGATTCGCACGCCGGGAAAGTCACGGAGCTGTTCGTTGATCTGATAGGCGTCGACCGAATCGACGGTGGCGATCTCGAAGATCCCGTTGGCGCCGGCGTTCTCGTAGAGGGCGGCGATGTCGGCCTCCGGAATCGCAAGGAGACTGGAGAGACGACGGATCAGGGCATCGGCTTCGTCCCGCTCCACCAGATGCCGATCGACTTCGACCACCGGCACGAACCGGGAGGTGGCCAGCAGGTTGCCGCGGGCGTCGAAGATGTCACCACGCGGGGCGGGCGTGGCGATCCGGATCCACGCCTGAGTATCGGTGACCTCGGCGGCGACGGCACCTTCGGCGATCTGCACGAACCAGAGCCGGATGCCGAGCATGCCGAACAATCCGATGAACACACCGAGCAGCACGGTCATGCGAGCGGTGGTCCTCACAGTCCGATCACTCCTCGCCGTCCGTCCAACATCCGGGTCGTCAATGGTGACAGCAACACCGCGATACCCGCGTTGAACAGTGGGATCAGCAGCAGACGGCGAAGGACCTGGCCGAAGTCCATCGCCACCTGACCGAAGAGGGTTCCGACCAGGAAGATCGTTCCCACTCCGACCAGGGTCATCACCCCGGCCCACACTGCGACCGCCAGCGGGCCGAGGTCGGCGCGCTCACGGGTACGCACCGCGACGAAGGCCACGGTGGTGTATGCCAGCGCCCGAAGGCCCAAAGCACTCGACGAGGCAACCGCGTCGAACAGAAATCCGATGGTGAACGCAGCCAGCATGGCGATTTCGGCCCGGGCCCGGAGCGAGAACACGACCACAGCGAGGATCACCACGTCGGGGGCGATTCCGCCGATCCGCACACGCCCGAACAGTGTGGTTTGGATAACGAGGGCGCCTACCAGCGCCACGATCACTGCCAGCCCTCGCCGGGCGCCCATCAGCCGTCCTCCCCGGCGGGCACGGTCGTCGAAGTGGTGGTGGTGTCACCGGGTTCTTCGGAGGCGACGGTGGCCGGATCGGGCGGCCAGGCGATCACCACTACAGCTTCCAGACGGTTGGTGTCGGTGAACGGACGCACCCGGGCGGTGAGGGTCTGGCCTTGCGGCCGTGACGCTTCGACGATCTCACCCACCGGCAACCCGCGGGGAAACGAGATCGACAGCTGGGAGGTGACGACCTGGTCGCCCACCTCGACCGGCCGGGCCGATTCGAGCACGCTCAGCACCATTTCAGTCGACCCGATCACCGGCTGCAGCGTTCCGAACTGGTCACCCACGGTGACGGTGATCCCTTCCACGTCGCGGATCAGGGGGACGACATGGGCGCCACCGTTCCACGAGTCGAGGATCCTTCCCACCACGTAGCCGTTCTGGTCGAGGACCGGATGACCGGCCAGGATCCCCGATTCTTCGCCGCGATCGATCGTGAGGAGTTCGTCGATCGAATCGGACCGGCCGATCACGTTGGCGTTAGTGCGCACCAAAGCGTCCACGGCGAGCTCCAGCCCCAACATCTCCTCCAGCACTTCGAGTCTTGCCCGGTCCTGTTCGACGGCCGCCAGTTCGGCCTGGGCCCGAGCCAACTCGGCTCGTAGGGCGGCGTTCTCGTTGCGGAGCCCGGCGATGTCGGACAGGTTTTCGACCAGTCGCGCCACCGGATCGACGACCGCGGAGGCCACCGACTGCACGGGAGCCAACAGTCGGCTGGCGCCGCTGCGCACGGTGTCGAGGGTGCCGCTGCCGCTGGCGCGGACGTCGAGGGTCATGATCACGAAAGCGATCACCAGCAAGGTGACGAAGAGGGGCACCGAGCGGTCGTCACGGAACTCGCGCATGGCGAGGGCCGATCAGGGTCGCGACGAAGAGACGAGGACGGTGTGGAGCGTCTCGAACTCCTCGAGACACTTCCCGGAGCCGACCACGACCGATTGGAGCGGTTTGGCGGCAGTGACGATGGGCATCCCCGTCTCGTTTGCCAGCCGCTGGTCGAGACCGGCCAAGAGGGCACCACCTCCGGTCAGCCAGATCCCGCGCTCCATGATGTCGGCCGCCAGCTCAGGCGGTGTCTTGTCGAGTGTGTACTTGACGGCGTCGACGACCGCCTGGGTCGGCTCTTCGATCGCCTCCCGGATCTCCGGGGCGGTGAGCAGGATCGTCTTCGGCAGCCCGGTCACCAGATCCCTCCCGCGGACCTCCGCGGCCGGCTCTTCCGGCTGCGGCCACGCCGACCCGACCGCCATCTTCAACTGTTCGGCGGTCCTCTCGCCCAACAGCACGTTGTGCTCCTTCTTGACCCAGTCGATCACCGCCTCGTCCAGTTCGTCTCCACCCACACGGATAGAACGGGACACGACGATTCCTCCGAGGGAGATCACGGCGACTTCGGTGGTCCCACCACCGATGTCGACCACCATCGAGCCGCTCGGTTCGGCGATGGGAAGCCCACACCCGATGGCGGCGGCCATCGGCTCTTCGATGGTGTAGGCGCGGCGGGCACCGGCGTGATAGGCGGCCTCCTCGACTGCACGCCGCTCCACCGGCGTGATACCCGAGGGGACACAGACGACGATGCGAGGACGAGCCCACCGACGGCGATGCACCTTCTGGATGAAGTAGCGGAGCATCTTCTCGGTGATGTCGAAGTCGGCGATCACCCCGTCACGCAGCGGACGGATGGCGGTGATGTTGGCCGGCGTCCGGCCGATCATCCGTTTCGCCTCCATGCCGACCGCCAGAGCCCGGCCGTTTTGCGAGTTGATCGCGACGACAGAAGGCTCATTGAGCACGATGCCTTGTCCGCGTACGAACACCAGGGTGTTTGCGGTCCCAAGGTCGATGGCCATGTCCTGGCCGGCAAAGGCGAGAAGTGTGTCCGCCATGGAGAGGGGTTCTCCCGAACGACTGTCCCGCGAGTCTAGGTCAACCGCCCCACTCCGGCGACCCGGTGCTTCGCGTCAGAACCAGATGGCCAGTTCCCGCTCCGCACTTTCGACCGAGTCGGAGCCGTGCACGATGTTTTCGGTGATGACCAGGGCGTAGTCACCGCGGATGGAACCGGGCGCGGCTTCCACCGGGTTGGTCGGTCCCATCATCGTCCGAGCGGCCGACACTGCCGACTCCCCCGACCATTCCATCGCCACGACCGGACCGGAAGTGATGAAGGACAGCAGTTCGGGGAAAAACGGCTTTTCGACGTGTTCGGCGTAATGACGCCGGGCGATCCCTTCGGTGACGTCGAGCATCCGCATCCGCTTCAGCGTCATGCCTTTCGCCTCGAACCGGGAGATGACTTCCCCGACCAGCCCGCGCTTCACCCCGTCGGGCTTGATCATGATGAACGTTGATTCGATAGCCATGAGCGGTGACGGTAGTGGCTGTCGCCGTCGCGATTGCCCAGACGAAGGCCCCCCTCGTCGCTTCGCTCCTGGGGGAACAAAGGAAGAGAAGATCATGTTCAACATTCTCTCCCCCTAACGCTTCGCTCCGGGGGGACAGAGAGAACATCCTCAAACATTCTGAGACTGCGCGGTGAGTTGGGATAGCGCTCGCCGGGCGGTAATGCCTGGGTGAGGGTCAGGGCCCCTCGATACTCGGTGATGTCAAAGTCGCCGAGCAAGGAAGGGGCCCTGATGGAGCCCGATCGTATGTCTGTTCGTCTGCATCTGCGTCGCGTCCGTGTGATTGGCGTGCTGGTGGATGCGATCGAGAAGCTGGTCGTCGAGATCGCAGATGTCCGTCGGGTGGTCCGCTGCCCGTATTGTGGGTTCAAGACCGTCCGGGTCCATGACACCCGCAGGTTCAGTGTTCGGGATCTGCCGACGCATGGCCGGCCCACCACCCTGGTGTGGGTCCGCCGCCGTTTCTCCTGTGCCGAATGTTCCGAGCGGCATTGGGAGGATCACCATGAACTGATCCTGGGACGCCGAACCCATGTGACCCGGCGTCTCGCTCTTCAACTGGTCCGTGACGCCAACGTCATGTCGATTCGGGAAGTGGCCCGCCGCCATGATCTGCCCTGGCATTACATCATGGGTCTCACCCGGGACTGGTCAGACCGGATCGCTCGGGAGCGTCGCCGCCGCCGCTGCCGAGTCCTTCTCATCGACGAGACCAGCCTCCGCCGCGGTCACCGCTACGTCACTGTGATCATCAACGGTGACACCGGCGAAACGTTGGGAATCGTCGCTCACCGTAACGCTGCCGCCCTTTCGGGTTTCCTCGTATCCCAAGGGCACCGCTGGCTCAAAGGGGTCAGAGTGGTGGTCTCTGACGGGTCCGGGCCGTACCGGTCGGCCATCACCCAGCACCTCGGGCACGCCACCCATGTCTTGGACCGGTTCCACGTGGCACGCTGGTTCGCTGCCGGGATGATCGAAGTCCGACGGCGGATCCAGCGGATCGGCCCCCACGGAACCCGTCCCGCCTACGAACCCGACATCTTCCGATCCCGGTTCCTTCAGCTCACCCGCTTCGACCAGCTGTCCGACGACCGTATCGAAGCGCTCGGACGGGTCCTGGCCGACAGACCGGAACTCGAAGCAGCCTGGCGGATGCTCCAACACCTCTACGGCATCCACCTCGCCCAAGACGCCGAGGAGGCCAACCAGGCGCTCGGAGCGTTCATCGACATCTGGCAAGACACTCCCCTCGTCGAGTTCGACAGGCTCGTCGAAACCCTCCTCGAGTGGGGCGACGAGATCTTCGCCTTCCACGACACCGGACGGATCACCAACGGGCGGATCGAAGGGACCAACAACCGGCTCGGGGTTCTCAAACGGGTCGCCTACGGGTTCGTCAACGTCTCCAACTTCGCCGCCCGAGCCCTCCTCCTCACACCCGGCATGGCACCATCACCATGACCGAGAATCGAAGGACCCGTCCCACCTCACCGCGCAGAACCAAAAGTGAACCACCATCGGGAACCGATCGAAGGCCGCTGACAACGCCCTGTGACCATACGCCTGCCTGCTCCACCAACGACATCGGCGCGTCGGCCACCCTTCCGACTCACCTCGAACCCCGTGCCGGTAGCGTGCGCCGGTGCACGATCGGACTCAGCGCCGCAACCTGCTCCTCGCCATATTCGCGGTTGCCTACGGCACCAACGTCTCCACTCCCCTGCTGCTGCTCTACCAGGACCGACTCGATCTCAGCGCCTGGACGGTCACCGCATTGTTCGCCGCCTATCCGATCGGGCTGATCCCGGCGCTGTTGCTTGGCGGGCCGGCATCCGACCTGCGCGGGCGTCGACGTACCACCCTGCCGTTCGTCGCGCTATCTGGCGTGGCGTCGGTGTCGATGGTCGTCGGTGCCAACTCCCTGTTCTTCCTCTACCTCGGTCGCGTGTTGCTCGGAATCGTGTCCGGTGTGGTGTTCGCCGGGATGAGTGCCTGGATCCAAGAGTTGAAGGTGGACGACGACCCATTGGCGGCGTCGAAACTGACGTCTACCGCGCTGTACACCGGCTTCGGCGTCGGGCCGTTCATCTCTGGGGCGTTGGGACAGTGGGCGCCGTGGCCGGAAGTGGTGCCCTATCTGATCCACATCGCGATGGTGGCGGCGGCGGTCGGTCTGGTCTATCGCTCCCCGGAGACGGTGACGGCTGACCTGACCCGACGGGTACGACCGAACCTCGGCATTCCCCGGCGGGCCAGGAAGACCGTGTTCTCGGTGATCGTGCCGACCGGACTGGTGGTGTTCACCTTCCCTTCTGTTGCTTTCGGTCTCTTCCCGGTGCTGTTGCGTCAGTTCATGGAGGGCATCGACATCTTCATCACCGGAGTGGTCGCCGTGACCGCCACCACCGCCACCTTGTATTCGCGGACCATCGTCGGACGCATGGGGCCGTGGCGGGCAGCGCCGGTAGGGATGGGTGTCGGAACCGTGGGAATGGGGTTGGGAACCGTCGCCTTCGCCTCGGGCGTATGGGGGCTCCTGTTGCCTGCTGCAGTGCTACTGGGGGTGGCGTCCGGCGTGGGCATGACCGCCGGCCTGCGCCAGGTCGACCTGATGACCGATGCCGCTAGCCGCGGCGCATTGGCGGGAACGTTCTACGTGGTCGCCTACGGGGGGATGACGACCCCGGTGGTCGTCTCGACCCTGGCGCGTGGACCGGGCTTCGCCCCCGTCCTCACGGTCGTGACCGTGCTGGCAGTCGGACTGACCCTGGTGCTGGCTCGTACCGTTCGGCGGATGACTGCCGACTCAGCCCAAGTCTGAGTTCCGCGACTGCCGACCGTTGAGCGTCGCAACGACAGACACGGACCTGGTGTTCATCGTCGCTGAGGTCTTGCCGCGGTGGCCTCCTGCACGATCTCGAGCGGGTCGAGAGTCGTGCCCCTTTCCCATGCCGACAGGTAGACAGCCGGATCGAGACGCGACCGCACCTCTGTCATGTGTTGATCCGTTGCCAGTCCCGGGTAGACAGAGATGTCCGCAGACTGGCGGATCCTCTCGGCAGCGGCCTGCAGGGCCACCGCCGTCTCGTCGTCGCTGATGAGGAGGAGGCCTCGCAGACTCAGATGCAGGACGCTCGGGTCGTACACCGCACTCGCCAGCTCCCAGGCGTTGGCGAAGGCGGTTCTCGCCTCCTCCTGACGGCCGAGACGGGCGAGAACGACTCCGTGCTGGGCGAACGACCGTGCCGAACACCGCAAGTCCCCGGATTTCTGCAGCAGCGGGATGGCCTCCGAGAACAGCTCGTCGGCGCTCTCCAACCGATCGGAGAGCATGTGCGCCGCGGCCTGAAAGCGCAGGAACTCGCCTCTGTCGTGGAGGCTCCCCATTCGCTCAGCCAGATGAAGGCCCTCCTCGGCGACACGAAACGCAGCCTCGGGTTTGTTCTTTCCTACGAGGTTGGCGGCGAACATCCTTTTGGCCATGAGGGCCGTGCGATCGTCGCCGATTTCGCCCAATAGCCTGCCTCCACGTTCGAGTTCATCGCCGTCGGGTTGGATCGAGCCCAGACGAATGAGCGCAAACGACTGCCACCACCGCTCCCCCTGGGAAGCGAAAAACGAGGCAGCCTCAGCAAGCATCGCCGCAGCCTCGGCACGTCGATAGTGGGCCAACGTCCACCCGAGCGCGACCCTGGCTCGCTGGTATGCAACGGAGTCGCCCACGGCGTCGGCAGTCGCCATGGCCTTCTCGGCAGCGGACCTGGTTTCGTGGGTGTCGTGCGACGTCAACATCCAGGCTGCGGCCGCTTGTCCCCTCGCGATCGTGCGGCTCACCGCTCCGGTGTCGGCGGCGAACGCCTTCCGAACCCACTCCACGCCTTCCCACCGCCGCCCGGAATACTCCCAGAACATCACCGATCCCTCGATGAGGCCCCACGCCGTCTCGACGTTGCCGCTCGCCAAACTGTTGGCGAGGGCGAGGCGAAGATTGTCGATGTCGTCGTCGAGAAACTGGAGCCAACGATGCTGACCCGGTCCCCGCAGCTGACTTTCTGCTTCGGCGACCAGCTTGGCGAAATAGCCGGAGTGACGGTCTGCAAAAAGGCCCCTGTCGGAGTCGTCGAATGCGGCGAATGTCCTGATCGCTTCGAGGATCCGATATCTCGTGGATGAACCCGACCTTCGCACCTCCACCAGGGAATGGTCGATCAACTCTGGGAGGAGCCTTACGACATCAGCTCCCTCCAATTCGTGGTCGGCAGCCACTTGCACAGCCGCGTCGAGAGTGAACGACCCTGCGAAGACGGTGAGCCTTCGGAGCAACGCCTGTTGTTCGGCGTTGAGCAACCGATAGCTCCAAGCAATCGCTTGATACAGAGTCCGCTGTCTGTCGTCCGGACCCCGATCGGGGTTGAGTCCAACCGCCACGTCCAAGAAGACGATCATATCTCGGGGCTGGAACGCCCGAACCCGCGA
>JBKHXZ010000137.1:0-2751 GCA_046565785.1 Acidimicrobiia bacterium
GGGGAGGCGATCCAGTTCGAGCTACCCACCACCGACGGCAAAACCGTTGCGTTGAACGAGACCCTCGCCGAAGGAGACACCCTCCTCTACTTCTCGATGGGTGTGGGCTGCGATGGCTGTTTCGCCCAGATCCCCGAGATTGAAACCGCACTCGCTGAACGCGGGCTGAGCCTGCTGTCCATCATGGTCGACCCCGCCCCGATGGTCGCCGCTGAGGCGGCCCGTTTCGGCATCGAGACACCGATCCTCATCGACACTGGGGCACGAGTATCCCAGGACTATGGGATGCTCGGGGTTTACGGCCACGCCGACCGGCCCAGCCACAGCTTCGCCCTGGTCCGCCAAAACGGAACCATTGGATGGGTGCGTCACTACGCCGAGATGTTCGTACCCTCGGACGTCCTCTTCGCCGAGTTGGACTCGGCCCTCGGGACCTGATCAGGTGCCATCGATGCTGGCCATCATCTCTTACCCTCCAATCACGCCGATCCAACTGGGGCCCTTCCACCTCTCGATCCACGGTGTGTTCATCGCCATCGGGTTCATCGCCGGAGCCTGGCTGGCCACACGGCATCTCAGAAAGGCCGGCGGCGACATAGCCAAGTACCAGTCGGTGCTGTCGTGGGCGCTGATCGGTGCCCTTCTCGGAGCCCGATACCTGACAGCCCCGGCCGCCATCTTGGATGGTGCGGGATGGGCGGCGTTGAGCCCCCTATCGGGAAACTTCTCCATCCTCGGCGGGCTCGCCGGGGGGATCACCGTGGGATTGTGGCGGATCCGAGCTGTGGGAATGCCGGTCTTACCCACCCTCGACGTCTCCTCACATGGTCTGGCGCTGGGAACGGTGATCGGACGGCTGGGATGTCTCGCCATCGTCGAGCATCTGGGTCGAGCGACCACACTTCCTTGGGGCTACGGCCTCAAGGCGGGCTACGACGTGGCACCGGCGGGCAACGCCCTGGAGTGCACGGTGACCCAGGCCGGAGCGGACGGACTGTGTGGGGTGTACCAGCCGGTCGCCGCCTACGACCTGATCGGCGCCGCGATCCTCCTCATCGTTCTCGCCCTCCTGGCCAAGACGACAGCCATGCGACCCGGGCAGCTGTTCGCGGTGTGGATGGCCTGGTACGGACTGCAACGCTTCACCCTTGACTTCCTTCGTGTGGGTGACGCCTCTATTGGTCCGATCAGCTGGAACCAGTTGAGCGGACTGGCCGCCGGCCTGGCCGGTGTCGCGTTGCTTTGGTGGTTCCGGCGAGGTCGTCCCACCGAGCCAGCGCCTCCCCTCGCCATGGCCGGATCAGACAAGACCGGTGATTGACTTCGTCGGGAGCGGCCATGTCTGCGAACGGCACCGTCAATGATGGTGACCGGCTAGTGCCTCATGGAGATCGCGGCCCGGCGATCCGCGTCATGTGATCAGAACCTGGAGGAGAGATGTGCTAGTCGAGCGCCGTCACGTACCGTTCCAGCAGGTCTACAACGTGATGGACGGTGATCTTCCCCGGGCTTCGTAGTTCGCGGATCGATGCGATCTCAGTCAACGTGCGCCCGGCGACCAGGGCAGCGCGAATGAACTCGAGCCGGGTGACGGCGTCCTCGGAGTAGGTCCAGGCAGTCGTTGATGGCTCGATCCGGTTCGGGGAAGGAACCCGATGTTTTGTAGCAACGGATGGTCTTGGTGGTGGTCACGGTCCGCTGCCCGAGTTCTCCGACCTTCGTGTTTCGCAGCAAAGCCCTTGACATTCCGGTCGACTGGAAGGTGTATCTTGGGGTTGCACGACGTGGAAACCGTCGACGGAAGTCGTACCCGAAAGGAAGGTCGTGAACACGGCAAATGGACCGAAGGCTCGGGCCCGGCGAACTCGAGATCGCCTGCCAGATGAGGACGCTCCGCGACAAGGTGGTCCTCTCATGACCCCCAGCTCGCATCACCGCCAGTCGGGTCCGGTGATGTGGGGAGCCATCGGAATCGCCTTCATGATCCTGGCGGTGGTCGCGGTCTACCGGCTCGACCCCCGGATCGCTGGCTATGCGGTTGGGGCGCTGGTCCTTGTCTGTCTCGCCACCTGCGGCGCCGCTTTCTGGCTAGAGGCCCGGACCGCACGTACCACCCAACGATTCGTAGACCAACTCCACCGGCGGTCGATCCACTGAACGTCGAAGGCCCGATCTGGCCCCGCCATCCTGCACCGCCGGATCGGGACCTTCGACCCTATGGACCTTCCAGTCGACAGCAAGGTGTACGTTCGAAGAGTGAGTTCATCTGCCGTACGAGGTCAAGAATGGAGATCGTTACCCGCCCTGGCGCCGAGACAGTGCCGCAACTGACCAGCGCCCCTGACGCCTATGGCCGACATGAAGACGATGGTCTCTCCGACCAGTTGCTTTCCGCCAGGGGGATAGCAAAGAGCTACACGCGGGGGATGTGGCCACGCCGACGGTCGCTGCGGGTACTCCGTGGAGCAGACGTGGTACTCCGGGCTGGTGAGATCGTGGGCCTGGTTGGGGAGAACGGGTCGGGCAAGTCGACTTTGATGAAGATCCTGGTGGGAAGTATCGACCGCGATGGTGGCACCATCACCACGTCGGGCTCGGTCGGCTACTGCCCCCAGGATCCCATTCTCTACGAACGGCTCACCTGCGACGAGCACTTCGAGCTGTTCGGTAAGGCTTACGGGATGACCGCCGCCGACACCGACAGCGCCCGCGACGACATCTACGACGTGCTCAGCTTCGTTGAGTGGCGTG
>JBKHXZ010000138.1:0-4450 GCA_046565785.1 Acidimicrobiia bacterium
ACACGGCGTTCGTCGCCCCGGCGCTGCTGGGCGCGTCGGCGATGAACGGAGCCATCTACGAGTCGACGTTCAACATCTTCTTCAAGCTCAAGTACGGAAAGATCTACGACGGGATGCTCGCCACGCCGCTGCGTCCGGTCGACATCGCGGTCGGGGAGATCTCGTGGTCGCTCATTCGGGGCGGGGCGTACGCCGTCGGGTTCATGCTGGTGATGCTCGGCTTCGGACTGGTCGAGTCGTGGTGGGCGGTGGCCGCGGTCCCGGCGGCGCTGCTCATCGGGCTGGCCTTCGGGTCGGTGGGAATGGCGGCCACCTCGTTCATGCGAAGCTGGCAGGACTTCGACATGGTGCAGTTGGTGTCGCTGCCGCTGTTCCTGTTCTCGGCCACGTTCTACCCGCTGGACGTGTATCCGCCGTTCCTGCAGCAGTTCACCCGGATCTCCCCGCTGTATCACGGGGTGGAGTTGATCCGCGGGTTCAGCATCGGGGCGCTCGACTGGACCATGGTCGGACATGCCGGGTTCCTGCTGGGGATGGCAGCCATCGGAATGACTGTCGCCGCCCGCCGTCTCGAAACCCTCCTCCTCACCTAACCGCAAACCCTGGGTTCTGCCCCTTGTAGAGCGCGGTTTCGCCGCACCTGTTTCGCATGACTCCAATGATGTCGGAACCATCGACCGAACCGCGACGCCGAACCCGCGTCATACCGGGTCGTGAACCCAGGGTTTCGACTCGGTCGATACGATCACGGCGTGGAGTTGTTGACCACAGAGCGGCGGATCGAGGGGTATGCGTGGATGACGCTGACCCGGACATTCGACGACGCCATGGTCGCCATGTGGAAACAGGGGCGCGGGGTTGGCGGCGCCTTCAGCCAGCGTGGCCACGAGGCGATCTCGGTCGCGGCGGGAATGGCGCTCGGCCCCCACGACGTCGTCGCCCCGATGCACCGTGATCTCGGCACCTATCTGGTGCGGGGCATGACACCCGACCGCATCTTCGGCAACCTGCTCGCACGCAGTACCGGCCCCAGCCGAGGTCGAGACGCCAACCTCCACGGCATGGGCGACCTCTCGCTGGGGATCATCGGGTTCATCTCTCACATCCCCCAGGCGCTTCCCACCACCCTGGGTGTGGCCATGTCCTTCAAGCTGCGGCGCGAACCTCGGGTGGCGCTCACCACTGTGGGCGACGGAGGTTTCACGTCGGGTGCCACCCACGAGGTGTTGAACATGGCGTCGCTGTACCGGGCGCCATTCGTGCTGATCGTCGAGAACAACAAGTACGCCTATTCGACCCCGCTCGACCAGGAGATGCGCACCGCCGACTTCGTGAAGAAGGCGGAAGCCCACGACGTTCCCGGCATCCGAGTGGACGGCAACGACTTCGACGCGGTGTACGCCGCGGTAGGCACCGCCGTCGACCGGGCACGGCACGGGGGTGGACCGACCCTGATCGAGGCCGACACCATGCGGATGCTGGGCCATGCCATCCACGACGGCGCCGAATACGTACCGCCCGAACTGTTGGACGAGTGGCGCCGGCGCGACCCGGTGGACACGCTCCACCAGCGCCTCCTGGACGAACACGCCGTCACCGTGGAGCAGTTGGAGGCCATCGACCGCACCGCCCGCGCCAAAGTCCAGAGCGCGATCGCCGCCGCCGAAGCCGCTCCGATGCCCGACCCGGCCACCCTGCACGAAGGGGTGTACGCGTGACCGAGAACTTCGGGTTCAGCGACGTATCCGTCAGCGAAGGCCGCGTGTTGACCTACCTGGAGGCCATCGCCGAGGCGATCGCACTCGAAATGGAACGAGACCCCGACGTGCTCGTGTTGGGAGAGGACGTCGGAGGACCCTTCGGTGGCGCTTTCAAGGTCACCAAAGGGCTCGCCGAACGGTTCGGTGACGAGCGGGTGTTGAACACCCCCATCGCCGAACTCGCCTTCACCGGCATGGCCACCGGGATGGCACTCATGGGACTGCGACCGATCATCGAGATGCAGTTCGCCGACTTCATCTCCACTGCGTTCGACTCGATCGTCCAGTTCGCCGCCACCACCCACTACCGGTGGGGCGGGAAGGTGCCGTGGGTCATCCGGGCACCGAGCGACGGCGGTATCCGCTCCGGCCCGTACCACTCGCAGAACCCTGAGGCCTGGTTCGTGCACACCCCGGGCCTCAAGGTGGTCGCCCCCTCCACCCCGGCCGACGCCAAAGGGCTGCTGACGGCGGCGATCCGCGACGACAACCCGATCGTCTTCTTCGAAGCCAAACCCCTCTACCGGTCGATCCGCGGACACGTGCCAGAGGGCGAACACATGGTTCCCATCGGCAAAGCGACCACCGTGCGAGAAGGAGACGACGTGGTCGTCTTCACCTACGGCTCGATGGTGCATGCCGCCACCGAGGCCGCAGACTCGATCCCGGACATCGGCGTGCGCATCGTCGACCTGCGCACCCTCAAGCCGCTCGACACCGACGCCATCCTGACTGCAACCCGCGAAGTTGGAAAGGTGCTGGTCCTACACGCTGCCAACCGCAACACGGGGGTAGGTGCCGAAGTGGCAGCCCTCATCGCCGAGGAGGCGTTCGAGTATCTGGATGCGCCAGTGCGGCGCCTGGGCGGCGCCGACGTCCCCGTCCCGTTCTCCCCACCGCTGGAAGACGCCTACCGCCCTTCCGTCGCCACCATCACGACCACCCTGAAAGACCTGGCGACGTATTGAATTCTTAGCGAACGAGCGCTACACGGATGGCGCGTTTTGCATGGGAAAACGCGGACGGGGTTCACGCGGTCCTCTCATCGCGGCACGTTGCCGTGATGCACATCCTCACTCCGACCTCTTCGCAACAGTTGGGTCTCGTGACCCGTGCCCAGCTCCGAGAAGCTGGGCTCCATCGCAATCTGATTCGCCGAATGGCCGCTCGCGGTGATCTCACGCAACTGCACTCCAACGTCTTCGCGCTCCCCGGCAGTGTGGATTCGCCGCACCGACGCGTCCTTGCCTGCGTCCTCGAAACGGGGCTCGACGCGGTGGCGTCGCACTCGACTGCGGCCTGGGTGTGGGGCATCAGCGGCTACACCGCTTCACCGTTTCATGTGGTTGTCTCTCGGCAGAGCCGTCACCATCAACACCTCGACTGGTACGTCCATCAGTTCACCGGACTGCCAGAGCACCATCGGCGGGTGCTCGACAGCGTGCCGGTCACATCACCGGCACTCACTCTCCTGCACCTCGCGCAGATCGTCAGCCTCCGACGACTGGAAATCGCAGTCGACCGGGCGTGGAATCTGCGCCTCATCTCCGGTAGGGACTTGGAGCGGCTCGACGACGAACTCGCCATCCAGGGACGGAACGGCATTCGCAACCTGCGCGCTGTTTCCAGCGAACGCGGCACGGGCTGGGTTCCGCCGGAATCCGGTCTCGAGTCCCGCTTCATGCAGTTGATGGGAGGGGGGTTCGGATTCAAGCGACAGGTGCCGATCGAAGGGGAGACATGGTCGGCCAGGGTGGACTTCCTCCACGAGGCTTCCTCGGTGGTCGTCGAGATCCAATCCGAGCGCTATCACACCGCCCTGACCGACCGTCGAGCCGACGCAATCCGCCGGGGTCGGCTGGAGGAGGCGGGCTACACGGTGATCGAGGTGTGGGACACCGACCTGTTCACCAACCCAGGGGCGGTGATCGAGCAGGTCCGCAACGCCATCGAGCGCGCGGCCTGAGTCGCGTTCTGTACTGCAGATCGCGTCATCTGTGTAGCGCTCATTCGCTAAGAACGCGGCATCACGGCAGGGCGTATAGCCTGCCGCGCTATGGCTGGTTCGATTCTCGGTGCGTCCGTCAAGCGCGTGGAAGACCCCCGGTTTGTCACGGGACGAGGGACGTATCTCCCCGACATGCACTTCCCCGGCGAGCTGTGGATGGCGGTCGTACGGTCCACCGTTCCCCACGGTGTGGTCACGTCGATCGACACCGAGGCGGGGGCGGAGATGCCCGGCGTGGTGGGGATCTTCACCGCGGCCGATTTCGAAGGCATGACCATGCCGATCGAGTTCACGGGCCATCCCGAGCCGATGCAGCGACCCCTCATCCCCGCCGATCGGATCCGTTTCGTGGGCGACATCGTCGCGGTGGTCGTCGCCGAAACCGCCGCTCAGGCAGCCTACGCCGCCGACATGGTGTGGCCCGAATACGACGAACTCCCGGTGCTGGTCGACCCGAAGGCCGCCGACCAGCCGGACGCCCCCCTGCTGTTCCCCGAACACGGCTCCAACCTGGTCAAGTCCCACCGCCTGGAGTCCTCTTCGAACGATCCTGGCACCGACGAGGTGGTGATCACCGCCACGATCCGGCATCAGCGGCTCGCCGCCATCCCCCTGGAGACCAACTCTGCGGTTTCCGTCCCCCGTGAGGACGGCGGCGTCGACGTGTGGGCCGGTTCCCAAC
>JBKHXZ010000139.1:0-1981 GCA_046565785.1 Acidimicrobiia bacterium
ATCCCACGGGTCCAATTCACATCCGGCAGCAACTACCTAGTGGTGGAGCTCCTCGACGACGACCTGGTGCACTTCGAGCTGTCGCCCAATGGTCCCGGTCCCGGACCGAACGCAGCCGTTTTCGCCACACCCCAGGTCGAGAAGGTGGATTACACCGGCCCTCTCTCGTACGTCCAGGACGGCACCACCCTCACCACAGGCGAACTGCGGGTGGAGGTCAACGGGGCAAACCTCTGTGTCGACGTATACCACACGGTGCCGTCGCCGGATGTACTGCTGCATCAGGCGTGCCCACGCAACATGACACAGGACTGGAAGGGGCTGTCCCTCACTAAACAGGCCATGGAGAACGCGTACGGCCTCGGATCGCAGTTCTTCCTCGGGGGGAGCTCGGATGGGGATTGGGTTGGGCGAACCCGGACGCCGGGCGACAACTTCGGCAACGCCATGATTTTCGATGTCGACAACGGTCCGGTCTCCAACACCCAGGTCCCGGTGCTCTTTGCGGTCGGTCCGGCGAGCGCCTCGTACGGAATCTTCGTAGACCAGGTTTACAAGCAGGAGTGGAACCTCACCGGCGATCCGTGGCTCGTCGACACCTGGGGCGACCAGTTGCGGTGGTATGTGATGGCCGGTCCTGATCTGCCGGATGTACGGAGCGACTATCTCGAGTTGACGGGACGGCCGCCGGTGCCGCCGAAGAAGGCATTCGGCCTGTGGATGTCCGAATTCGCCTACGACAACTGGGCGGAGGTGGACGCGACACTCGCCGACCTGAGGACAGCCGGTTTTCCCGTCGACGGCTTCATGCTCGACCTCGAGTGGTTCGGGGGTGTTACGGCCGGTTCCGACAGCACAGCCATGGGTTCGCTCACGTGGGATACCGTCGACTTCCCGAACCCGGTGTCGAAAGTCGGCTCGCTCGCCTCGGACGGTGTCGGCATTGCCCTCATCGAAGAGTCGTACATCGGAAAGGCGCTACCCGAACATCTCGACATGACGTCGCGCGGTTACCTCGTGCGTGATGGTTGCGCGACATGCGACCCGGTGTATCTCATCCAAAACGATTGGTGGGGCCGCGGCGGCATGATCGACTGGACGCAGGACTCTGCAGGGGCCTACTGGCACGACACCAAGCGGCAGACCCTCGTCGACGGCGGGGTCATCGGGCACTGGCTCGACTTGGGCGAGCCCGAGATGTATCTCTCGTCTGACTGGACGGCGGGAGTGCTTCCCGGCAAGCACGGCCACGCCGACTACCACAACCTGTACAACCTGGAGTGGGCTGAGAGCATCGTCGCGGGGTATACGGCGAACGGCGTCAACCAGCGTCCGTTCTTGCTGACGCGGTCGGGCGCCGGTGGCATCCAGAGATATGGCGCTGCTCTTTGGTCGGGTGACATCGGGTCGAAGCTCACTGCGTTGGCGGCCCAGCAGAACGTCCAGATGCACATGTCGATGTCTGGCATCGACTACTACGGGTCGGATATCGGAGGGTTCCGTCGGGAGATGCTCGACTCGGACCTCAACGAGCTGTACACTCAATGGTTCGCAAACGGGGCTTGGTTCGATATCCCGTTGCGTCCACACACAGAGAACCTGTGCGACTGCAATGAGACCTCCCCGGCGCTGATCGGGAATACGGCGAGCAACCTGGCCAACCTGCGCCAGCGGTACGAGCTCACGCCGTATTACTACTCGCTCGCGCACCGCGCCTACCTGTACGGCGAGCCGGTGGTGCCGCCGCTCGTCTACCACTTCCAGAATGACCCGACGGTGCGGGAGATCGGGCACGAGAAGATGATCGGTGGCGATCTCCTGGTGGGCGTCGTCGCAGGAGCCGGGGAACGTCAGCGCAACGTGTACCTCCCGGCCGGGAGCTGGGTGAATTACCACACCAACGAGTGGCTCCACAGCTCTGGACAGTGGTACACGAATCATCCCGAATACGTCAATGGTGTGTTTCGACTCCCCGTGTTCG
>JBKHXZ010000140.1:0-9496 GCA_046565785.1 Acidimicrobiia bacterium
GTCGAGTACGAGGTGGACTGGTGTGCCGAATGGCACCAACCACCCCACCCAGGGGGCGAACGACGACCCCCACTCGATGCTGAGCGACCCCGGCAGATGACCGGCGAAGTAGCGGTCCCGGTTGCGAACGTCGACCACCCATGCCGACGGGTCGACCTCGTCGGGGGCGGTCATCGGCACCACCACCGAGTCGATCACCCCCGGGTCACGGCGGTTGAGCGGAGCCATGTGGGCGTAGTAGTCGGGGTAGGGGAGGAGGCCGGCGAGCTGTCCCCGGACGAAGGCGTCGGCGTCCGGGTACGCCAGTACCGGGTTCGATCGGACTTCGGCGGCGATCGTCGAGGCGCCCCCTCCGGCCGACGCCGACGACGTGCAGAACGATCCGGCACCGGGGGTGGGGAGGACTTCGACGTCGCCGGGCAGTTCGGCCAGGCGGTTCACCGACAGGTATTGGAGACGGGCGAGCGACTCGGCGAACTCGTCACCCAGGAGGTCGCTGCGACCGGCCGACCCCACCAGCAGGGAGCCACCGGTGAAGACTGCGCTGGGGGCGCCGTCGACCACCACCAGATACGACATGTGTTCAGGGGTGTGGCCCGGGGTGTGGATCGGACGGATGACAAGACCTCGGTCGCCTTTCAGGTCCTCGGCATGGAAGGCAGCCAGGAACGGGAACGCAGCACCGCAGCCGGCCGGCATCACCAGGTCGGCCCCGAGCCGCTTGGCCAGAGCCGGGGCACCGGACAGGTAGTCGTTGTGAACGTGGGTGTCGACGACGTGGGTGACGTCGATTTCAAGCCGGGCCACCGTGTCGAGGAAACGACGAACGTCGCGTTGTGGGTCGACGACGATACCGGTGCCGTCGTGGGCGAGGACGTCGGAGGTGTCGCCGAGGCTGGCAGTGCGGATCGATTCGCTCAGCATGGGTGAACCGTACCGTCTACGGGGTGGGGTTGGTGTGGGAGCGCACGTTGGCGTCGCCGCGCCGCGCCTTTTCGACCAAGCCCTGGCGGTAGACCTCCAGCCGGTCACGAAGGTCTGGGTCGGACACCGTCAGGATGCGGGCGGCCATCAGAGCCGCATTGACCGCCCCGCCGATCGCCATGGTGGCCACCGGAATGCCTGCCGGCATCTGCACGATCGACAACAGGGAATCCATGCCGTCGAGCGTGGTGGTGGCGACCGGCACTCCGATCACCGGCAACGTCGTCACCGAAGCCAGCATGCCGGGCAGGTGGGCGGCGCCACCGGCGGCGGCGATGATCACCTGGTATCCCTCCCCGGCGGCACCGGCGCCGAACGCCAGCATCGCCTCCGGAGTCCGGTGGGCAGACACCACGCGCACCTCGTGGGCGATCCCCAACAAGCGCAGCGTCTCCACCGCCGGCTCCATCGTCGGGAAGTCCGAGTCGCTTCCCATGACCACTGCCACCGTCACCGCGGTACCTCCTGGCCGCCGAGTGCCTCGACCACGGTCGCCACCCGGGTGACGGCGCGGTCGACGTCATCATCGCAGACCGTGACATGACCGAGTTTGCGGTCGGTCCGGGGGGTCTTTCCGTACAAGTGGATGTGGGCTCCCGAGTCGAGTTCGAGGGCACGGGCCAGGCGGTGGCGAGGGTCGAGCCGGGAGTCCCGCCCGATCACGTTCGCCGTCACCGCAGGCTGGCGCAGGGTGGGGTCGCCGAGAGGGAGATCCGCCACCGCCCGCAGGTGATTGGCGAACTGCGACGTGACGGCGGCGTCGAGTGTGTGATGGCCGGTGTTGTGTGGGCGGGCGGCGAGTTCGTTCACCAACAGTCCCGAGCGGGTGAGGAACAGTTCGACGGCCAACACACCCAACGCTCCGACCGTTTCTGCTGCGCTGGTAGCCAGATGCCGGGCGGAGTCCAGGAGACCGTCGGCGAGCCGTGTCGGAGCATCGACCCGCCGACATTGTCCGTCGACTTGGATTGTGGTGACCGGGTCGTAGACGGCTCGTTCGCCCGTTGTGCCGGTCACCACTAGGACGGCGAGCTCACCGACGAGATCGAGTCGCGGTTCGACGAGAAACCGGTCTCCGGCCGCCTCCTCGGTGATGCGTCTGGCTTCGTCGGCATCGTCGACGAAAAACGTGCCTCGTCCGTCGTAGCCACCGTGGGCCAGCTTGATCACTTGCGGGCCGGAGGTCTCGACCAGCCGTGCCGCGTCGGCCGGGTCGGAGGTGACCACTGCGGCGGGGACCGGGATGCCGGCGGCCGCCAGGGCGGCGCGCATGCGCGCCTTGTCCGAGACGGTGGCGAAGGCGGCGGCGTCCGGCGCCAACCGGTGGCCTTCGGCTTCGAGGTGTTCGAGTGCGGCCAGATCCACCACTTCGTGGTCGAAGGTGAGCACGTCGACGTGACGGGCGAAGGCTTCGAGGTCGGCCGACGAGGTGGGGGATCCGACCGTGCAGTGGGAACTGATCTGGGCGACCGGGTCGTCGGGGGAAGAAACGAGGAACCGGAGTTCGAGGCCGAGCGGCACGGCCTCCTGCAGCATCATTCGGGCCAACTGCCCTCCGCCGACCACCCCCACCGTCGTCATGGCCGGGGAGGGTACGCGCTCTTGGCGAATGAGCGCGGCACTGCGAACGGTATCTGCAGTACAGAACGCTTCACGCTCGCAACTCCCGTTCCAGCGGGGTGCGGAATCGGGGTGTGAATCGGACATCCCCCACGAACTCGGCGAGACGGTGGGCGGCCTCTCCGATCTGGTCGTGCACCGATGCCGGTACCTCTTCCAGCAGCCGGACCCGAATCTCCCCATCGGGGCGCTGCGCCCACCCACCCACGATCCTCCCGTTCCACCACACCGTGGGACCGACGTTGCCGTTGCGGTCGAAGAGCAGCCGGCCGTGGTCGCCGAGGTACGAGTCCCGTTCCTTCCATCCCATCGGGGTCGAATCGAGCGCGGGGAGAAGCGCGACCGATTCCGTCTCCTGCTGGGGGTCGATGTCGTCGGCGAGCAGGTATCCGGTTCCCGATGCCAGTCCCACCTCCACCACACCGACCGCGGACAACGCCGCCCGGGTGTGTGTGAGGTTCCATCCTGTCCACCACTGCAGGTCGGTGACGGTTCCCGGTCCGTACCGACGTAGCCAGGCTCTGGCCAGTTCCGCCCGAGCGGTGGCCGGGTCCATCGCCGGTATCGCACCACCCAGCCACCGTTCGGTAGTCGTGTACCGGTACTGGGCGGAGATCCAACTTCCCAGTGGACGGGTGCGGACCAGGTCGCCCGCCGCCGTCATCAACAGCACCACCCGGCTCCCGACCGACACGGTGCCGGTGGCGCTTCCCACCGGTGGGGTGAACCGCACGTCGAGATCCGGCACCGCCGACGTCAGATCCCGAGTGCTCACCTCGCCCCGTTCAGCCACGAAGGCACGAACCAGATCCGCCATCTTCTCCAGGTGCCGCTCGCCGTCGCTCGCCACACCGGTCCGCTCCAGCCAGCCCGCCAAGCGCTTCCGCTCCCTGGCGACGAAACTGTCGGTGTGACCCCGCTGGACGACCGCCACCAGATGGCGAGGGACGACGAACAGGGTGCGGCGCATCCCCAGCATCCTCACCAACCGCCGCTCGTCGTACAGGGCGGTCTCGACATCGGGGACCGACGCCGCGGCTCCCCGCGCGGCGACAGCGAGATGGACGCTCGCAGGATCGGTGGAGTGGATGCCGACCAGTCCGGTCGCGGCGTCCTCGACGGACTCGAACCCCTCCAGAAGGCGGCGTACGAGCCGTCTCTGTCGGTCCTCGTCGCTGATCGATATCACCCGACGGCGACCCAGATCGAATCGGCGGAGGCGACCAGCTCGCCGTCGGGGCGGTAGATGGCGGACCGGGCGGCCCGGGTCCTGCCTTCCCATTGCTCGGCGGCGGCTACCGCGATGAGCGGTTCTCCGGCGAGCGGTGGGCTCACGATCGAGACCCGCAGCTGTCCGGTCACCGCCGGGCGCCCGTCCTCACCCAGCGCGACCCTCCATCCGGCGGCGCAGTCGATAGGTGCCCACACGAAGCGGGGTTCGACCCTCCCGCCCGACACGGTCCAGGTCGGATACGTGAACGGCGTGGCGGCGATCGCGGCGCCGTCTACCAGCCCGGCGTGGACCCCGAACGAATGGGACGAATCGCCACACGAAAAGCAGGTGCGGATGTTCTGTGCGAACGGCTGGCGTTCGGCCCATTGCCTGCCCATCTCGGCCTGCTCCAAGCTCACCGGGGGCGGCGGGTTCGGTCGACGATCATCTCCCGCGACTTCGAGGATCGTCGCTTCGCCATCCCGTAGGACATGACCCGCACCGCCTGCGTCGAGGGTCAACGGCGTGTCGAGTGGACACGGGCGTCGGAACCGCACCGCGATCTCGGCGTCGAGGGTCTGTGCCACCAGCCCGGCGAGGTGACCGCCCTGGGCGATTCCTTCGATGCCCTGGAAGCGGCGGGGGATGGTGATCTGCACGCCGGTCAGGCTAGAGATCGCGTTCTGCCACGCGAATCGCGCGATAAATCGCGCACTGGCCCGCTAAGAACGCGCCGCGGACTCCAGGTTCTTGGTGAGGATGTCCTTTTTGACCAGGCCGGAGTGTCGCCAGCGCATCGTCGGGGCGTTCGCACCGGGCCGGGTGGTGAGCAGCATGAAGGTCGGGGTCGACCGGACCTTGTACTTGAAGAAGGCGTCCGGCACCCGGGCGGCGTTGGCCTTCACGACATGGGCCTTGCCGTCGAATTCTTCGGCGAGTTCGGTGACGATGCCGTCCATGGTCCGGCACGGTTGACAGTTGGTCTGCATGAAGTCGATCAGGACCGGCTTGCCGGAGCGGACGAGTTCGTCGAGCTGGTCGAGGGTTTCGAGATCGATCGGTTTGGTTCGTTTGGTGAAGAGTCCCATCGGTGTCGTCAACGATGGCCGAACGGCGATCATTCCGCCAAGTCCGGAATGCCCTGTCCGTCGGTAGCCTGGAGTTCGAATGGCAGATCTTCTCGACACCCGGGACCGTCCGGTCCGCGATCTTCGCATCTCGGTCACCGACCGCTGCAACTTCCGGTGCACCTACTGCATGCCGAAAGAGATCTTCTCCCGGGATTACGAGTTCCTCGACCGTCACAGCCTCCTCACCTTCGAGGAGATCGAACGCATCGCCGCTTCGTTCGCCCGCCACGGGGTCACCAAGATCCGGCTCACCGGCGGCGAACCGTTGCTGCGCAAGGGCATCGAAGACCTGGTCGGGCGCCTGTCCCGCCTCGATGGCATCGACGACCTGACACTGACCACCAACGGGTCGCTTCTCGCCCGCAAGGCCATCAAGTTGGCCGAGGCCGGCCTCAACCGGGTCACCGTCTCGCTCGACTCGATGGACGACGAGGTGTTCATGGCGATGAACGACGTCGGGTTCCCGGTGGCGGCGGTCCTGGAAGGGATCGAGGCGGCGGCCGAGGCCGGTCTGAACCCCATCAAGATCAACATGGTGGTCAAGCGTGGCGTCAACGATCAGTCGATCGTCGATGTCGCCGAGCACTTCCGGGGCACCGGCCACATCGTCCGCTTCATCGAGTACATGGATGTCGGCACCACCAACGGATGGGTGATGGACGATGTCGTGCCCGCTTCGGAGATCGTTGCCCGGGTCGCCGAACGTTTCCCGCTGGAGCCGGCCGACCCGAACTATCCGGGCGAGGTCGCCAACCGGTGGCGCTATGTGGACGGTGCCGGGGAGATCGGGGTGATCGCCTCGGTGACCCAACCGTTCTGCGGTGACTGCACCCGTGTCCGTCTCAGCGCCGAAGGCTCGATCTACACGTGCCTGTTCGCATCTGCGGGGACGGACCTCCGCGCCCTGCTGCGAGACGGAGGGACCGACGTCGAACTCGATGCTCTCGTCCGTCAGGTGTGGTCGAGCCGCACCGACCGCTACTCGGAGATCCGGTCGAAGGCCACGCGCGCCCGTACCCGGATCGAGATGAGCTACATCGGCGGCTGACCCCCAGCCGCCGATACACGATCAGGTGGAGCCGAGCTCTGCCAAACGCTGGTCGACGTCTCGGATGCCGAGACCGATCAGCACGAACAGCACGCCCATCCCCGCGGCCATCGCCGCCACCCCGAACGCCAGGATCGACGTGAACAGCGACGCCTGGAGGAACGAGGAGGTCAACGCCGTCTGGCGGCGCGGATCCTCTCGATCCAGCTCTGCGTAGTACAGGCCGTCGGTCGACTCCAGTGTGTGCTTTTCGATGACTTCCGCCTGGCAGTAGGCGGTGAACGGACCGGCAACTGAACGCCCCGGGAGACAGGCGTCGTCACTGGTCGTGATCTGCTGGTCGCCCAGCGTGCTGCTCACCAGCAGCCAGGTGGCGGCCCCGCCCAGGATGAGCAGGATGCCGAGCACGATCGAAGCCGTCGATGCGGTTTTCCGCATGTGTCCCCTTCCTCGAGTGTGTCGCTGACGCTACCGCACCCTCGGTGCGGGGTGCTGGACCGTCACGGCGCTCCGTACCGTTCGAGTCCCATGGCTATCGCCCCCATCGTGTCCGCCGAATACCAGGATCGGCCATCTTCACCCCACCTGGCCCACTCCTCGGAGGTGACCGGAACGAACGAGATGCGGTCGACCAGGCTCTGGATGCTGCCGCCCCCGGTGAGTTCTTCTCCGACGTGGTCCAGGGCTGGCGCCGGATACACCGCGCATGTGGTCTGGCGGACGCCACGGTCCACTGGGAGCACCGGAAGGTCGCCGGTGAGGGCGACGAGCTGTCTCAACGTCTCGGTACGCACCCATGGTTGGTCGACCGCCACCACTACCAACAGCGCATCCGGGAACGCCGAGGAGGCGGCGGCGAGGCCGGCCAACGGGCCGCGATGAGCGACACCCGGGTCGGCGACGGCGGGAATTCCCTCCACCGACTCGTCACGCCCGGCGACCACGAGTTCGTCGGTCACCGCCCGCAGGGCAGTTGCGGTGTGATGCAGCATCGTGTGCGAACCGACCACGACGGCTGCCTTGTCCGAGCCCATGCGCGACGATCGGCCGCCGGCGAGGATCACACCAACCGTTCGTACCATCCCCCGATGATGTCACGAACCTCGCTGGCGTGGGCGATTGCCGGGTGGGCGGCGATCAGCTGGGGAGGGCGAATCCTGATCGTGTTCGACACCGGCGCCGGCGGGTGGGAGCGAATCCGGATCGCGGCGTCGGTTCTCGTCGCGGTGGCAGCGGTCACCGCGCTGTGGCTACGACGTTGGGAGGTGCCGGCCATCTTCGCCTACACGGGGGTGACGATCGTCGTGTGGGTGCGTTCGATGTCGACGGTGTTGACGGAGCCGCATTCGACGGGGTTCGTCGCCGTGCACCTGCTCTTGGCGGGAATCTCCCTGACGCTGGCGGCGGTGGCGCTGGTCAGCCTGCGACGGGTTCGTTGACTCTCACCGACTCCCGAAGGAGACGGACCATGTGTCGGGGATCGGTGTAGTAGATCTCCTTGACGGCCACACCCCGGATGGGGCGGGGGATGCGGGTTCCCTCCGGCGAAGCCACCACGACCGGAATCCGGCGGGCGGCGGCGTAACCGGCCATCACGATCCCATACCCGTCCTGGAGGTCGACCAGGACCACCGCTGCCTGGTCGATCTGACGGAAGGTTTCGTCAGCCAGCTCCGCCGGGGAGATACCGACCGTTCCCCAGTCCTCCAGATCACGGGCCGGACAAAAGACGTCGTAGCCGGCGGCTTCCAGCAGGCTGATCGTCTCTTCGGCATGGTCGTGGTTGTCGTTCCCGGTCGATGGACCGAGGAGGACCAGTCGCGGTCGGGCAGGAGCCGACGACCGTGCCCCTTTCGTCACCCGATATCCGAACCACAACAGGGTGGCGGTGACGGTGAGTTTCAGACCGAACGCACTCTCCTCGCCCAACGCCAGGACCGTCCCCTGGAAGGAAGCGACCAGCGTTCCGAGGAGGATCAAGGCGTTACCGATCACGATCCTGCGGTTCGCTCGCCAGAACCGGAACACCGAGACGAGGGACAGGAGGATCAGGATCGTCGCACCGGTTCCGCCGGAGATGGCGGCAAGCAGCCTCGGTCCGAAGCCTTCCGAGATGGGCGGGAAGATCCCGTGCGGGACACCGCCTTCCGGCAGTGGACTCTCGAACGGCACCGTCGTGGTCAGGGTGATGGAGATTGCGGCGATGGCCCCGACGGCGATGGTCATGATGTGACCGGCCCGCCTGCCGACCACCAAGAACATCGAGCCGAGTGCCAACACCGGGATGTTGAGGATGGCGCCGAAGAGGAAGAACGTCCGGTAGGAGACCCCGTTCCACCCGGCGACGATTCCGTACACGAATGCCCAGGTGGCGACGGCAAACATCGTGATCCCGGCGGCGTAGGCGGCCACATGCGGGCGCGGCGACCGTCGCTGATCCCGGATCAGATCGATCGCGAAGATGGTCGAGGCGATGCCTCCGAGCACACCGAGAGCGGCATCCATCGGCGGAGACGCTAGTGGGATCCGTTGGCGGGAAAGGTGGCGACCTCGGTGACGCTGACGTCGACGTGTTCGCCGGGTTCGAGCAACGGCAGCGGACCGAGGCGAGCACGCAGCCGGGTTCCGTCGGCCAGGCTCACCGTGACCAGCTGATCGTGACCGAAGAACTGCCGGTGCTGTACCACTGCGTTTCCTTCCGTGACCGGGCGCAGACTGACAGCCTCTGGACGGATCATCACCGTCACCTCACCGGTGTGCGACGTCGGGAAACGTCCAGCGGCGGTGGTCACCGTGCCTCCCACCGCTCGTCCCCCGAGGAAGTCGGCGTCGCCGAGAAACGAGCCGACCCAGGGGTCGGTCGGGTGGTGGTACAGGTCGGTTGGGGTACCCGTCTGCACCACGGTCCCGTGGCGCATGATCGCCACCAGATCGGACAGGGAGAGGGCCTCTTCCTGATCGTGGGTGACGAAGATGGCGGTCGTCCCGGAGCGACGCAGGATCTCGGCGACTTCGCCACGCACCCGCGTTCGCAGCGCGGCGTCCAGATTGGAGAACGGCTCGTCGAGGAGGATCACCCCCGGGTCCGGGGCCAGCGCACGGGCCAACGCCACCCGCTGCTGTTCGCCTCCCGACAGTTGGTGGGGGAGTCGTTCGGCCTTGTCTGCCAGGCCGACGAGTTCCAACACCTCGGCCACCCGACTCGGGCGGCGCCGCTTTTCGACGCCGTACCCAACGTTGCGGGCGACGGTCAGGTGCGGAAACAGGGCGTAGTCCTGGAACACCATCCCGACCCGGCGCTTCTCCGGAGCGACGAACCCACCCGGCCCGACCACCGTACGGCCTCCGATTTCGATGCTGCCGGCGTCGGGGCGGTCGAACCCGGCGATCAGCCGGAGTGCGGTGGTCTTTCCTGATCCGGACGGCCCGAGCAGCGTGGTCAGGGTTCCGGCCGGTGCCTCCAAGTTCATGTCTGCCAACGCCCGAACCTCGCCGAACCAG
>JBKHXZ010000141.1:0-5196 GCA_046565785.1 Acidimicrobiia bacterium
CGACATCCGGTGGCACGGGCGATGCGGATGGATGGTGCGACATTGGCCGCTTTGGAGATGACGCTGGAGGCGTACGCCAACCGCACCGCCAGGGATCTCCCGCTGTGGACGATGGCAACGCTGGCGACCGAGACGCTGCAGACCCGCTGCCAAGCGCTCGCCGCCGCAATCGGCAATGCGACGGTGACAGCCGGTGCTTCCACCATCGGGGCGGGAAGTGTCCCTGGCGCCGAGATCCCTGGGCCGGTCGTCGTATTGGCGGGCAAGGGCGAGACGGTGTTCAGCCGACTTCTGGCCGGTGACCCTCCGGTCGTCGCCCGTCGGGAGGCAGGCGATCTGGTCATCGATCTCAGGACGGTTCCACCGGAACGAGACGCCGAACTCATCAGCCTGATCCGTCACGCATGCCAGTCGTAGGGACCGCCGGGCACGTCGACCACGGCAAGTCGACCCTGGTCCAGGCTCTGTCCGGTCGGGATCCCGATCGGTGGCAGGAGGAGAAGGAGCGGGGCCTGACGATCGACTTGGGGTTTGCCTGGAGCGAGATCGGCGGCACCGAAGTCTCCTTCGTCGACGTTCCCGGGCACGAGCGGTACTCGAAGAACATGCTGGCCGGTATCGAAGCGATCGATGTGGCTCTGCTGGTGGTGGCAGCCGACGAAGGATGGATGCCGCAGTCCGAGGAACATCTCGCCGTGCTGGACCTGCTGGAAGTCGACCGTGCGGTGGTCGCCCTCACCAAGGTCGATCGGGTCGACGATGAGCTGGCGGACCTGGCCGAACTCGAGGTCTCCGAACACCTGGAGGGAACGACACTGCAGGGTGCGGAGGTGGTGCGGGTTGCCGCGGTCGGCGGCCGGGGCTTGGACGACCTCCGCGCTGCGCTGAACCGGGCTCTCGGCGGTCTCCCTGAACCCGATCTCGGGCGACCACGACTCTGGGTGGACCGATCGTTCAGCGCGGTGGGGGCGGGAACGGTGGTCACCGGAACCCTCCTCGGCGGGTCGCTGGGTGTCGACATGAAACTGGGCATCTTTCCGGGCGGCCGCCAGGTGCGGATCCGCGGCATCGAGAGCCACGAACGCAGCCACGACCACATCGGTCCGGGGAGGCGCACCGCACTCAACCTGGTCGGGGTCGACACCGGCGAGGTGTCTCGTGGCGCCATGCTGGGCCGGGTCGGCGATTGGAGGGAGACCACCCGGTTCGCAGCCGGGCTACGAACCGCCCGCTACGTCACCGAACTGCCGTCCCGCGGTGCGTACCACCTCCATGTGGGGAGCGGCGCGTGGCCGGTGCGGCTCCGTCAGTTGGAAGAGGGGGTGGCATTGGTCGACCTGTCGGCTCCGCTGCCGCTGGCGGTGGGCGACCGTTTCATCATCCGGGACACGGGACGCCGACTCGTGGTCGGCGGAGGGCGGGTGCTGGATCCCGCCCCGCCCCGTCCTCGGCGCCTACGGCCTGCACTGCGGGATTTGCGCGCGGTAGTGAACGGTTCCCCGGATGAGCGCGCTACGGCCCTGTTGTCTGCCCGGGGCCGGGACCGACTCGTCGACCTGGCTCAGGACAGCGGTGGCGGAACCCCCCTCTCGGCGGTGGTCGCCGGGCCGTGGGCACTCACCGCGTCAGAGGCGACGGATCTCGGGCGGCGTCTGGCTTTGCAGGTGGCGACGTTCCATCGGGACAACCCGCTTCGACCTGGACTTCCCACCGCCGAGGCCGCTTCCCGCCTGGGTGTCGATCAGGCGATCTTGGAGGTGCTGGTCGACCGTCATCCCGACCTGACGATCGACGCATCCCATGTTCGGGAGTTCTCGTTCACCGGGGTCCGCTCAGACGAACAGGACCGCGTTTGGCAACAGGCGCGTTCCCGCCTGCGTGACGCAGGAGTCACCGCGGTGCCCCGCCTGGACGAACTGGAACTCGGTCAGGAACTTGCCCACGCCCTGATCCGGGAGGGCGAACTGATCAAAGTCTCCGACGAGTTCGTCTACCTACCGGAACAGGTCGAGCAGCTGGTGGAGATCGTCCGCTCGATGGATTCGCCGTTCACGGTGCCGGAGTTCAAGGATCGTTCCGGCCTGTCACGCAAATACGCGGTTCCGTTCTTGGAATGGGCAGACCGCACCGGAATCACCGTGCGCCAAGGAGATGCCCGCCGGGTGCGCTGACTCAGCGGGCGGCGGCTCCGGTGAGGAGCGCCTTGCGATCGGCTTCGGTCATGCCACCCCAGATTCCGAACGGTTCACGGATGGTGACGGCGTACTCGCTGCAGGGCAGTCGGCTCGGACAGACGTTACAGATCGCTTTCGCCCTGGCTTCCCGCCGCTCACGATCGTCTTTGCGTTCGAACGTGCTCGGTGGAAAGAACAGCTGGGCGTGGTGGCCTCGACACAGGGCGTGCTCCTGCCAGTCGTCCGTCTTCACGGAACCTCCCTCATTGCCTCCGGGTGTGGGAAAACCTAGAAAGACCTTCCACAAATCACCAGGGAAAATCTGGAAAACGGGGTGCTGAGTTTTCGCGACCTCAGGCGGGCGGTGCCACTTCGAGGAACCACCCCTCGACCGCGGTCACCACCACCGGATCGTCACGACGGATGCCGGCCTCACGATGCGACGTGGCCCGCCACCGGGCCCCGTCGATCTCCACTACCCCGTCAGGCACCAGATCGGACACCGCTCGACCGGGGCGTCCGATCAGATGGTCCCGCCCGATCGTCTGAGTCGAAAACCGGCTGCGGGCAACCGTCGGCATCGCCAACAGGAAGAAGAACGCCGCAGAACCGATCGTGAGAAGAACCCCCGGTATGCCCGGCGAAAACTGGGGGGCTGCGTCGGTGAAAGAGAACCCGGCGACGGTCAATCCGACGAGGCCGATGAGGTTGAGTGCCAGCACGCTGCCTCGTTGGTAGGCAACCGCCAGCAGCCACACCGACCCCAATGTGAGCCCCACCGCCCACCAGCGGACGGGGAGCACGGCAATCCCGTAGCCGGCCAGGAACAGACAGACTGCGGCCACCCCGGCGGCGATGCCGGGGCCGATCGCATAGAACTCGAAGGCGGCGACGGTGAGGGCGGCGACCAGCAGGAAGAAGGCGGCTTCCGGCGTCGAGGCGAGCCGCAGGAACCCGTCCCACCATCCCGGGCTGCGGACCACGGTGGAGATGGTTTCGCCTCCCTCCACCTCGACCAGAGTCGACAAAACGGCCTCACCCCCGGCATATCGCACCGTTCGTCCGTCCAACAGTTGAACCACTTGGCGAGGGGCGGCCGTCATCTGCGACACCTCCAGGGATGGTTCGTCCGCCACGTCCACCACTTCATCCAAGAGGTGGCCTTCGAACGACTCACCACCGGCGATGGTGGGGCGCATCAGACCCACTTCCGAACCTGGGGCCGCCAGCCGCACGTCGGCGGACAAGGCGATCAAGGCCGCCCCTCCGTATGCCTTCGCCGGAGCCGGTCCGATCCAGGTGATCACGGGAAGTGGAGGCGAGACCACGCGCCGACGCAGCTCCTCCAACGTCTCGAGCGAGCCGACCACTCCCTGGCTGTCGATCATCAACACGACAGCCTCGGTATCACCCCGGTCGGCGGCCTCCTCGATGGCGTCGATCGCGAACTGCAACACCCGCTCGTCGAGGATCCCGGAGAGCTCGACGAACTCCACGACAGCCTCTTCGGATTGGGCGCCGGCCGGTGTAGCAAGCGAGAGGAGGATCAGCGTGAGTGAAAGGACGGCCCGCACCCGGGCGATGTTAGGAACGAACAGTCTGGCCGAATCCAGACCCCTGCCTGAGGGCTATCGTCCCCTCCATGCCGGCCATCCTGTTGATCGCCGATGACACCTGGGTGCAGAACGACGTCGCTGCGGCGCTGTCCGACCCGAACGTCACACTCGAGTTCGAGACCGACCCGCGGGCGGCTGTCCGACGCGCCTCCGAGGACCGGTATGCGTGGGCGGTCGTCGACCTGCAGGTGGGCTCGATGGGAGGGATGGCCGTGACCCGGGCGTTGCGCAATGCCATCGCCGCCGGCACCATCGAGGATCTCGGGCTGATCCTGTTGCTGGATCGTGACGCCGACCGGTTCCTCGCCAAGCGAGCCGGTGCCGACGCCGCCATCGTCAAGCCCTTCACGGCCCAGCAGTTGCGAGCCAGCCTGGCGCAGACCGCCTGATCCGACCCGGTCCCCGAAGATCACCCTTCGGCTGTCAGGCTGGCCTCGACCGCCGCCAGGTCGGCGAACGTCGTGCGGTCCAGACGCGCTCGCAACGCGTCCTGCGCCTGAGACCAGGTCTCATGCACTGCGCACCGGTCACGCCAATGGCACGGACCCCCGCGGAGCACGCATTCCACCGAGACGATCGGGCCCTCGACCGCCTCGATCACATCGAGCAGGGTCAGCGACGCTGGATCCGTGGCGAGTCGGTATCCGCCGTCGGGTCCCGGCTCCGATGACACCAGTCCGACACGCGCCAGCGCGGCAAGCACCTGGGGAAGGTACTTGTCCGGTATGTCCATCGCCTCGGCGATCACCCGCGCCTTCTGCCGGCCCGGGGAGTCCCAATGCATGGCGAGATGCAGGATCGCCCGCACCGAGTAATCAGCGCGCTTTCCCAATTGCAGGTGCATCGTCACTCATCCTCGGTCGGGGCAGGTTCGCTGAAGTGGTCACACATCACGACGGCGAAAGACCAGTGTGGCGAGCCACATCGGTGCCAGCACCCAGAACACGACCGAGGTACCCAGCATTCCGACGGAACCGGCCGCCCCAAACCGGTCCAACAAGTAGCCGCCGAAGGGACCCAGGGCCTCGGTGTCGATCAACAGCAATGCCAGGAGGCGCACCGATTCGATCGGATTGATCAACGCCACCCCGAGCAGTCCGCCCGCTCCGAATGCAGACGGGGCGATCGCCGCCACGACGATGTCGATTCCGAGCGCCCCAACGAACCACGTCGCCGCCGCCAGGGCAGTGGCCTGGCTGCGGCCGGCCGCCGATGCCGAAATGAGCAGCCCCAGGGCCACCCCGACTGCAGCTGCAGCCAACGTGGCGAGCGCAGCAACGCCGATGGATGCAAGGTCGTCGAGGACCACCACGGGCGCCAAGACCACAGACACCAGCCCCAAACCCGCCGCAACCGACACCCACACCGTCGCGGTCAAGCCGATGAACGTGCCCCAGGCGATGCGC
>JBKHXZ010000142.1:0-5889 GCA_046565785.1 Acidimicrobiia bacterium
CCACCAGCCCACGGTTCGCACGACTCCACGAGGGACTGCGTTATCTGATCTGATAATGTGGGAGCATGTCGGAGACCGACCTACAGCCAGTGCTAGAGAGCGCTGCTCGCCTCCGAGAGATCATCCCCGACGCGGTCCTCGTCGGCGGATCCGCCGCCGCATTCCATGCTGGCCATCGTGTGTCCTTCGACCATGATCACGTCATCGCCGACCTGTCCGATCGGTTCGACACCGTGCTGGAGAACCTCGAAGCCCTAGCCGATTGGTCAACGGCCCGAGTCGAACCCGGAAAAATCGTGCTCGGCAATCTTGGTGGCATCGAGTCCGGGGTTCGACAGCTGCGTCGTGCTCGACCCCTCGAGATCGAAGTGGTGGAAATAGCCGGACGACCCCTTCGAGTACCCACCGTGGCCGAGACGTTGCGGCTCAAGGCGTGGCTGGCCCTGACACGCAACCAGACCCGCGACTATCTCGACATCGCCGCTCTCGCCGACACCATGGGAGTGAGCCGAGCAGTCGACACCCTGCGAGCCATCGACGAGTACTACGCCGACCTGTATGAAGGCCCCGATCGAGTCGTGACCCAACTCGTTCGCCAGCTTGCCGACCCGCACCCGCGTGACGCATACGTAACGAACGAACTCTCGGCCTATCGCCAGCTCGAGCCACGCTGGCACTCGTGGGACGCCGTGGTGGAACAATGCCGGTCGTTAGCGCGCGGCATCGTGGAGCACGGGCGATGACGAATCGCATACGCCATGTCGAATTCGACCCCACCGCACCCGTCGACTCGTGGCCGGCCGAGGCGATCGAGGCGCTGCTAGATAGAGGTGGCGTAGACGACTGGCACGTTCTCGCCACCGAGATCCGACGGTCGCCATGGGGGCGAGTCGCCCGGATCGTCGAACAGATCATCGGCTGGGAAGAGCACGGCTCGGTCGATGTCCTGATGCGGACGATCCTCGGAGCCGCCCGGGCCGCGGTCGCCGAGCGTGGCCGCAAAGCCTACGCGGCGCATGTACGGGCGCTCCGGAAAGGAACAGGAATGTCGCTCAAGGACTTTGCCGCTTTGGCCGGGACGTCGGCGGCCCGACTGTCAGCGTACGAGCGAGGACTCACCGCACCCACCACCGACGTGCTGGGTCGCTTGGAACACGCGGCCCGGATACGCGCCGGAAGGTCCTCTCCCGAACGGCCGTAGGTGCGATCAGTCGACGGTCGGCAGGCCCTGCCCGTCTGCTCGGTCCAACCGGACCAGCCTCGCCCCAAAGTCGAGGACCCACAGCGTCGCAGCGGTCGCCGCTACCGCGGGCACTCCGCCGATCAGCCCGAATGGGATCGCGTTGGCGGCGATCAGCGGGAGCCATCGTCGCCGTTCGAAGCTTTCGAAGTTGCGGGCGAGTCGAGGTCCCGGACCGGCGAGCACCGGAACCAGGTAGGCGAGCGAACCGAGCAGAACCTGTCCGACTCCGGCGAGGACCGCCGCCGCGATCCACCGATCGAAGGCAGCTCCAGGTCCATCAACGAGGAGGCGAGCACCGTCGACCACGGCCCACACGGCCAGCCACATGGAGCCGAGACTCACCTGCAGGTACGGCAGGCCGCCTCGGGGTCCGGTTTCAGCCAGGCGCACGACGACACCGCCGAGAACCGCCAACAACGACGTGGCGGCGAGCAGCGTCCCGACTCCAACGGCTCGCTCGCCGAGGACGACGCCGCTGAGGATGGCGGCCGCTGCGATCACCGCCAGCCGCCAACCCCAGATCGCCTCCCGCCCTGAGACCGCATGATGGTGGGCGAAGGTCGGGAGGATCGTTGGAAGGGTGCCGACGATCGTGAACCCGATGAATCCGATCAGGTTGAGGTGACCGTGCACGACCCGCACCCGGGTGTAGGAGTCGCCGACCCATCCTGTACCGAGGAGGAGACCGAGACTCACGCCCACCACCGCACACCCGATCGCCAGCAGATAGAAGCGGGCCGAGAGGTCGAACCGACGCAACAGGCTGTGACGCACCGCGTCGATCAGGCTGTGTCCCAGCAGCAGAATCCCGACGATGACGGCCAGCGCTCCGACCACAGTCAGCGCTACACGGTCTTGGCTCACTCCGACGAGCACCGCCATCGCGCCGCCGGCGATCGACCAGCGCTGCGCCGTGGCCGTGAGGGCGGAGGGAGCTGGGGCAGCAGACCAGGTGATCGTGAACATTTGCGCGGCTCCCGAGATAGCGAGGGAGACGGTGCCTAGCAGGAAGGTGTGAGTCGGGCCCCACCAACTTCCGCCTCGAATCGCCACCCATCCTGCCCAGCTGATCGCCACGAGCAAGAAGAATCCGGCGACACGAAAGGCGTTCACGGCGATCCGATGAGACGCCACGACTCGTCCACGCCGACGCTGTTCGATCTTCTTGCGTTTCGGGTTGTCGGTCACAGTAAAGAGTCCCAGCAGAACAGGGCATGGCGCGGACCGGATAGCGGCGGGCCAGGAACATCGAGCGACGGTGGCATCATCGCACTCTTCCTATCGAGGACCCCCACCGAGAGGCGGCCAGCCACAGTCCACCGGCAGCGACAGCGGCGACCCACATGCCCAACGACACCACCCCACCCATCACCAACGTCAGACCGCCCAACATCGCGGCCAGAGCAAGGTGATGGACGAGGAGTGCTCTCGTAGGTGTCGAGGCGAGGGCGAGGGCCAGCAACGGCGTGACATAGCCGACGAACAGGGCATGAAGATGGACGACCACACCCTGCCGCCCAGCCATCGCAAGCACGTCGTCGCCGCCGATGGCGACGGCTCCTAGTGCTGACACGCCAATCGTCAGCCATGCCGCAGACCACCTGATGATCGCCCGGAACGGGCCCGACTGGACGTGGCACCACAACAGCTGCGCCCACACCAGGGTGGGCACGACGAGGAGCACACCGGCGGATCGCGCCAGCCATCCCAAGACGGGGACGGACATGCCGCCGGGTACGGCCAACGGGAACACCAGCCAGCCGAGCGCCATCCATCCCATCAGGACACGCCGAGCACGCTCGACATCGACCGCCAACCCGAACCTCGATGGATCGGTCAGAACCACACCGGTCACCCCCATCACGAAGAACCATCCGAATCCCGAAAGGAAGCCGTGGACCCCGAGTTGTTCCGCGATCCGACCGAGATCCAGCGCTTGGGCTACCGCCAGGAACCAGATTCCGATCGTCGATCCGACGAGGTATGCGATACCACCTCGGATGGCCAGCCCGGCAGCGCTCGTTGGCGCCGTGTGTTTCCACCAGCGCCACGCAACGACGTACCAAACGATCATGAGGATCGTCGAAATACCGATTGTGATCGGGGCATAACCGACCACAAGGAACCCGACGCCGAGCGGGATGAGAAGTAGCCCAGCCAATAGTGCCGCCCATCCTGAACCGACACGTCCAACGCCCGCTGCGGCCAGTAACCCGAGCGCACCCCACCCGAAATAGAGGGTGTGCGAGTGCGCGTGGAGAAGGTGATCGAATCGACCGGGGATTGGTACACCGGCGAGTTGGAAACGCATGAGCACCCCGACGGCAGTGGCAGCCAGATACGCCCACTTCGCCAATCTGGCGGGTGTCCATCGCCTTCCTTCAACTTCCCCCGCCTCGACGTCGATCATCGCCCGGAGGATAAACACGCCGTACGACGTGAAAACCCTCCGGTCTCCGAGCTTCGGTCGGTCCGAAGTGGTCGTGCCAACTCCGACCGGTCAACGGTTCCGATGCGAACCGGCCGGGCGGACGCCGTCAGACGATGCGGGAAAAGCGCGGGTTGGGATCCTCGGAGGCCAGATAGGCGTCGAAGGCCATCGCCAACCGACGCACAAAGAACCTGCCCAGCGGGGTGGCGGCGACCGTGGGCCACCCCGGTTCGGCCAGACCCTCCTCCACCAGGCCCCCTGAACCCTCCAGCGCATGACGTTCGGGGGCGAAGTAGATGTCCGGTTCGAAGCCGAAGCGCTCGCCGACGGCGGCGAGATCGACGGTGGCGTTGCACATCAGCTCGGTGATCACTACCCGACGCACCCGGTCGTCGAGAGTCGGCCTGTGTCCCCGTTCGACCGGAAGCGAACCCGCCATCGCCTCGCCGAGGTAATCCGACAGGCGTTTGTGATTCTGGGCATACACACCGTCGATCTCGGAGATGGCAGACGTGCCGAACGCGAGCACGGACGTCTCGTGGAGCGTCGTGTACCCCATGAAGTTCCTCCCCAGCCGACCGGCACGGTTGGCCACCGCCAGCTCGTCGTCGGCGAGGGCGAAATGATCCATTCCGATGTGGAGGTAACCGGCGGCCGTGAGGCGTTGGATCATCTCCGCAAGCATCTCGAGCTTGTCGTCCGCATCCGGAAGTGATGCCGGATCGATGCGCTTCTGATGGGGCTTCACCCAGGGCACGTACGCGAACGAGTAGACCGCCAACCGCTCGGGGCGAAGACCGACGACTGAATCGAGGGTGGCTGCGAACGAACTCACCGTTTGGCCCGGCAGTCCGTACACGAGGTCGAGGTTGATCGAACCGAACCCTACCTTCCGGGCCATGTCGACGGCTTCCTGGGTCTGTTCCAGGCTCTGGTTGCGCCCGATCAGTTGCTGGACCGAGCCGTCGACGTCCTGCACCCCGACCGACAGACGATTGAATCCGAGGTCGGCGAGCAGTTCCAGATGTTCACGGGTGGTGACCCGTGGGTCGATCTCCACTGCTTGTTCGGCGGAGGCAACGGGTTCGAAGCGTTGCGTGATCTTTCGATGAAGCCGGCCAAGGTCCTCCGGCGAGTGGAACGTCGGCGTCCCCCCTCCCCAGTGCAGCTGGCTGAACTGTCGCCGACCCTCCATGAGGTCGGCCACCGTGTCGATCTCGGTGTGCACTGCCTCCAGGTAGCGGGACTCGAGGGATTCGGATGCCCCGACCACCACGTGACACGCACAGAACGAACAGCGGGCGCGACAGAAGGGCAGGTGTACGTAGAGGGCGACCGGGACGTTGCCCGTGGCCAGCGCCCGCAACGCCGATTCGTGATCCGATGGGCGATACTCGTCGGAGAACTGGAGCGCAGTGGGATACGAGGTGTAGCGCGGGCCGGGACGGTCGTGGCGGGCGATGACCTGAGGGTCGACGATGGAGATAGTGTTCATCCGGCTCTCCCGACGGGGATAGAGATACCCATTCCGGGGTCGATCGCCCGGACGCCAGCCTGGCGCAGGAGAGGGTCGATCATTGGGCTTCCAGCGATGCAACACATAGCGACGGCTTGACGAACGGCTGCAATTCATCGAGTCTGACCGCTCCGCCGAGCTCGGCGAGCATGCCCCGTAGCAAACCGGCATGGACCGAACACACGATGTCGGACAGGCCTCGGGCCAGATCCCGGAACGGACAGTCGTGCAGCCGCATCACGGTACGGGAGGCCTGAGCGGACTTTGCTCGCTCGGGTTGGAATCCGAGTTCGGCAAAGGTGGTCATCACCTGTTCGACGGCCCGATCCACCGAGACGGGTGTGCCGCCCTCCCGAGCAAGCTGGCGGCCCCATCGTTCGCCTGCCCGTTCTGCGTCGACCGCCGGCGTTTCCGAAGCGTCCGCCATCCAGTTGGAGAGGATCTCGGCGAGGAACCGGTATCCCTCGCCGGTGGGTGACCGGGCGTCGCGGGGAGCGGCCGTGAACAGGATCCGCGGTCGACCGGGAGTTCCTCGCCGTTCGGCCTTTCGCTCCACCAGGTGGGCTCGTTCGAGCAGGTCGAGATGGCCCCGGATGGTGTTGACATGCAGACCGAGACGAGCGGCAAGGTCTTCGATCCCGACGGGTTCGCCGATGTCGTCCATCACCCGCAGCAGACGACGTCGGGTGGGGTCGGCGA
>JBKHXZ010000143.1:0-3360 GCA_046565785.1 Acidimicrobiia bacterium
GGTTCTCCGACGTCGCACGGCGGATGCGGTCGTTCGTAGAGCGGACGCGCCACGACCCGGCCGAGCGGGTGCTGGCCGTCTCGCACGGCGCGGCGATCAAGTCACTGATCGCCGACATCCACCGCCGGGGGACCGACATCAACCGGGACCTGGCAGTCAGCCACAACACCGGGGTCACCCACATCGTGCTCACCGATCAGGGGCCGTGGGTGGCGGACTGGTCTGTTGCTCCTCACCTGCAGAACGGGAAGCTCTGACGGCACCGAGCGCACCACCGCCGGCCACCACTCCCACCGTGACGACGCTGATCGCCACGACCTGACCCACCGAGGGCCGTTCGTCGAGGAACAGCCACGCCAGCACGGCGATCTCCACCAACATCAGGTTGTTGATCACTGCCGAAGTGGCGGCAGGCAGGTGGATGAGTGACCGATTCCAAAGCACGAACGCCCAGGCGGTGTTGACCACCGCCAACCAGGCGACGATGACCATCCCCTCGGCGTTGGGAAGCCGGATTCCTTCGAGCACGGCACCGATGATCAGCAGGATCACCGCGCCCACCGACATGGACACGACGGTCACGATGCGCGGGTCGGCGCCGGCACGGCGGTTGATGTTCCGGCCCATCACCGAGGAAGCCGTGTTGGCGCCCAAGCACACCACCGCCGCAGTCATCCCGACGACCGTCGCCCCGAGCGACCCGGTGAAGTACAGGGTGGCCCCTCCCGCCACGGCGAGCATCCCGGCGATCTGGATGGGTGTGATGCGTTCGCCGAGGAAGAAGACGGCAACGACCGCGGTCAACAGCGGGGTGAACGACAGGATGAGACTGGTGGTGGCGGCAGGTTGGTGGGCGATCGCCACGAACTGCGAACCTTGTGTGAGGGCGTAGAACACGATGCCGAGGACGGCGAGTTCGCCGAGACGACTCGGGGTCAATCTCCGTATCTGTCGACGACGAAGGGGCCCGAGCGTCGCCCAAACGACGAGTGCAGCCAGGCCGTAGCGGAGGCCGGCGAAACCGATCGGAGAGAGTTCGCCGGTGTCCAGCCCGATGCGGATCAGCACCCAGGAACTCGCCCACAGAATCGTCACGAACACGGCCAGCAGGGCTGCTCGAAGGGTGTGGTCGGTCGGCATGTGGGCCTCCTCGTTTCGGCGCGTTCTGACGGCGCCGACGTCTCCCCTCGAGGCTTTTGTCCGTTGAGGTGCGGGCCTGCTGCGTGTCTTCCGACCTGGGCGTTCTGTGGCGCTCGGACCAGCCCCGCACGAAGCGGCGGAACCCTAGCCACCCTTCTGTCGACGTCCCCAGCCTAGAAGACGTGCAGAGACCCGCGTCGGAGTTCGTGTGCCGATTCAGGCCAGGAGGAACACGGCCAGCGGGTAGACCGCTACCAGGCCTGCACCCTCCCAACGGCTGACGGTTCGGCCTGTCTTCATCAGCAGCCAGGCGACGAAAGCAGCCCCGATCGCCATGCCGGAAGCTACGACGGCCAGGGATGACCCCACCGCGGCACCCCGTCCGAAGAGTCCGACGAGTCCACCGACGGCCAGCGCGTTGAAGATGTTGGAGCCGAGCAGGTTGCCGAGGATCAGATCCCCTTCCCGACGGCGGGCCGACTGGATCACAGTCACCAGTTCCGGCAGCGACGTTCCGACCGCTACCAGGGTGGCGCCGACGAAGCCGTCGTCGAGGCCGGCGAGTGCGGCGAGATCCAGAGCACCACCCAACAGGAGTTGGGCACCGCCGAGCGTTCCGATCAGACCCAGTACGGTGCGGATCGTCTCGGTCGACAGCCGGTGGGTGCGGGCGTCGGCGAACTCGTCGGTCTCTGCCGCCAGGGGGTCGCCCTTCCCGTTTCGCATGACGAACCCGATGACAGCGGCCATGGCGGCGAGCAGGACGAGCCCCTCCCACAACGAGACCCCGCCCTGGACCGTCACCGCGAAAGCCAACGTGGCTACGACAGTGAGGGGTGCCTCACGCCGAACCGTCTTCGATTCGACGGCAAGCGGGAAGATCAGCGCCCCGATCCCCAGCAGCAGTGTGAGGTTGGCGATGTTCGAGCCGACGATGTTTCCGATCGCCACCGGGGCATCTCCGCTCGAAGCGGCGAACACCGAGACGAGCAGCTCCGGTGAACTGGTGCCGAAACCGACGATCACCACGCCGACCGCCAGAGGCGAGATCTTGCGGATGAGAGCGATGCGGGCGGCGCCGATCACGAACTGGTCGGCGGCGTAGGCGAGGAGGCCGACACCGGCCAGGACGGAGAGGATGGCGAGAGTCATTGGTTCGACGGAAAGGGGGCGATGGTCCGGAATCGTAGAAGGCGTGGATGGACGGCCGTGCCGGTCGAGCGGCGAGATCCTTTGTTTTCGCGCGCTCCGTGGGCACGATGGGGGCCGCTGACGACAAGGGGAGTCGAAACCGGTGGCCCGCACCTACGTTCTGGACACATGCGTCCTGCTCGCTGACCCTCATTCACCCCTTCGATTCGACGAGCACGACGTGGTCTTGCCACTGGTGGTCGTCGAAGAGCTCGACCGGAAGAAAACCCGAGTCGACGAGGTGGGAACCAACGCCCGCAAGGCGATCCGGCTGCTCGAGGAACTCGGTGCTTCCGAGCCCGGCGGGATGTCCGAACCCGTCCCACTGCCGTCGGGCGGTCGGCTTCGCATCGAACTGAACGGGATCGTCTCGGATCGTCTGCCGTCGGTCCTCGACCCGTCCACTCCCGACCACCGCATTCTCGCCGCCTGCCTCAACCTGGCGCAGACCGAACCGGAGACGGTGCTGGTGACCAAAGACGCCGCGCTGCGGATCAAGGGAGCCCAGCTCGGGGTCGAGGTGGAGGACTACCGGGGTGACACGGTTCAGGTGGACGAACTCGCCCGCGGCATCCACGAGGTGACCACCTCCGGCGAGATGATCGACCGGCTCTTCGACGAGGGGAAGCTGGTCCTCGACGGCGTGTCGGCGTTGACCAACGAGCATGTGGTGTTGCGTTCGGGGGTGTCCCGGTCGGCGATCACCCGGGTGATCGAATCTGAACCGGAGGTGGTGGTGGAGCGGGTTCCGCTCAACCCGCGTGCCTTCGGCGTGGAGCCGAAGAACCTGGCGCAGACGGTGGCACTCAACCATCTGCTCGACCCGGACGTTCCGGCGGTCTCGCTGATGGGGATGGCCGGATCGGGCAAGACGTTCCTCGCCCTGGCCGCGGCGCTCGAACAGGTGCTGGAGCACGGGCGTTACCGCCGGGTGTCGGTGTACCGGCCGATGGTGGCGGTGGGACGTCAGGAGATGGGCTATCTGCCGGGTGACCTCGACGAGAAGCTGTCGCCGTGGATGGCGGCGGT
>JBKHXZ010000144.1:0-16607 GCA_046565785.1 Acidimicrobiia bacterium
CATGCTCGCCGAGCGCCTCGCCGACCGCCTGCGCCAGCCGGTCGGTGTCGGCGCCGACCGCCACCAGGCGGGACACTGTCGGACTCAGGCAGGTCAACGCCGACCGCAGCGGTTGTCCCGCCTGCAGGGCGGCCACGACCTCGAGCAACTGCGCCGCTTCACGACCCATCGGCGGGTCCTGCCGACTCCGCATCTCCCGAATTCTGAGAAATCCGACGACGATGCCCGCTGGCAACGGCATCAGCCATGCCGCTGCCACCAGAAGCCGGTGCGACCACGGCGCCTGTCCCAGCACGAGTGCGGCCATCACGAGCATCCCCACTCCCGGATTTCGACGATCCGGCGAACAGGCCCCACCCGTCCCAACTGGACGACCATGTCGAGGGCGGATTCGATCTGCCGTCGGATTGCGTCCGGTGCCGGACGGCGTGAACCCGACAGCGCCAACGTCTCCAAGCGGAGCAGAGCCTCGTCGGGCCCGTTGGCGTGGATCGTGGACATCGAGCCCGCATGCCCGGTGTTGAGCGCCGAGACCAGGTCCAGCGCTTCCGGCCCGCGGACTTCGCCGACCACGATGCGATCGGGCCGCAACCGCAATGCGGCCCGTACGAGTTCGTCCAGCCGCACGCCACCTCGACCTTCGGCATTCGGAGGTTGGGCCTCGAGGCGCACGACATGGCCCGTCGGCCGCAACTCGGCGGCGTCTTCGACGATCACGGTTCGTTCGGTACTCGGAATCACCCGGCTCAAGACGTTGAGCAAGGTGGTTTTCCCCGTCCCGGTCCCGCCTGAAACGAGAATGTTGCGACGCTCGACGACAGCTCGTTCCAGCCGGTCACGCTGGACAACATCCATCGACCCGGCTGCGACGAGCCCGTCGAGATCTGTCACCGCCTCGGTGAACCGACGGATCGCCACCACTGGACCGCTGGGTGTGGCGGGCTCCACTACGGCGTGCAGACGACTGCCATCGGGCAGTCGGGCATCGACGATCGGAGAGGACCGGTCGAGGCGAAGCCCGAGGGGTGTGATGATCCGCTCGATCACTGCCATCAGGTCTGCTGTGCCTTCGAAACGGATGTCGGTACGTTCGAGGTCCCCCCGGCGCTCGACCCACACCTCATGCGGGCCGTTCACTAGGATGTCGGTGATCTCCTCATCGGCGAGCAGGGGCTCCAGCGGACCCAGGCCGACGAGATGATCCACCACCTGTCGCAACTGGTCGGGGGCGGCGAGCGGCGCCTCCAGACGCGCCAACCGGGCGACTTCTCGTTCGACCTCTGCCCTGGCGAGGGGAACGCCGCTGGCGAGAACGGCGGCGCTGAGCCGGCTCTTCAGGTCCACGCCGGCCCCCAGACCCCCGCCCATGCCTTCACCCAGCGGTGACGCGGCTCCACCTGGCCGCGGCAGAGACGCCGGACGGTTGCCCGAGACAAGGGAGGCAGAACCACACCAGGGGCCCGGGATCCCCGCGTGGAGGCCTGCCACACAGCCCGAATCGCTCGGGTCGGTCGCAGCTCGTCGGGTTCGAGCGGAAGTACCGGAATGGCCTCCCTCGGAGTGGGAGCCCGAAACACCACCGCCGGCCACCCGGAAGACAACTGGGTGACGAGTTGGGCGACATCTTCTTCGTTCACGCCGCCGTTGGCGATGACCGCCACACCTTCTCGCGACGAGCGGAGATGCCGAGCGGTCAAACCGTCGGCCGCCAAGTCGGCCAGCGTCGGGCCGGGATAGGGCGGAGCATCAGGATCCAGGTCGATGACCAGGGCGGTCCCGGTGGCGGCAGCCAGCCCGAAGGGGGCAATTCGATGCAGCACCGGGTCCGGGCTGTGGAGTCGTCGTACGAGCACGGTGGGCGAACGTACGGGGGTTGCTACGGGTCGTGAACCCCTTGACAAGACAACACCGATTCGCGCGGCCCTCGCCGAATAGGCTGGGATGGATGCCTGCGGCGGCGTTCTTCGACCTCGACAAGACGATCATCGCCCGGTCGTCGACCCTCGCTTTCGCCCCGCATTTCAATCGTGCCGGCCTCTTGAACAAGAAGGCCCTGCTCAAGGCGGGCATCGCTCAGAGCTACTACCGGATGTTCGGAGCGGACCACGACCAGCTCGAACGCATCCGCGACGAACTCGGCGAGATGACTCGAGGCTGGAATCGCGACCAGATCCGCGACATCATCACCGAGACGGTCGAGGAGGTGGTGTCGCCACTCGTCTACGCCGAGGCCCTCTTCTTGATCGACGACCACAAGCGACACGGGCGCCCTGTCGTGATCATTTCATCCTCACCGGTGGAAGTGGTCGAGCCGCTCGGGAAGTTCCTCGACGCCGACGAAGTCATCGGGACCGTGTCCGAAGTCGACTATGAGGGTCGCTACACCGGCAACGTGACGTTCTACGCCTACGGAGACGGCAAGGCGCAAGCCATCCGTGAGCTCGCAGAAGACTGGGATCTGGATCTCACCGAGTGCTTCGCCTACTCCGACTCGGCCACCGACCTCCCGATGCTCGAACTCGTCGGCCATCCGGTCGCCGTGAACCCGGACAAGGATCTGAAGGCCATCGCTCTCGAACGGGGATGGGCGATCCTCGAATTCGAACGGGCGGTGTCGATCCGCACACGTCTCGAGACGATGCCGGCGAGCGTCCCCGTGATCTCAGGGGCCGCCTTGGCTGCCGGCATCGCCGCCGGTCTGGCCGTGTGGGCCCTGCGCAGCCGGCGCAGGGCGGGTTGACCCCTCAGGCCAGATCGCGGGAATAACGGATGTGGGGAAGCGGGAACCCGTCCCACGCCTCCAGCTTGCGGCCCCCGTCGGCCAGCCAGGCGGCGGTCTCGTAGAAACGGCGGGCCCGTTCGTTGGATTCGAGAACCCAGAGGACGGCGCGGCGGTACCCGTGTTCCCGCAAAGCCGCCACCGAGTGCTCCATCAGTGCCCAACCGTATCCTCGGTCCCAAACGTCGGGGTGGAGATAGATCGCCACGATTTCGCCCGTGGCTTCTGCTCCGTCGCGATCCGGGCCCACCAGACTGAATCCGACCACCGCGGTGTCGTCGTCTTCCACCACCAGGAGTGTCGTGTCGGCCCGCTCGGAACCGATCGCCTCCTCCCATCGGTCCTCATCCACCGAGAGGCCGTCGAGAACCTGATCGGGCATCAAGCCTCGATACGCCGCGCGCCATGACGCCACCCGGACCTCTCCGACAGATCGACCGTCTCCAGGGCGTGCTGGACGTACGCGCATGACCCCAGTCAAGTCGCCGTCGTCGTCCAGCGCTGACACCTGCCCGACATCGGATCGTGGCCAGTTCCCACTAGGTTGGGGGTGAACGACGAAAGAGTCAGCCGTGACCGAACATCTGCGTCCGCTGGAGCGGCGTGTGGTGGCGATGGACGCGGCCGGTCTGTCCTCCGACGAGATCGGCGTCCGCATCCGCCGCAGCCCCCAGCACGTGAACCGCATCCTGCAGTGGTCGAGGATCCCTCGAACCCGCCCAACGGATTCACGAGCGGCAGCCGCACTCGAACGCCGAGTGCTCCACCTGAGGTCGTCGGGCGAATCCCACGACCGCATCGCTGAACGCTTCAAGCGCAGCTCACGCTCGATCCGACAGATCGAGGGGCTGGCGCATTTCCGGCTGGCCATGAACCTTTTGGAACGAGAGGAAGCATCTACATGAGCGCAACGAAACTCCAGGTATGGATCGACCAGGATCTCTGCACCGGCGACGGAATCTGTTCGGAGATCGCTCCTGACGTCTTCGAACCGCGGGACGACGGTCTTTGGGTGGTGCGGGAGGACTCCTCCCATTTCGGCAAGACCATCGTCTTCGACGGTGAGGACGGCGACGGCCACGGACCGGACGGATCCCGGGGCGTGGCACGGGTTCCCGATTCGCAGATCGAAGTGACCATCGAGGCCGCCGAGGAGTGCCCCGGCGAATGCATCATGCTGGAGCCGTACGACCAGAGCGCTATCGACAACCGAGGGGTTTGAAGCAGGCTCCCAAGTCGCTCCAACCAACGGTAGGGGGCCGCACGTGCGGCCCCCTCCCCGCGTTTCACCGCTCGCTTCGTGGTCCCTGGGCCCGGACCGCTTCGACCTGTTCCATCGCCTGCCGTAGATCGTCAAGCCATTCCCGTTCGTGACGCCCGACCAACTTGACACACCATTGCAGCGCCTCGCTTCGTGACCTGGCCACACCTGCATCGATCAGGGTGTCGAGCACTTGCCGTTCGGCCATGCGGAGCCGGGTCATGATGGGCGCCGCCAGGTGGGTGAACAGCATGTGGGTCGCCCCACATCGCACCGCCCAGGACACCTTGCGTTCGAAGTGAAGTTCCGCTGCGGCGGCGATGTCCATGCGCCGCTGGCGAGTTTCTTCCCGGAAGCCTTCGATCCGTGACTGCTCGGCTTCACGTTCGGTGGCTTCCCCGGCGTTCCCCACGTCCGGTGCTGCCAGCGTTCCGGTGACGATGATCTCGTCCCGATCCCATTCGACTTCCACCGGCTCGGAGAACCATCCATCCGGGATCCGCCCGACGAACCACCCGAGTAGGTCGCTCATGCTGCCTCCTTCGTGCGACCGTCTCACGGTACTCGATTACACAATTACTTCATTACGATATCTCGACACTCGTCTCGTCTGTCCGTCGCTCCCGCTCCGGAAGCGCCCACAGCGCCACGAGCGCCAGCGAACCGGCGCCCATCGCCAACGCCAACCAGCCCCACCCCCGGGTGGACGTCGAGACCCCCGATTCGGTTGTGGTCGGGGCGACGGGGAGTGCCCCGAGGATCGCCCGGTCGAGACCCACGTCGGTCAGTCGGAAAGGCGAAGACTGGGTGCCCAGACCGTCCAACGCCTCGAACACCACCACATAGTCGATCCGATCGACCTCGACGATCCCCCCATACCTGCCCGACTCCCTCTCCCGAAGGGCGAAGGTCTGCTGCTGGCCGCCGGGGTGGATGAAATGCGCAACCACCGAACCGCCGGGAGGGCCCGACACGGAGATGTCGACCTCCATCCCTTTCGCCGACGTCTCGGTACCGACAACCGAGGGAGCGACGAACGGGCTCGCCACCTGGAAGAACACGACGAAGGCTGCAAGCAGCGGGTACATACCCTGCAGCGTACGTCCGGATCCACCCTTCCGAGGTGGCACTACCCTCGAATCAGCCCATGACGACTCCACGCACCCTCTTCGAAAAAGTCTGGGACAGCCACGTGGTACGCGCTGCCCCCGGCGAACCAGCCCTCCTCTACATCGATTTGCACCTCGTCCACGAGGTGACCTCACCACAAGCCTTCGACAGTCTGCGCCTCGCCGGGCGAACCGTGCGCCGCCCCGACCTGACCGTGTCGACCATCGACCACGGGGTCCCGACCAAGGACCGGGCGCTGGGGATCAAAGACGCCATGTCGAAAAAGCAGATCGACACGCTCATCGCCAACTGTCGAGAGTACGGCATCACCCTTTATGGGCTCGACGACCCCCGACAGGGAATCGTGCACGTGATTGGCCCCGAACAGGGCATCACCCAGCCTGGCATGACCATCGTGTGTGGCGACTCGCACACCGCCACCCACGGGGCGTTCGGTGCACTCGCCTTCGGTATCGGGACCTCGGAAGTCGAACACGTCCTCGCCACCCAGACTCTCCCCCAAACCAAGCCGAAGTCGATGGCCATCACCGTCGACGGTGACCTGCCGACCGGAGTGACCGCCAAGGACGTCATCCTCGGCATCATCGCCCGTATAGGGACGGCGGGAGCCAACGGTCACGTCATCGAATATCGGGGTTCGACCATCGAATCGCTGTCGATGGAGGGCCGGATGACGATCTGCAACATGTCGATCGAAGCCGGTGCGCGGGCCGGCATGATCGCCCCCGACGAGACCACCTTCGCCTATCTGAAGGGTCGCCCACATGCTCCCAAGGACGCCGACTGGGATCTGGCGCTCGAGAGCTGGCGGAGCCTTCCCACCGACCCGAGCGCCACCTTCGACACCGAACTCCACATCGATGCGGGCCAGCTCGCCCCCTACGTCTCGTGGGGTACCAACCCCGGTCAGACCCTTCCCGTCACCGAACGGATTCCCGACCCTGCCTCGTTCGACGACCCGGTGGAACGGTCCTCCGCCGAACGTGCCCTCGCCTACATGGGGCTCGAACCGGGAACACCGATCACCGACATCCGCCCGGATCGAATCTTCCTCGGCTCGTGCACCAACGCCCGCATCGAAGATCTGCGCGAGGCCGCCAAGATCGTGGCCGGGCGCAAGGTGGCAGACGGGATCCATGCCATGGTGGTCCCCGGATCTGGAATGGTGAAGCTCCAGGCCGAACAAGAAGGGCTGGATCGGGTTTTCACCGATGCCGGCTTCGAATGGCGGGACGCCGGCTGTTCGATGTGCCTCGGCATGAACCCCGACATCTTGATGCCTGGCGAACGAGCGGCGTCGACGTCGAACCGCAACTTCGAAGGTCGGCAAGGTAAGGGTGGCCGCACCCATCTGGTGTCACCGGCCATGGCCGCCGCCGCTGCCGTCGCCGGACACTTCGTCGACGTCCGCGAGTGGAACTGAGAGGTCGAATGCAGCCCGTCAACGTCATCACCGGCTCCATCGCCCCCCTCCCGCGGGCGAACGTGGACACCGATCAGATCATGCCGAAAAACTTCCTGAAGCGGGTCGAGCGGTCAGGCTACGGCCAGTATGTCTTCTGGGATTGGCGCAAGGACGAAACCCAGTTCGTGCTGGAACGGCCCGAGTACCAGCGGCCAAAGTCTTGGTCACCGGTCCCAACTTCGGGTCGGGATCGTCCCGGGAGCATGCCCCGTGGGGCTTGCAGGACTGGGGATTCGAGGCGGTCGTCGCCCCCTCGTTCGCCGACATCTTCTTCAACAACTGCACGAAGATCGGGCTGCTGCCGGTCGTGCTGTCGGAGAAGGAAGTCCAATGGTTGATCGAGTTGGGGGAGTCGGATCCGAGCGCCGAGATCACCATCGACCTCGAAGCGCAGACGGTGTCGTACGGCAACGAGTTCGAGGCTCGATTCGACATCGATCCCTTTACCAAGCATCGGCTTCTGAACGGGTTGGACGACATCGGGCTCACCCTGCAATACGAGGCTGACATCACCGCCTTCGAAGCCTCCAGGCCCTCCTTCAAACCCACCCTGCGCTGACCCCGTCCCCCCGGACGAAGCCCACCAGGAAGGCCACCCGGCGGCCCAAGACCGAGCGCAAGGCGTGCGTTCTGTCCCCCCAGGAGCGCCAGCGACGTTGGGGGGACAGGCCCGGCGCCAGCCGGGCCAGGGGGCCGTCGGTGAACACCGATCACCGGGAACACTTCCACGACCCCCCTTCCTCGCTTCCTTCCCTCGAGGTCGCTGGCGCTCCTAGGAGAAGAGAACGGACTCAGGTGATGTGTTCGATCACCAGGTCGCTCCACTCCGGCCACGAGCGCATGGCCCACACGTCGAAGGGACGGTCGGTGAGCGCCACCGCGGCGATGTCGATGACCGGGTCGACCCAGAGAAACGTGCCCGCTCCACCGAAATGCCCGAACGTCTCAGGTGAAGTGCGAGACCCCGACCAATGAGGAGACTTGTCTCCCTTCACTTCGATCGCCAGCCCGAACGGGTTCGGCTCGAACCTGCCGACCCCGGGTAACACCCCACCGAGTTCCGGGAACACCGGCGTCCGCGCCATGCGAAGCGTGGCATCCGAGACGAGGGTCGGTCGCATGAACTCGGCGGCGAGCGCGGCGACATCGGCCACGGTCGACCGCACTCCTTGGGCGGGCGACCCGTACAGTTCGGTGTCATCCATACCGAGCGGTTCCAGCACCCCGATCCGCAGGTACTGGGCGTACGACATCCCCGTACGCCCGGCAAGATGCTCTGCGTACTTTTCGATGCCGACGTTTGAGTAGACCCGACGCGAACCGACCGCGGCGATCGTGCGCTCGGAATCGAAGTCGTACCCGGCGGCATGTGCCAGGAGATGCCGAACCGTCGCACCGGGCGGGTCAACACCCGTATCGAGATCGAGACTGCCTTCCTCGATCGCGATCATGGCGGTCATGGCGGCCAGCAGCTTGGCGATCGAGGCCAGCTCGAACACCCCCTCGTCCCCCTCCCGTTCGGCCACCTGCCCACCGACGAGCACCGCAAAGCCGGCACGGTCGACCGGCCAGGACGAGAAATGCCGGCGATGGCTCAAGACCCGCTCCAGTGTCCGCGCTCACGCAGCACGTCACGCAGAAGATCGGGGCGGTCGGTGATGATCGCATCGACCCCGATGTCGTAGAACCGACGCATCTGCTCGGGATCGTTCACCGTCCACACATGCGCCTGATACCCGCTGCGATGGAACGAGGCCACGGTCCTGGTCGTCAACGGTGCCAGCGGACCGACCCGGACCGGGAACTGCACCGCATCCGCAAGGCGCGGGGCTCTCCCCGCCAACGCGCCGGCCACGGCCACCACCGAGCGGGCAGGTCCGGTCGACATGGCGACACTGCCGGCCGAAGCCCGGCGGAACTCTCTCAACCGTCGGTCGGAAAACGAGCCAACGACCAGCCGATCATGCAAGCCCATCCGCTCTATCAGACTCCACAACGGCCCCACCAACCCGTCCTGTTTCAGATCGACGATCACCCTGACATCGGGAAAGCTGGACAACAGCTCCTCGAGCGTGGGGATTCCGATGCCCGTTTCGCGGAACGGAAATCCCTCGCCGGGTCCATGCCGGAATCCCGCATCCACCCGGCTGAGTTCGTCCGAACGCAACCGGGACACCGGGCCGGTGAGGTTGGTCGTGCGGTCCAGGGTGTCGTCGTGTACGCACATCAACACCCCGTCCGCGGTCAGATGCAGATCTGTCTCGAGCCATTCGAAGCCGAGCCCGACGGCGCCTTCGAAAGCCACCATCGTGTTCTCCGGCCACAGGATGCGACTTCCCCGATGAGCCACACCGAAGGGGCCTGGCATGTCGAGTGCTCGCACTGGATTCGACCTCCCGAATCGGTGATGCGTAAACAGAACGGGTCCCGCCAGCCGGCGGGACCCGTTCGATGTCTGAACGTCGGAAACGATCAGTCGGCGACGCGGTCCTTCAGGCCCTTGGCGGGCGCGAAGTGAGCGTACTTCTTGGCGGGGATGGTGATTTCTTCGCCCGTGGCGGGGTTGCGGCCCTTGCGGGCAGCGCGCGACTTCGTGGTGAAGTTGCCGAATCCAGCGATCGAGACCTTGCGGCCGGCATCCAACTCGACAGCGATGATGCCTTCGCCATCCTTGGTCGAGAAGATTGCGTCGATGACCTCCGCGGCTTGCGCCTGCGTCAGATCGGCCTTCTTGGCGAGCTTCTGCGCCATCTCAGCCTTGTTCATCGGTCCTCCTTGTAGCGGCGTGTACGTCCCGGTGAGTGCCCGGGTACCGGGAAACATAGCGTGATCATTGACGATCTCAGGGTCTTGTGGCGACAACCGCGCCGCCCACCATGACGGTGGTCGCCCACGCGGTATCCGGCCGACGCACCAGGTCGCCGAGGTTGTCGGTGTCGAGGATCACCAGATCGGCCACATCACCCGGACGCAGCCGTCCGCGCTCAGGGTCACCCAGTGCCAGCGCTCCTCCTCGGGTGAGCGCCCACATCGCCTCGGACACCGTCAGACCACCAACATCGACGAGCAACGATGCCAGGAGATAGGGGGACCGCACGAGACGACGACGTGGATCGTTGCGGCTCGCCACGGCCACGACCGCGCCTCCGTCCCACAGCTTGCGAGCGGGAAGCGCACGCCCGTCCAGCAGAGCCAGCGGCTCGACGATCGACACCACTCCGTCCACCGGCGAGATGTGACCCGCGCCTGCCACCGACAACGCACCTTCTGCGGCGTCCTCACATGCACCCGGTTCGTCACACACCTCGATACGAGGGCGAAGCGGGCGGATGGCCTCGAGGCGGGACTCCAGGTCGTGAGGCTCTCCCACACACGTCACCACCGCATGGGAGGCGAGTCGGAGCGCAGCAGGGAGCATCACGCGGCGGATGGTTTCGGCATCGAGCGCCTGGGGGATCCGCCACGACAGGGCAATCGTCGCCGCGGCCCGCTCGGCGAGTCCGCGACCCGCGGCAAGCGCCAACGTCTCGGCAATCGGGTCGTCACGACCTCCGACTGTCAGATCGAACGCCGTCACCCCAAAGGTGGTCAGGTCGGCTGCGACGGTGGCTGCTGCCTGGACTGCCGACTCCGGATCGGATGGGTCGATCTCGCCGAGCATTCCCACGCCGGCATCGACGAATCCCGGTGCTACCACGCGGCCACCGGCGTCGACGGTGGGGAGTTCTGCGTAACGACCAGGAAGGTGGCGTTCCGGCCCGATCCAAGTGATACGTCCACGGCGCACGGCAACTGCGGCATCCGGTATCCATCCGAGCAGGCCTTCGTAACGGCGGTCGTTGGTCATCAGACAGCCGATCGAGGTGACCACCCGGTCGACCTGTTCGGGCTGGGTCGCATCGAGCGCTACCTCGGCTGCTAGCGAGGCACACTCCCCACAAATGCCGACACCTCGGGGCCCGGCGACGACCGATCCGGCCGCAGCGGCGTTCCGACCGCAAAACGAGCACCGAGCCATGAACGCCACGCTACCCAGCCGAATCCGGGGATCCGGGTCATGTACCGTCTGACCTCCCCGACGAGGAGGCCCCGATGTCTGTCACGTATCGCCTGGACGACGACGTCGCCATCATCACGCTCGCTCGCCCCCAGGTTTTCAATTCGATCGACCAGTCGATCACCGACGGTCTGACCGAGTCCTTCCGTCGGGCAGGATCCGAGGCCCGAGCTGTCGTGCTGACCGGGGAAGGCAAAGCGTTTTGCGCCGGCGCCGACCTGGGCGATCTCCTGGGCGAGTACGACCAGGACGGCCCGGATCTCCACCGGACGATCACGACCCGCTTCAACCCTGCGCTGGAAGCAATCCTCTCCTCCCAGGTTCCCGTCGTGGCGGCGGTGAACGGTGCGGCAGCCGGGGCGGGAATGGGGCTGGCCCTCGCCTGCGACATCCGGGTAATGACCCAATCTGCGTTCTTCATGAGTGCGTTCATCAACGTCGCCTTGGTGCCCGATACCGGAACAGCCTGGTTCCTCCCGCAGATGGTGGGAGTGTCGCGGGCAATGGAGATCGCCATGTCAGGACGGCGGGTTCCCGCCGACGAAGCCCTCGCTCTCGGGCTGGTCGCCGAAGTGGTGGACGACGATGTGGTCCAAGCGGCGATGACGAGGGCGTCGGCCATGGCGGACGGACCCCGGCGTGCTTACGTCGAGACTCGCCGAATCATCCACATGGCGGCAGCCGCCAGCCTCGATGCCACGACCGCACGGGAGGCGGAGGTGCAGGGGGAACTCGGATCCCTACCGTCGCACCGTGAAGGCATGCGGGCGTTCGTCGAGAAGCGAAAGCCCGACTTCCGCTCGGTCAGCTGATCACGGCCGGACCAGATAGACCTCGAGTTGGATCGCACCGTCTGCACCTGAGCCGAGCGCCACGGCGATCTCGGTGTTCAGCCAGGCGAGATCCTCGTTCCCGGTGTGGAAGGTGATCAGCTCGCGGGGAGCAGCCTCGGTCTTGGAGAGCGCGATCGAAACACCGGTGGCGGTGTAGCCGACCGACTCGCGCTTTTCCCCGATGACTCCGTGGATGTCCAAAGTCATGTTCCCGTCCGACCGATAGGTCACGTAGTCGACTCCCTTGACCGGCCGCTCCCCCTCCCAGTGGGGGGAGGTCGCAGTCCCCTCGAACGGGAAGTCGACCCGCATCCCCGAAGGACCGTTACCGATGATCCGGGCGCCCAGGCTGGCCTTGATGGTGCAAAAGTGTTCGAGTTCCGGCACGTCTTCTCCTCGCTGAATCCTCGAGCGGCACAGTACCCGTCCGACCATAGGATGGGCCCGAGATGCCGGACTTCGCCCACACGACGTGGTTCACCGAGCAGCGGCCGGAATACGACTTCGACTTCCTGTTGGAACCCGCCTCGATCGTCCTCGTCCTCGCCGCGGTCGGAGTGGCGGCCGGTTGGCGATGGGTGTCCACACGGCTGCCGCAACCGGAGATGCGCTTCTTGGGCCGGCTCGGCGGTCTGGCACCGTGGATCCCACGCATCCTCGCCATCCATGCGGGCGTCTCCCTCATCGCCCAGGCGTATGCCGGCACCTACCTGGCTCCAGGACTCGACCTCCCGGAAGGGAGCGTGGGAACCCTTCTCGCCATCGTCGAAGGCGCTGTCGGTGTGTGGCTGGTCAGCGGATGGCGAGTTCGGGCTGCCGCCGCCCTGCTGGTTGCCGCCGGGCCTTTGGGACTCATCGCCTACGACCCGGTGGCGATCCTGGAGCGGATCGATCTCCTCGGGATCGCCGTCTTCCTTGCGCTGGTGCCACCCGGGGCCGACCGCCATGGCGCGGTGGATGTCCAACCGGCCGACCTGAAGGGTCCACTGTTCCTGATGCGTCTCGCCGCGGGAGGGGCTCTCGTAGTGCTCTCGGGTACCGAAAAGCTCATCCGTCCCGAGATCGGACTGGCACTGATCGACCGTTACCCGATCCTGAACGTAGCTGCCACCGTCGGTATCGAGATACCGGACCTCGAGTTCCTCCGCATCGCCGGAGCGATCGAGTTGTTGTTCGGACTCCTCGTCATCAGCGGGGCACTCCCGCAGGTGGCAGTGATCGTGGCCGGTATCCCGTTCAACGCCACGTTGTTCTTCTTCGGGGCGAGCGAGCTGATCGGCCACCTGCCGGTATACGGGGTGATGCTGGCGATGCTGGTGTACGGGTCGTCGGCGAGCTACGCCCCGATCGTCCCCTGGATTCCGAACCCCAAGCGCGGCCCCTGAGCGGTCAAACCACCGACTCGGTGGCATGCTCGACGACGGCATCCCCGCGGCGACGGTGCCATCCCTCCCACAGCGCCAGCAACGACGGCAGCACCAGGATCGCCCCGATCAGTGACAGCCCGATGGCGTACACGGTGACCTGGCCCATCTGCTGGAACGGTGTGAGCGTGGAGGACATCAGGATCCCGAACCCTGCCATCGTGGTGAACGCCGACCCGGCCAGGGCCGCCCCGGTATGCCGTGTGGTCGATCGCAACGCGTCCCCCAACGTCTCGAATCGGTTTCGATCCTCCTCGAACCGACGGGCGATGTGGATCGTGAACGGAACCCCGATCCCCACCGCGAGTGCCGCCAGGGTGGCGGTGACCGGACCGAACGGGATACCGGTGGCATACATCAGCCCGTACGTCCAGAAGACGACCAGAGCCACCGGCGCCATCGTGATCACTCCGAGGAAGGGACGGCGGTTCTCGATCCAGAAACTGACCATCAACACCACCGTGGCGATGACCAGGGTGATGAGAAGCGACTGGGTCTGACTGCTGGCGAGCGCATCGACGATCACCGCCGAAATGATCTCGTCCGACGTCGGGATGAACTCGGCGTGCGGATCGAGCGGACCGAACGCGTCGACCAGCGCCACTCGAAGTTCGTCGGCTCCCGCTTCACCGGCCTGAGTGGAGATGTCGAACAGCACGGCATCCAACCGGTCTCCGTCGAAGTGCATGACGTTGGCGGCCTGCTCGGGGACCGCCCCGGCCACCGCCTGGTACAGCGGGGTGAGATCGGCGCCTGCGGGCGCGGCGAGATCTGGTCCTAGCCCGAGTTCCTGAACGAGCCCGAGGATCTCGGCCGGCGCGGCGGGGTTGCCGTCGGGTCCGGGCGCCAGCAGTTGTTGGAGCAGCCCGATCGGCGAGTTTGCCTGCGCCACCGGACCGTTCGGTGTCTCGAAAGACACCACGTCGGGAACCGCGGCGAGCGCCGCGGTGATGTCGACCATGGCGTTGTGGGCGGCTGCATCGGCCAGGTCGACACCGGCATCGGCTTCCACCAGCACCTGACTGGTCTCGCCGAAACCTCCACCGAATTCCTCGGTGAGAATGCTGAGCGTCTCGACCACGGGAGAGTCCTCCGGAAGGAAGTCGGTGAACGAGAAGCGAGTTTCGAGCTGGGTCAAACCCCACACGCCGAGCCCGCCCAACACCAGCGCCACGATGACGGTGGTGACCGGAGTGCGGTCGGCGAGCACCGATGTCTTCTCGATGAGTCGGCTGAGTGATCCGTCTCCGGATGCCTCGAACTCGGCCACAGGCAGCACACCCTTGCGCTCTGCCCGGCGGTCGAGCAGCTCTCTCACTGCCGGCACGAACGTGAGCATCAGGACGAACGAGGCCACGATGCCCACCGAAGACAGGATGCCGAAGTCCTTCAGTGCGGGCACCGGATTGAACACGTTGGTGAGGAAACCGATGGCCGTGGTCAACGTGGCCAAGGTGAGTGCCACCCCCACGGTGCCGATCGCGGTACCGATCGACTGGTCCACTGTCCCGCCCTCTCCGAGCTCTTCTCGATATCGAGCAGTGAGGTGGATGGCGTAGTCGACTCCGAGCCCGATCAACAGCACCGGAACGATCTGGGTGACCTGGTTGAAACTGCCGAGTACACCTGCTTCGAGGAGTAGGGCACCGATTCCCTGCATCCACACGATGGCCATGACGATGGTGACGATGGTCAGGACCATGTCGGCGAGGGCCCGTCGAGCGCTACGAGTCACCGTCTGGGCACCCGACACCGCACCGAGGACGGCGCGGGCGACGACGAACACGACGACGCCGGCGGCGGCCGCGTTCGCCACCCCTCCGACGCCTTCGAGCGACGTTCCGAAGTACACGCCCACCGCGGTGATCAGTCCGATGACAACCGCGGTGGGACGCAGCCAGACCGCGCCCCGAGCTCGCACGGTGTACACGAAGAGGAGGATCACGACGATGATCGCCATCGCCGCCCCGAACAGCGTCCCGACTTCGGTGAGGAACTCGTCCTGATCACCGAAGAGGAGCCCGAAGCTGAACGGGCGGATCTCGACTCCCTCTACCGAAACCCCGTCGATCGCCTCCGACAGCGTCGACTCGATCTCGATCTGCCGGTCGAACGCCTCTTCGGCGGTGGCAGTGTCGGGCGGGTCGATGAACATCAGGACCAGACCGGCTTGGGCCCGGGCGGCGGCGGGGTCCGAGCCCTGTGAGAGAAGACGGACGATCTGGCCTCGTTGGGCGTCTGGCAGCTCGGGACTGGCAAGAGCCTGCCGGAAGGCATCCTGGACCGCGGCGTCACCGAGCGGGACGGACGGGTCGATCCCCTGGACCGCCAACGCCTGATAGACGGGACCGATGTAGCTGACGACCGGCGGCTGCCCGGGACCTGGTGCGACGAGATACTGGGACGCGTCCGACGCCTGGACGGCAGCTGTGATCGCGTTGACTGCGTCGAGGCCCGCCTGCGAGATCACGTTGCCGCCCGGGGAACGCACGATCACCTGGAACACCGAGATTTGCGAGTCGCCTCCGAACAGTTCGCCGATCCGTTCGGATGCGGCGATCTCGGCGTTGTCGGGTGCGAACCCTTCGTTCCCGGTCGCCGTCTCGGGAGCGATGATTCCGAAGGCTGCTCCGAATCCGACGGTCGAGACGATCACCGCGATCAGCACGACGAACGGCGCGGTACGGACGGCGCGGGCAAATGCCCTGATGACGGCTTTCACGATTTCCCCTGAGATGACGTCGGGCCGAGCCCGTAGTTCATGTGTGCGGGCCGGACGCTACCGAGATCTCGATGATTCGAATAATCCGACGACGTGTCGGTTCATCCGGAGAGGTGACGAACTGCAGCGAGGAACCGGTCGTTCTCCTGCGGCGTCCCGACGGTGACACGAACTCCCCCGCCGAGCACTCGCACGATGATGCCGAAGCGGAGGAATGCGGCCGCCGGGTCGGCCAGATCGGGGAGCCGAAAGAAGAGGAAATTCGCCTGGGACGGCACGACCGGCACGCCCGACTCCGCGAGCGTCGCCGACATCCGCTCCCGTTCCGAAGCGTTGGCGGCCGCCCGAGAAGCAATGGCTTCGGACTGTTGCAACGACTCGACGGCGGCAGCCTGGCCGAGCGAGGTGACCGTGAAGGGAGCTTGCGCCTTGCGCAACTCGACGATGACATCCGGGCGGGCGATCCCGTACCCCACTCGCAACGCCGCCAACCCGTGGATCTTGGAGAACGTGCGAGTCACCACCACGTTGGGCCGCTCGACGGCCAACGGCACAGCGGTGCCGTAGTCCCCCGCGGTGGCATACTCGTGATAGGCCTCGTCGATCACCACCAGAACACGCTCGGGAATCCGCTCCACGAACGCGGCGAGTTCGTCCGCCGAGACATGGGTCCCGGTCGGATTGTTCGGATTGCACACGTACACGACGGTCGTGTCCGGCCGGATCGCCTCCGCCAGCCCGTCGAGATCGTGACGGTGATCGACCAAGGGCACTTCGACCCTGTCGCTCATGCTGAGGGTGGATGCCAACCGGTAGATGACGAACGAAGGCCAGGCATACACCGCCGAGGTTCCCGGTCCACCCACTGCCATGGCGATGACCCGGAGAAGTTCAGACGACCCACCGCCTACCCATACATGGTCCGGGTCGACCCG